>NZ_JAFAVR010000247.1 GCF_019242355.1 Sphingomonas sp. | reverse complement strand
GCTGCGAGCGCGCGCACCTGCGCAGCGGATTCAAGACTCAGCGCGCGTATCGCAAGCGCCCGGCAATCGGCTGCCGACACTCGGCCAATGGCCTGTCGAACGGCGGGAATCGCCGCTGGCACCGCGGACAGCTCGCCGATCCCCAGGCCAATCAGGACGATCGCTCCTGCCGGCTCCGAGGCGAGGCTTCCGCACAGGCTGACCGGGGTGCCGGCCGCACGCCCGGCCTCGGCCGTCGTCGCGATCAGCCGCAGCACAGCCGGATGAAGCGCGTCGATGCTTGCCGCGAGCAGAGGATTGGTGCGGTCCATCGCGAGCGTATACTGGGCAAGGTCGTTCGACCCGATCGACAGGAAGTCTGCCTCCTGCGCGAGCCGCTCGGCGATCAGCGCCGCCGCCGGAGTTTCGATCATCACGCCGACCTTCGCCTGCGCGCCGAGCTCGCTCAAGCGACGCCTTGCACCCTTCAGTTCGTCGGCCGAGGACACCATCGGCAGCATGACTTTGATCTGGTCGCCCTGCACCCTGGCGATCGCGCGCACTTGCTCGTCCAGAAGTTCGGGGTCGAACAGGCCGGTGCGGACACCCCGCGCGCCGAGCGCCGGGTTCTGCTCATTGGGAAAACGGATGTATGGCACCGGCTTGTCGCCGCCGATGTCGAGCGTCCGGATCGTCAGTGGCCGGCCGTCGAGCGCGTCGGCGATCGCCTGGTACACACCCCGCTGCTCCGCTTCCGACGGTGCGTCTGCGCGGTCGAGGAACAGGAATTCCGTCCGTAGCAGGCCGCAGCCTTCCGCCCCCGCCGCCAGCGCCGCCTGGACTTCGGCGAGACCGCCGAGATTGGCGAGCAGGCGCACCCGCTCGCCGTCGCGCGTGATGCAATCCCCGCTGCCTGCCTGGGCTACGCCCCGGCCCGCGCGCCCTCGCGCGAGCTCATCCGGCTCTAAGACCAGCACGCCGGCGGTCGCATCCAGAAGGACAGCCGTGCCATCCGGCACCTCCGCCAATCGCGGCCCCATCGCCACCAGGGTCGGAATGCCGAACGACGCCGCGATGATGGCCATGTGAGACGTCGGGCCACCGCCCGACGTCGCCAGTCCAACCACTCGATCGCGCGGCAGCGACATCAGTTCCGACGGCAGCAGCTCGTCGGCGAGCAGGACCGTGGCCTCGGGCAACTCCATCCCCGCAGCGGCCGACGTTCCGGCAAGCGCCGCGACGACCTGCGCCGAGACATCCTCGATGTCGGCGATCCGCTCGCGAAGCCGCGCATTGTCCGACGCCCTGAACGAGTCCGCGGCCGCCGCGCTCGCGACTTGCCAGGCCATCGATGCGCTTCGCCCGCGCGCGAGCTCGGCCGCCGCATCGGCATTGACCTTCTCATCGTCGAGCAGACCCATATGCGCTTGCGCGACAGCCGCAGCCGGCCCGCCAGCTCGATCTCCAAGCGCTTGCAGATGCGCTCGAACTTTCGCCCTTGCCCCCTCGAGCGCGGCGCTCTCCGCCGCCACACCCCTACCCTCCTCCGCAGCCTCGATCACGTGCCGGCGCCAATGCCTGACGGTCCCCAGGACGGCGCCCGGGAGCGCGCACGCACCGGCGATTTCATTGGCCGCGAGGGAGCGCGCCGTCGGCTCCGCCCCCGCCGTAACCGGACCTGACAATTCCCCCTCCTCAAGCAGGGCGGCAATCGCCTCCACCGCCGCCTGTGCATCCGGCCCGACGGCGATCAATTCGACCTTGTCGCCATGCCGTGCGTCCAGCGCCATCACTGCCACCGGGCTACGGGCGGCTGCACTCTTGCCTCGCAGCCGGATCGTCACCGCGCTCGAATATCGCTTCGCACAATCGGCGACGCGCGCAGCCGGCCTGGCGTGAAGGCCGTGCTCGAACCGGACCGGCACGAGGAGCGTGACCGCATCACCCTGAACGGCGCCAGCTTCGCTCGAAGATCCTCGGTCCCGGACCGCGCCTATCGGCTCGCCGCGCTCAACCAGGCGATCGAGCGGCGCGGGCGACCACTCGAACTCGCCGCCATTCGTCAGCACGATGGGAGTCGCGAGGCTCTTCGCATTCAGCCCGACGGCGTCCATGTCGAAGCTGATCAGCCGGTCACCGGCCGCAACGCGGTCGCCATCGCTCACATGCGCCTCGAATCCGCGTCCGTTCAGCGCCACTGTCTCGAGCCCGACGTGGATCAGAAATTCGGCGCCTGACTCCGTCCGCAAGGTTACCGAGTGGCGGGTTGGCGCGACCAGCGTTACGACCGCGTCGCAGGGCGCGACCAGAACCCCCTCGGTCGGATCGATCGCGATCCCGGGGCCCATCATTTCGTCGGAAAAGACCGGATCATCCACGTCGCGGATGTTCATCAGCCAGCCCGACATCGGGCTGGCGAGCCTCACTTCGCTCACTCGTCGACGCCCTGCGTCATGCGCACTCCAAACTTTGTCATTGTGCGTGCATCCGGCACATCGCTACCGTGCGTCAATAGCGATGACAGACCGATCCCAGGCGACTGCCGCATCCACCACCGAGATGTTCCGCGAGGCCGCCGAATCCGGCGATGCGGTCGCTCGGCAGGCACGCGATGCCGCAACCCTCAAGCGGATCGGCCAGCGCCTTCGCGAGCGCGCGCCTGCGATCGTCCTGACCTGCGCGCGCGGAAGCTCCGACCATGCCGCCACCTTCGCCAAATATGCGATCGAAACGCGCGTCGGGGTCCCTGTCGTCTCCGCGGCGCCCTCGGTCGCGTCGGTCTACGCCTCGTCGCTTCGCGTCGACGGCGCGGCCTGCATCGCCATTTCGCAGTCCGGCAAGAGCCCCGACCTGCTCGCCACCGTCGCAAGCCTCAAGGCAGGCGGCGCCTGGGTCCTCGCGCTGGTCAACGACACCGGATCGCCGCTTGCCGACCTCGCCGACGAAGTCCTCGACCTCGCCGCCGGCCCCGAGCGCAGCGTCGCCGCCACGAAATCGTTCATCGCGTCGCTGTCGGCGATCGCCCGGGTCGTCGCAGAATGGGCCGACGACGCCGAGCTTCGGGCCGCGCTCGATGGATTGCCGTCGCAGCTTGCCGGGGCCTGGGCGCTCGACTGGTCGGTGCTGGCGGAAGAGCTGGCTGGCGCAACCGACCTTTACGTCCTCGGCCGCGGAGTGGGTTTCGCCGTCGCTCAGGAAGCCGCATTGAAGCTCAAGGAGACCTCGCAGCTCCACGCCGAGGCGTTCAGCACCGCCGAGCTGCGCCATGGCCCGATGGCGCTGGTCCGGCCCGGCTTTCCGGCCCTGATGTTCAGCCAGTCGGACGAGACCGAGCGCAATGTCCAGGACACCGCTGCCGCGCTTCTCGAACGCGGCGCGCGCGTCTTCCTTGCCGGAGCCGAAGCCGCCGACGCGCTTCGGCTGCCCGCGATCCGTTCGACGCCGTTGCTCGAACCAATCCTGCAGATCCAGTCTTTCTATCGCGCCGCCGATGCGCTGGCGAGAGCGCGAGGCCTCGATCCCGACCGACCGCCGCACCTCGCCAAGGTGACGGAGACGCGCTGATGGTTGAGGCGCTCGTCAATAGTCGGGTCCTGATCGACGGCCGCTTCGTCACGGAGCAATCCATCTTACTCGACAAGGGTTGCATTTCAGCAATCGTTGCCGAGCGCGATTGTCCTTCGGACGCGATCCGCGTCGACCTTCGGGGGCAGACGCTCGTGTCCGGCTTCATCGACGTTCAGGTCAACGGCGGCGGCGATCGCCTTTTCAATGACGATCCATCCGTCGAGACCATTGCCGCAATCGGCGAGGCTCACCGCCGCTTCGGCACGACTGGGTTCCTGCCGACGCTGATCAGCGACGACGAAGCCAAAATCGACGCCGCGATGAATGAGGCGCGCCGGGCCATCGCCGTCGGAATACCCGGCGTGCTCGGCATTCATATCGAAGGCCCCTTTCTCAATCCCGAGCGGAAGGGAATCCACGACGCGGCAAAGCTGCGCCGGATCAGCGAGCGCGAGATCGAGTTGCTCACGCGTCCGACCGGCGGCGCAACCGTCGTTACCGTCGCTCCCGAGACGATGCCCGTCGAAATCATTCGCCGGCTGACCGACGCGGGCGTGATCGTCTGCGCTGGCCATACCCAGGCGAACGGGGACGAGATTGCGGCCGCGCTGCGAGTGGGCCTGCGCGGTTTCACTCATCTGTTCAACGCCATGTCGCCGCTGACATCCCGTGAACCGGGAACCGTCGGCGCCGCACTGCTTGACGAGGCCAGCTGGTGCGGGATCATCGTCGACGGACATCATGTCGATCCGCGTGTCCTGACCCTCGCGTTGCGCGCTGCCCCGCTCCGCCGCTTCATCATCGTTTCGGACGCGATGCCGAGCGTGGGCGGGCGCAAGTCCTTCACGCTCAATGGTGAAGAGATCGCTGCGACCGGTGGCAAGTGCGTCAACGCAGCCGGGACGCTCGCCGGCTCCGACCTCGACATGGCGAGCGCCGTCCGCAACGCCGTCGCGATGCTCGGCCTCGATCTTGCCGATGCCGTTGCCATGGCCAGCACCAACCCCGCTGCTTTCCTGCGTCTCGATGGCCGCCTCGGACGAATCGCCCCCGGCTACCGCGCCAATTTGGTCCTGCTCGACGACGATCTCGCGGTGACCGAAACCTGGATCGACGGCGTCCGCTCCGCTTAAGCGCAGGCGGCGTCGAGTTGCGCGCCATAGTCGGCCGGCGCCGGCAGGCTCACATGGCGCCGCATGGCCAACTCGGCACGAGACTGCGGCGGCGGTAGCGTCAGGTCCACATCGCTGCGGTAGACGGGGTCGCGCTCGGCCTCGGCCAGCGATACGAACCGATATCCTGCCGCGCGATAGACGCGCAGCACTTCAGGCATCATGTGCGCGCTCATCGCGCTGACGTGCATCAGCAGGACATAGGGAATGTCGCGGCCGTAGAGCCTGCGCGACGTCTCGCGATCGTCGGCGATGCTCCGCCGGACCGCTCCCAGGTACAGCTGCTGCAGCCGCTCGATCCCGGCTCGATCATGCTTCGCCGAGCATCGCGCATAGGCCGGAGTCCATGCCCAGTCCGAAAAGCCGGTGGTCACGTCGGCAACCCTGTAGCCATGGCTCGCAAGCACCGCTCTTGCCGCAGCGCGCTGGGACGGGTCCTTGCCCTCGTCGAGAAACGGATAGCGAAACCAGCGCCAGTCGCTGTCGCCGCCAAGTTTCGACAAGACCGGCTCACCCCTCGTCACCTCGCCCTCGAACTGCGCGATGGTCAGCTCGCTCAGATGGGGATGCGACCAGGTATGATTGCCGAGCGTGAAGCCTGCCGCCCGCCATTCGTGAAGCGCCTGCATCGTGCCCGCATCCTTGACGTTCACGGCATTGACAAAGGCCGTCACCGGCACGTGCGCGGCCTTCAGCGAAGCAATCATCTGCCGGTTGACCGCAAGCGGCGTCAGCCCCGGGGGATAGGGCGCATGCACCGGCAGGTCGTCGATGGTGACGGCAATCTCCGGCGGTGGAGGCGGAGACGCAGCGCCTAGCAGCAGCGCTCCAACCGCAAGTAATCGCTTCACGATGCCGTGCCGACCGAGGATGACTCCTCCCAGATGTCGATCCCCGCGTCCGTGCCAAGCGCATCGATCCGCTCGAGCTCCTCTTCGCTGAACTCGAGATTCCGGACAGCTGCCAGCGAATCCTCGAGCTGCTCCACCGACCGCGCGCCGATGAGCGCCGACGTCACGCGAGGATCGCGGAGCACCCACGCGATCGCCATTTGCGCCAGCGTCTGGCCGCGGGCCTGCGCAAGCGCGTTCAGCTGCCGCACGTGCTCAACGGTCTGCGCCGTCAGGAAATCCTTGGAAAAGCTGTCATTCCGCGCCGCCCGCGCGTCCGCTGGAACGCCGTTGAGATATTTGTTCGTCAGCAGCCCCTGCCCGAGCGGCGAAAAGGCGATGCAGCCGACCCCACGCTCGCCAAGCGCGTCCAGCAACCCATGCTCGACCCAGCGGTTGACGATTGAATAGGACGGCTGGTGAATCAGCAGTGGCACGCCCTCCGCCCTGAGGATTGCGTGCGCCTGCCGCGTCAGCTCTGGAGAGTAGGACGAAATCCCGACGTACAGGGCCTTCCCCTGCCGCCAGGCATGGGTGAGCGCCCCCATCGTCTCCTCGAGCGGGGTCGACGGGTCGACCCGGTGCGAATAGAAAATGTCGACGTAGTCGAGGCCCATTCGCTTCAGGCTCTGGTCGAGGCTCGCAAGCAGGTACTTGCGCGACCCATGGTCCCCGTAGGGACCGGGCCACATGTCGTAGCCGGCCTTGGTCGAGATAATCAGCTCATCGCGATAGGGCCGAAAATCCGCCGCCAGCCAGCGCCCGAAATTCTCCTCCGCCGAACCGTAGGGCGGCCCGTAATTGTTGGCGAGGTCGAAGTGAGTGACGCCAAGGTCGAACGCTCGCCGGAGCACCGCGCGGCCGGTCTCGAACGAGTCCACGCCGCCGAAATTCTGCCATAGCCCGAGGGAGACCGCCGGCAGGTCCAGTCCGCTGCGCCCACACCGCCGGTAAGGCATTCGACCGTCGTAACGTTGCGGATCGGGAAGGAATTGTTCGGGGATCATGCTGGTCTCATAGCCTTGTGTGCTGGTTGCACTTGTCTTGTAGCGGCTCCCGCGAAGCTCGCGGCGATCGCCTCGCGCAGCGGCTTGGAGCGGAAATTCGCATCATACGGAAGCCCTCGCTTGTGCAATCCGTCCGCGCGAGGATCGAAACCTTCCAGCCAGCTGTAGCGATCGCTCATCCCCCAGCAGAGGACATCGCCGAGTTGCGGATAGCTCAGCATGATATCGAGATAAGCCCGGGCATACTCCGCCACCATCCGGTCGCGCGCTGCAATATCGGCCGGCGCCGTCCGATCGTTCACATCGAACTCCGTGACGACGAGCCTGTAGCCCATCGCCGTCACCTGATCGAGGAAGCGCCGCCACGGCGCCTCGGACTCGCGGACGATATCGGCGACGCCGAGCGGCTTGAGCAGTCGGATATGCGACTGCACGCCCAGTGCGTCGACCGGCGTGCCGCGTTTGCGGAAGCCTTCGAGCAAGCGAAGCACGCCGGCCATGTGCGTCTCGTCCTCGCCAGTCCGCTCCCAGCTCATGTAGTCGTTGTAGACAAGCAATGCGTGCGGAGCCTCGGCGCGGGCGGTGTGGAACATCAGGTCCAGGAAGCGCTCGCCCCCGATCGTACGGGTGACATTGGTTTCCCGGATCTGGCCGGTCTCCGGCTGCACCGCTTCGTTGACCACGTCGTAGGAATAGATGCGCCGGCCATAGCGACGGCAGACGGTCTCGACGTGGTTCGTCAGCAGGCGCTCCGCTTCCGCCGAGGATCCGAAGGTCGTCTGCGCCAGCCACTTCGGATACCATTTTGCCGGCGTCCAGAAGAGCGTGTGGCCGCGCAGTTCGAACCCTTTTGCCATCGCATAATCGGCGATCGCGTCCATTTGCCGAAAATCGAACCGATCCGGAGCCGGACGCGACCATTGCCACTTGAGCTCGTTCTCCGGCACCAGAACATCGCATTCGCGTTCGAGGATCGCTGCATAGGCCGGGTTGGCGAAGCTGCCCTTGTCGGCGCCCGGCGGCCCCCAGGCCACCGCCGACCCGAACCGCCGCCCGCTGCGCCTTGCAAGCGCTGCCAGCGAGTCGGGCGCTCGCGGCGGCTCGGTCACAATGCTCGGCGCGATGCACCCGGCCAGCGCGAGCGTCCCACCTCCAACCAGCGCGCTTCTTCGACTAAGCTCCATCACCTCTCCTGTGGTAGCGCTACCATGCTAATCAGGCGATCGCGTTGTCAACGAGTCCTGCCTTCCACGCAGAGTCTCGCTATTGATGCGGCTGCTGCCCTCCTGCGCTGCCCCTGCGCCGCTTCACCGCAGTTGCGGGAAGCCAGTGGTGCGCGACGCAAGCTGGCGCTTGCGCGCCCATTCACGTCCCCGCCATACGCTTCGTGGTATGAAGGGGTCCGGTTCGACACGGTTCCGGATTTCTTTCTTCCAGGATCGGCCCGTGCCGATCAACCGTTGTGCCGAGAGGAGACCCGCTATGCGCGCCCTGATGCCGATCGCCGCTGCAACTGTCCTGGCCGCCTGCTCGCAGGCCGCGTCTCCGCCTGGCGCCGACGTCGCGAACCTCCTCGCTGGCCGCGTCCCGGGACCGCCGCAATCCTGCATCACCACCGATGCCGCCGAGAATCTGCACGCCGTGGACGCGCAGACCATCGCCTACGGCACCGGCCGGACGATCTACATCAACCATCTCGCCGCCGCCTGTCCGGCGATCGGCCCGCTCAACACGATCATCGTCGAGCCTGGTCTGCCTGGCCAATATTGCCGCAACGACCGGATCCGCGGGAATGAACCCGGGTCAATCATTCCTGGGCCATCGTGCAATCTCAACGAGTGGGTCCCCTATCGCCTGCCCTGACGCGGGCCTTCCAAAAGGGCCGCGAAACGCCCTAGTGGCGGGGGATGGCTGAACCACAGGATATCCGGCGCATCGTCATCGTCGGGGGCGGCACGGCGGGCTGGATGGCCGCCGCAGCCCTGTCGCGCTTCGTCGGCGGCGCCGGCCGGCGCATCGTGCTCGTCGAATCCGAAGCCATCGGCACGGTCGGCGTTGGCGAAGGCACCATTCCGCCCATCCTCGAATTCAACACCATGCTCGGCATCGATGAAGCCCAGTTCCTTCGGGAAACCCATGCGACCTACAAGCTGGGCATCGACTTCGTCGGCTGGACTAGGCCGGGCGACCGCTACTTCCACCAATTCGGTCAGATCGGCCGGCCGCTGAACGGCGTTCCGTTTCACCAGCTGTGGCTCAGGAACCGCGAGAATGCGGCGATCGGACCGCTCTCGGACTATTCCATCTCGGCTGTCGTCGCCGACCGCCATCGCTTCGGCCATCCTTCCGCCAACCCGGACGATCCGCTGTCGCAGCTCGCCTTCGCTTTCCACTTCGACGCAGCCGCATATGGGCGCTTCCTCCGCCGATATGCGGAGGGTCATGGCGCCGAGCGGATCGAGGGCCGCATCGTCGGGGTCGAGCAGCATTCGGAGAGCGGCTTCGTCACCGCCGTCACTCTGGAGGACGACCGCCGGGTCCGGGGCGACCTGTTCATCGACTGCTCGGGTTTCCGCAGCCTGTTGCTCGGCCAGATGCTCGGCATCGGCTTCGAGGATTGGTCCCACTGGCTGCCCTGTGACCGCGCGATCGCCGTCCCGTCGGAACGCACGGAGCCGCTGCTGCCGTACACGCGCTCGACCGCTCAGCCCGCGGGCTGGCAGTGGCGCATTCCTCTTCAGCACCGCACCGGCAACGGCCACGTCTATTGCAGCTCGCAGATGACCGACGACGAGGCCGAGCATATCCTGCGGGGCACACTTGATGGAGCGCCGATCGCGGAGCCCAATCGGCTCCGCTTCACCGCCGGCCGGCGTAGCCGGGCATGGGAAGCCAACGTGATCGCGATCGGCCTGTCTTCAGGTTTCCTCGAGCCACTCGAATCGACCAGCATTCACCTGATGCAGCACGGCATCCAGAAGCTCCTGAGCCTGTTCCCCGATCGCGGGATCAGCCCGGTCGAGCGGGACGAATACAACCGCCACATGGTCGCGAGCTACGACCCGATCCGCGACTTCCTGATCCTCCACTATATTGCGAACCGGCGGCACGAACCCTTCTGGCGTCAGGTCCGGGAAACGCCGCTTCCCGACACCCTGCGCCACAAGATCGAGCTCTTCCGGGAGCACGGCCGCGTCTTCCGCTACAATGACGAGCTGTTCGACGTGCCGAGCTGGGTCGCCGTGATGCTCGGACAGGACATCATGCCCGCCGCCTGCGACCCGCTCGCCGCCGTGATGCCCGAAGCGGAAGTCCTACGCGCAATGGCCGAGCTCCGCCGCGCCTACGAAATCGCGGCCGACCGCCTGCCGCTGGCAAGCGAGTTCATCGCCCGGAGAGTCGCCGCCGCCGCTTAATGGATGGTCGCGGCGGCCGGCTCGTCGCGCAAATGCACTCGCGCCCGGCGCGCCGACAGTGCAAACGCACACAGGACGGCATAGCAGAGCGCGGGAACGATCAGAGCGGTGTGATAGCTCGTCAGTTCCGAGACCTTGCCGACCAGCAGTGGGATCAGCGCTCCGCCGACGATCGCGGTGCACAGGAGTCCGGATGTCGCTTCCACGCTCGCCGACGACCGCTCGAGCGTGATCGTGAAGATAACCGGGAACATGATCGAGTTGAACAGGCCGATCGACAGCGCCACGAAACCGGCGCTGACTCCACCGACGGTGACGACGTACAGGCACATGAGCATCGCGATCGCGGTGAAGGTCGCGAGCAGCTTCGGTGCGTCGATCCGTGCCAGCAGCGCCGAGCCGATCGCGCGGCCCACCATCGCCCCGCCCCAGTAGAAGCCAACCGCCTTGCCCGCCTCCTCGACGGATACGCCATGGACTCCGTCGCTGCCCATGGCGGCGCCAAGCAGCGGCACGTGGAACGGTGCATCCGACAGGCCCCAGATCCCGTTGTCATTCAGGAACGCCGTCATTTGCGTGCCGATCGACACTTCTGCGCCGACATAAAGGAAGATCGCGGCGCCGCCGAAGATCGCCCAGTTCGATGACAAGGCGTCGCTGATGACGGCAGCAATGCTCTGCCGCGCTCCGGTACCGCCTTCGGGAAGCGCGCTCGTCACCGTGCGGCGCAGCAGCCACATGAACAGGGTAAGCGCGGCAATCATCCCGCACAGCCAGAGATAGGCGGTATTGATCCCGCCGAGCGCGTGCG
>NZ_JAFAVR010000118.1 GCF_019242355.1 Sphingomonas sp. | reverse complement strand
GATGCGCTGCACGGAAAGCTGACCCTATCGGCGGTGTCGGACGAGGAGACGTTCGGACCGTGGGGTGCGCGCTATCTCGCCGAGCACCACCCCGAGATCTTCGGGAATTGCTGTCTCAACGGCGAGCCCTCGAGCCCCTTGACCCTGCGGTTCGGTGAAAAGGGCCCGCTATGGCTGCGCTTCAAGGTGCGCACCGCCGGAGCGCACGGCGCCTATACCCACGCCAGCAAGAGCGCGACGGGGATCGCCGCCGCGATCATCGGTGAGCTGCAGGTGATCGCCGATATGGAGCCGCCCGAGGCCGGCAACCTCGCCGCGGCGCTCGATCTTGCCGCGCCTGTGATCGACCGGGCCTTCGGCGCCGGCGCGGCGCGCAACGTCCGCCGCGTGACCGTCAACCCGGGTCTGGTCAGCGGCGGACTTAAGGTCAACATGGTCGCCGCCGAATGCGACTTCGAGGTCGATTTCCGCCTGCCGAACGGGCTCGACGCTCCGGAAATCCTAAGCGAGGTCGACCGGATCGTGGCCCGCTATCCGGAAGTCTCATACGAGACCGTCGTCTACAACCCGCCGGCTTGGTCCGCCCCCGACACCGAGATGGCCGAGCACGTGCGCGCCAACTCGCGCGCGCTGTCGGGGATAGATCCGACCCCGGTCATCGGGCTCGGCGGCACCGATGCGCGCCTCTGGCGCTACAAAAACGTGCCGGCGATCATCTATGGCCCGACCCCGAGCGGGATGGGGAGCACCGACGAGCACGTGACGCTCGACGAGTTCTTCCACATCGTAAAGACCCACGTGCTGTCGGCTTACGACTACATGAGCCGACCGGGTTGACCGTCGCCTGATTGGTTTAGGGCCATCCCCGCGAAAGGCGGGACCCATGACGGAAATGGGCACCGGCTTTCGCCGATGTGGCAAGTTAGAAGGGCCCCAAAGGGCGAGGGTTACTTCGCGGGCTCCTTCTCCTCCGGCTTCGGCATCGCTGTGCCGAGCGGGACGTATTCGGTTTTCAGCAGATAGCGGCCGGTCTCGCCGTAAGCCGAGGCCAGCTTTTGAAAGCGGTCGTTTATCATCAGCCAGTCAATCGCGGTGTTCATGAACAGGCGCAGATCCTCATTGCCGCGCTTCACCGACCAGGCGATCGGCAGCACGTTGTACGGATGGCCTTCGAACAGGTTTGTCACCTCCGGGTGCTCCTTGGCGTAGCGGTGCGCCTGCCAGGCGTCCTCGATGCCGACATCGGCGCGACCGGCCGACACCTCGACAAACGGGGCCAGCAAATTGCCGGTGGCGAGTAGCGATAGCTGTGCCTTTGGAAAGTTCTCCTTGGCGTACTCGACGCTGGCGCCTCCCTGTATAAGCGCGATTTTGATGTCGCTGCGGTTCAAATCGGAGAGCGACTTAAAACGGCTGTCGCCCGTTTTCACAACAGCGCTGTATCCCAGATACGAGATCGGCTTAGTGAATTCGACCGCGCTGGCGCGGCCCACGGTCGCGAAGGTCCCCGCGATCGACAGGTCGAACTGGCCCGATTGCAGCCCGGCGACGAAATTTCCCCAGGTGGTCTCTATGAACTCCGGCTCGATGTTGACCTGCTTGAAGATCAGCCGGATGGCGTCGACGTAAAAGCCGCCAGGCTCACCGGTCTTCGGGTCCTTGATCGTGCCGGGGGGCGACGGGATGTAGCCGATCTTGATTTTCTTGTCGCTCATGATGCGGTCCATCACCTGAGCGTGGGCCGGAAGGCCAATAACGATCGGGCTCGTCGCGATCGTCATGAGCGCGAGCGCTGCCATGCGCAGAAGACGGCTGGGTGTCATCTCTGGCTCTCTCCCCCTCAGTGTTCAGAAGATCGCGGTGGGTGGCGGCGACCCGGCGCAGGAAATCGGCGGTGCGCGCCTGGCGCGGTGCGCGGAAAATCTGGTTCGGCGGCCCTTGCTCGACGACGAGCCCGTGATCAATCATCAGCACGCGGTCGGCGACCTCGCGGGCGAAGCTCATTTCGTGCGTGACCATGACCATCGTCATGCCCTCGGCAGCGAGCGACTTCATCACCTCAAGCACCTCGCCGACCAGCTCGGGATCGAGCGCCGAGGTCGGTTCGTCGAACAGCATTGCCTTCGGCTGCATTGCCAGAGCCCGCGCGATCGCGGCGCGCTGCTGCTGGCCCCCGGAGATGCGGCTGGGGTAGATATCGGCCTTTTCAGCAAGCCCGACTTTGCGCAACAGATCGAGGCCGATCGCCCGCGCCTCAGCCGGACGCTGCCGGCCGACGATGAGCGGTCCCTCGATGACGTTCTCCAGCACGGTCTTGTGCGGGAAAAGGTTGAAGCTCTGGAAGACCATGCCCATCCGGGCGCGCACCGCCGCGACCGCGGCCTCGGAGCTGCGCACCAGACGCCCGTCGTTGGTCTTGCGGTAGCCGACGAGGTCGCTGCCGAACCAAACCTCGCCGCCGTCGTATTCCTCGAGGAAATTCAGGCAGCGCAGCAGCGTGCTCTTGCCCGATCCGCTCGGCCCGATAATCGCGAGAACCTCGCCGCGCTCGACCGTCAGGTCGATCCCACGCAGCACGTGCAGCTCGCCGTAATGCTTGTGCAGCCCGCGAACGCGGATCATCGGAAGGGCGACCGCTTCGGTCAAGACCGCTCCTTGAGGCGGGTCTCGACCCGCTGCGCAAGGTAGATGATCGGAAAGGTGATGACCGCGAACACAATCGCGATAACGGTGTAGATCTCGAGCGGGCGATAGGTGTCGTTGATCAGGTTCTCGCCCTCATGCAGCAGCTCGGCGACGGCTAGGACGGAGCCGAGCGTGGTCAGCTTGAGCAGGGTCGCGAACTCGTTGATGAAGGGAGGGATCATGCGTCGCACCGCCTGCGGCAGGATGATCCGCCGCATCGCCGCACCGTAGCGCATGCCAATCGCCTTCGCGGCGTCGAGCTGGCCGCGGTCGATCGAGGCGATTCCCGCCCGAAAGATCTCGGCGAAATAGGCGCCCGTATATAGCCCGAGCACCACCACCACCGAGAGAAAGTTGCTCATCTG
>NZ_JAFAVR010000270.1 GCF_019242355.1 Sphingomonas sp. | reverse complement strand
TCTGGCGTCTGCCAGGTGGCGCCGATGCTGTAGGGAAAATGATCGTACCCGCGGGTATAGGCCCCACGCGCACTCACTTTCACATTGCCAAGCAACGTGTTGCCGCCGACTTCGAACAGGTTGTTGCCAAGATTCTCACGGGTCGAGATTGCCTCTTCCCGAGGGCTGACGGCGTCTCCCGTGACGTCGCCCGTAGCGTTGTCGATGGTCAGGATGTCATCGGCGAGGCCGTTGATCTTGAACTCATGCTTGTGGGCATATTCGACATAGCCCGAGTGCAGCCCTCGAATGTAGAATGAGCTGTCGTCGTCCGGTCGGAACACCAGGCTGCCGGCCAGGCCCTGGCGGGTGCGCTGATACTCATACCAGCGCGGTTGAAGGTCGTCGTAGAGCTTGCTGGCCAGGTAATCGCTGGTGCCCGGCGGCGCCACTGAAGGATCATTGATATAGTCGGCTTCGACGTCATCGATGCCCCGCTTGTCGCGGTCGTAAGCGTAGGAGAGGATGACCTCGACCCGATTCTGGCCCGATGGAGTCGTTCCTCCGAAGCCGCCGCCGGCGCTAATGTCTCCCATGTAGCGGCCATTGTTGCGGAGCGTTTCAATTCCTCCGCCAAGGCTTCCCTGGATCAGGGTGCGACGACCCTGAGAAATCGAGCGGGGGACGATGTTGACGACGCCGCCCAGGCCTTCGGCGTCCATGTCGGGACTGAGCGACTTGACCACTTCAAGCCCGCCTAGAATGCCAGAGGGAAAGGCATCGAAAGCAACGGCTCGGGCACCCCCTTGTGGGGATGAGGGATTGGACGCGGTCAAGCGAACACCGTCATAGGTCGTTCCGTTGAGATCGGCGTCCATGCCGCGAATATTGACGAAGCGCCCTTCGCCGCTGTCTGACTCGAGCGATACGCCGGAGAGACGCTGCAGCGCCTCCGCGGCATTGATGTCCGGAAGGGCCCGGATTTCCTGTTCCGAGCGGACGTCGACGACCACTTTCGATTCGCGCTTTATGTTCGTCGATTGCGTCCGCGTCCCGGTGACCACGATCGCGCTGTTGTCCGTTGGCTGAGCGTCAGCCGATGCCGCTTTGGCAAGCGCAGGCTGTGCGCCCATCGCCGCGCTGACGAGCAGGACCGCAGAGGTCGAGAGGCGAGTTCGAGCCGGGTGCGCCTGGCCTCCAGTCGCGACGAATTGCATGTCTTGATCGCCCATTGTGACCCCCGGCTCTGTCGGAAGGCGCGCCGTTGTCAGCGCGTCCAATGGAATAGGGGTATGGGCAGCGCTCGTTTACGCGCCGCGACGCTTTATCGAGCGCCAGGAAGGCGGATTTGTGAAGCTTTCGCTGCCGATCCTCTCGGGACGAAGCCGCGACCGGGTTAACTTTCCCCAAGGTTCGCTGGCTGAGCGGCTCTCGGTTGGGCGAATCGGCTCTCCGATGTCGGTGCCGCGCGCTTATGGCGTCTCCGGCGCCTTGGCTGCGGCTCCACCCCCGAAGCTCTGCTTGAAAGTGATCCCGATGCGCACGTGGCTGTTGCGAAAACGGTGCTCGAGCTGGCTCGGATGACCGACGGTGCGGTTCGGGTCGAACAGCACGAGATCGCGCGCTCCGCCCGAGTTGGAAATATCGTTGACGTTGAGCGTCAGGGTCCGGTTGGCGCTTGGACGATATTCGATGAATGCGGACGTATAGGGGAAGCCGACATTGTAATTGGTGTCGAAGTCGTCGGTCCTGAAGAAGGTCGCCCGCCGATTGTCGGACATCGCCACGCCATAGGCGAACTTGCCGACGTCGCGGCGGAGGTCGGCGTCCCACAGCCAGCGTGGGTAAAAGCCGCTCCAGTCGCGCGGACGGCCGTCGATCGGATCCCTGACCCGCGTGCGCTGCAGATTTCCGTGCAGACGGACGTGCAGGCCCTTCCAGAGATTGTCCAAGGGCGCGTCGAAGGTCAGGTCGGCATATTGACGCCGACCGGTTCCGAGGTTCCCCGGCGCGTCGAACGCATTGCCATGCCCGTCGAAGATCAGGATTCGGTCCTGGAGCAGGCTGACGAGATCATAGCCAAGCTCCAGCCTCAACTGCCCCTTTCCGAAGATCGGCCGTTCGACCAGCACGCGCCCTTCCCACGACCGCTGCGGCTGCAGGTTGGCATTGCCGCCGTTGACTCGTCCACCGACCGAAAGGTCGGCCGCGCTCACGAAGTCGAAGAAATCCAGCTGAGCGACCGTCCGACGGAGGATGAACTGCGTGTGCCACCCGCCGCCAGGTTGCCAGTCCAGGGTCACGCTGGGCTTGAGGAAGCTCAGCTTGCGGTCGGCGGTCGCATCCCCATTGACGGTGAGGTGTGAGAATTCGAAGTTGAGGCCGGCGTTCATCTGCAGGTTCCTGGCCAGCGACCGGCCGCCGTTGATCCAGACCTCGCCGCGCTTCTCCTTCACCCGTGCATTCTGTATCGGCAATTGGATCGGCGTCTTTGCCCCGCCCTCGTCAAG
>NZ_JAFAVR010000278.1 GCF_019242355.1 Sphingomonas sp. | reverse complement strand
TTCTCGCGGTCGGCCGGCGGCAGGACCGGGGAGGGCGCCTCCTCGATCAGCTTCTGATGGCGCCGCTGGATCGAGCAGTCGCGCTCGCCGAGATGAATGGCATTGCCGAGGCCGTCGCCGAACACCTGGAACTCGATGTGGCGCGGGTCGGCGAGATATTTCTCCATGTAGACGGTGTCGTCGCCGAACGATGCCTTGGCCTCGTTGCCCGCCTGGGCCATCAGGCTTTCGAGTTCGTCCGCCCCCTGGACGACCTTCATGCCGCGGCCGCCGCCCCCCGACGCGGCCTTGATGAGGACCGGGTAGCCGACTTCCTCGGCGAGATCCTGCGCCTGGCCGAGGCTAGTGATCGCGCCGTCGGAGCCTGGCACGAGTGGCAGGCCGAGCGCCGCGGCGGTGCGCTTGGCCTCGATCTTGTCGCCCATCGTCCGGATATGCTCTGGCTTCGGGCCAACCCAGATGATGTTGTGAAGCTCGACGATCTCGGCGAACTGCGCGTTTTCGGACAGGAAGCCGTAGCCGGGGTGGATGGCGTCGGCGTGGACGACCTCAGCCGCCGAGATGATGTTGGGAATGTTGAGGTAGGATTCGCTGGCGGGCGGCGGGCCGATGCAGACCGTCTCGTCGGCTAGGCGGACGTGCATCGCATCGGCGTCGGCGGTGGAATGGATCGCCACCGTGCGGATGCCCATCTCGTGGCAGGCGCGGTGGATCCGGAGGGCGATCTCACCCCGGTTGGCGATCAGCAGCTTCTGGATCTTCATGGCGCCGGCTGCCTAGCCGATGACGATCAGCGGCTGGTCGAACTCCACCGGCTGGCCGTCGCTGATCATGATCTTCTTGACGGTCCCGTCCTTAGGCGCGGTGATCGGATTCATGACCTTCATCGCCTCGACGATGACCAGGGTGTCGCCGGCCTTCACTGTCGCGCCCGCGGTCACGTACGGCTTGGAGCCCGGCTCGGGCGAGAGATAGGCAGTGCCGACCATCGGCGACTTCACCGTCTCTCCGGAGACCGCTTCTTCGACGGGCTGGGCGGGCGCCGCGCCTGCGGCGGCTTGCGGGGCAGGTGCGGGCGTGGCGAGCGGAGCAGGTGCGGCAAGGGCGCCGCCGAGCACCGGCGCGGGTTCTCGGCTGACCTTAATCCGGCGGTCGCCGTCCTCGACTTCGATTTCGGTCAGCGAGTTCGCGGTGAGGAGCTCGGCGAGCTCTCGCACCAGTCCGGGGTCGATGCGCATTCCGTTCGTCGCGCCCGTGCTCCCGTCCTTGGGTTGCGGCATTGATGTTTCCCTGTCTGCTCTGGCGGAGCCTCTGTCAGACGAGCGCCCATCCGTCCACCCTTCAACGGTAAAGCCTTGATTGCGCTCCAATCGCGGGGCTCCTATCGCCCGCGCATGGACCCCGACAACAGCCTTTCGGTCAGCATCAACGGCGAACACCGGCGCGTGCCCGGCGGCTACAATCTGGTCGAGATGCTGAACGAGCTCGGGCTCGACCCCGGCCGCGTCGCGGTCGAGCGCAACCTCGAGGTCGTGCCGCGCTCGACCTTTCGCGAGGTCTGCGTCGAGGACGGAGACTCGTTCGAGATCGTGCATTTCGTCGGAGGGGGTTGAGTGACCGCGCAGCAGGACATCAGGCCTGACAGCTGGAGCGTCGCTGGCCGGACCTTCACCTCGCGGCTGATCGTCGGCACGGGCAAGTACAAGAGCTTCGAGGAGAATGCCGCGGCGCTGGAGGCGTCGGGGGCTGAGATCGTCACGGTCGCCGTGCGGCGGGTGAACGTGTCCGACCCGAGCCAGCCGCGGCTGACCGACTTCATCGATCCCGCGAAGGTCACCTATCTTCCCAATACCGCCGGCTGCTTCACCGCCGAGGACGCGATCCGCACGTTGCGGCTGGCGCGCGAGGCGGGCGGCTGGAACCTCGTCAAGCTGGAGGTGCTGGGCGAAGCGCGGACGCTCTATCCCGACATGCGCGAGACATTGCGCGCGACCGAGGCGCTGGTCGCCGAGGGTTTCGAGCCGATGGTCTATTGCGTCGATGACCCCATCGCCGCGAAGCAACTTGAAGAAGCGGGGGCGGTCGCGGTGATGCCATTGGGCGCTCCGATCGGCTCAGGCCTCGGGATCCAGAACCGAGTGACCATCCGCCTGATCGTCGAAGGCGCCAAGGTGCCGGTGCTGGTCGATGCCGGGGTCGGCTCGGCAAGCGACGCGGCGGTGGCGATGGAATTGGGCTGCGACGGAGTGCTGATGAACACAGCCATCGCCGAGGCGCGGGAGCCGGTGCTGATGGCCCGCGCGATGAAGGCGGCGGTCGAGGCGGGGCGGCTGTCCTACCTTGCCGGCCGGATGCAGAAGCGGCGCTATGCCGACCCCAGCAGCCCGCTCGCGGGGCTGATCTAGCAACACGACTCGGCCCCGGCGCGTTTGGGTCGCGTGGGCGTTCTCGCAACGGATTTCGCCGCCGAGCGCGAGGCGATGGTGGAGCGGCAGCTCAGGCGCCGCGGCATATCCGATCCGCGAATCCTCGACGCGTTCCGCAGCGTGCCGCGCGAGGCGTTCGTGGATGCGAGCCACGCGCATCTCGCCTACGGCGACCACCCACTGCCGATCGCGGCCGGCCAGACGGTGTCGCAGCCTTACATCGTCGCCTTGATGATCGACGCGGCCGACGTGCGCCGCGGCGACCGCGTGCTCGAGGTCGGCTCGGGCTCGGGCTATGCGGCGGCGGTGATCGGCCGGATCGCCGGCCATGTCGTCGGGGTCGAGCGACAGCCGGCGCTCGTCGAGGAGTCGCGCGAGCGGCTCGCGCGACTGGGTGTCGGCAATGTTGAGATCGTCGAGGCGGACGGGACCGTGGGCTGGCGGCCGCTGTCGCCCTACGACGCGATCCTTGTCTCCGCGAGCGGCAGCCACGTGCCCGATGCGCTGGTCGAGCAGCTCGCTCCGGGCGGACGGCTGGTGATGCCGGTCGGCGCCGTTCACGACGTCCAGCGGCTGGTGATGGTCCGGCGGCGCGAGGCTGATTCGGTCGAGCGGTCGGACCTCGGCGCGGTGCGCTTCGTTCCGCTGATTGGCCAGGAGGGCTGGAAGCATGACTGAGACGCTGACCCGCAATCTGCCTCAGCTGATCGCCCAGTCCGCCGAGCCGCTCCCCGGCATCGACGATCCCGCCTTCGGAGCGATGTTCGACCGGTTCGGCGACGCGCGGGTCGTGATGCTCGGCGAGGCGAGCCACGGCACCAGCGAATTCTATCGCGCTCGCGCCGCGATCACCCGGCGGCTGGTCGAGAATCACGGATTCACCATCGTCGCGGTCGAGGCGGACTGGCCGGACGCGGCGACGATCGACCGCTATGTCCGTCACCGCGAACCGCGCGAGGGCGAGGATGCGGCGTTCGAGCGCTTCCCGACCTGGATGTGGCGCAACGCCGAGGTCGACGGCTTCATCCGCTGGCTGCACGATCACAATGGCTCACGCGACTATCCGGCGATGTGCGGCTTCTACGGGCTCGACCTCTACAATCTCAGCGCGTCGATGCGGGCGGTGATCGACTTTCTCGAGACGGCCGACCCCGAGGCCGCGCGGACGGCGCGGCGGCGCTACGGCTGCCTCGAACCCTGGGCCGACGACCCGGCCCGCTACGGCGCTGTCGCGCTCAGCGAGGGTTATGCGCGGTGCGAGGCCGGCGTGATGCAGATGCTTCGCGACCTCATGCAGCGCAACTTCGACTGCCTCGGCGAAGAATGCGACGAATGGCTGGACGCCGCCGCCAACGCCCGGCTCGTGAAGAACGCCGAGGCCTATTACCGCGTCATGTACCATGGCTCCGCGGAGAGCTGGAATTTGCGCGACACGCACATGTTCGAAACATTGTGCCAGCTGCTCGACGCCAAGGGGCCGACCGCGAAGGCCGTCGTCTGGGCCCACAACAGCCACATCGGCAACGCCGCGTTCACCGACATGGGCCAGCGCCGCGACGAGCTCAACATCGGCCAGCTTGTGAAGGATCAATTCGACGCCAAAGCGAGATTGATCGGATTTGGGACCCACGGCGGCACGGTCGCGGCGGCGGACGACTGGGACGAGCCGATGAAGATCAAGCGGGTGCGCCCGTCACTGCCCGGAAGCCATGAGCGGATGAGTCACGACAGCGGCTTGTCCCGCTTCCTGCTCGATCTTCGCGAAGGGAAGGTCGGCAAGGATCTGCGCGAGGCACTTCTCGAGCCGCGTCTGCAGCGGTTCATCGGCGTCATCTACCGGCCCGAAACGGAGCGCTGGAGCCATTACAGCGAGGCGATCCTGCCGCGCCAGTTCGATGCCTGGGTGTGGTTCGATGAGACCCGCGCGGTCACTCCGCTGGCCGGGAACGCCCGGCCCGGCGGCGGCCCGGGAGGCGACGAGACCTACCCGTTCGGTCTCTAGCCGATCCGTCCGAAACGGACTCTGATGCTCGGGCAAATCACGTCGCCTCCGCGTTGTTTCCAACGGGAATCGGCGCGGAGAAGGATTGTGGGAAGATCGCTACGTCCCGGCGACGGCGTCAGCTACGGCATCGGGATCTCGCTCTACCAGGCGGCAGCGGCGGCTCTTCCGGGCCGCGCCACTGGCGAGTTGGTGGAACTCGACGAGCGGTCGCCGGCCGCTGCGGACCAGCCACGCAGCCTCGGCAGCTTCGAGGATTTCGAGCGGCTCGTGGAACAGCTTGCAACGGTTCCGGCGGCGGTGGGCAAGCCGCCGTTTCGGGATCGGCGCCGCTCGCGGAGGCGCGTCGGCAGCTGCCCGGAGGCCCACAATCGAGCATTGCTCGGCGACTACGCGCCCTAGCGCCTGGCCTTTTCGCGCAGCTGGCTGATCGTTGTCGCGTTGCTGATCTGCTCGACGTCGGTCTTGCAGTGAAGGAGGCGGATACCGCGCCGATCGAGGGCGCGGGCCAGCGCCGGAGCGAAATCCTCGGTGCGCTCAACCGTCTTGGCCCAGCCGCCAAACGCGCGGGCGAGGGCGGCGAAGTCTGGGTTGCGCAGTTCGGTCGCCGAGATGCGCTCGGGATATTCGCGCTCCTGGTGCATTCGGATGGTGCCGTAAGCGCCGTTATCGACGAGGATGACGACAAGGTCCGCGCCGTACTGCGCGGCAGTCGCGAGCTCCTGCCCGTTCATCAGGAAGTCGCCGTCACCGGCGACGCAGACCACCGGCCGATCCTTGAAGCGAAGCGCGGCGGCGACGGCGGCCGGGAGGCCGTAGCCCATGGTGCCGCTCGTCGGCGCGAGTTGCGTCGGCATGGCCCCGTAGCGCCAGTAGCGGTGCCACCAGCCGGAGAAATTGCCGGCGCCGTTGCAGATGATCGTTTCCGCCGGAAGCGCATCGCGCATCGCTGCGACGCAGGGGCCGAGGTCGAGAGCGACGCCGTCGCGGGACTCAGGCTCGCTCCATTTCAGCCATTCGGCATGGGCCTGCTCGCCGCAGGAGAAGCGAATGCAATCGGGATCGATCCATTCGTCGACCATCTCGGCGAACTCGCCCATGTCGGCGCAGATCGGCAGGTCGGCGTGATAGACGCGACCGAGCTCGTTCGGGTCAGGATGGACGTGGACCAGCGTCTGGTCCGGGTGGTCCGGCGTGATCAGTGCATAACCGTCAGTCGTCGCCTCGCCGAGCCGGGCACCGACGGCAATCACGAGGTCGGCGTCGCGAATGCGTTGCTGCAGCTTCGGGTTGGGGCCGTAGCCGAGATTGCCGGCATAGACGCCGCAGATGTTCGGAATCGCGTCCTGGCGGCGGAAGGCTGCGGCAACCGGGATTCCATGGCGGAAGGCGAAGTTGGCGAAATGGTGTCCAGCCCGGGGGCTCCAGTCGGCCCCGCCGACAATCGCGACGGGCGACGCGGCTTCCTTGAGAAGCCCGAACAAAGCGGCAACCGCTCCTGGGTCGGGCGCTTCGGCGACGGCCGGAACGCGTGGCCGGGCGACGACATCCACCTCGTCGCGGAGCATGTCCTCGGGCAGCGCGAGGACGACCGGCCCGGGACGGCCGGCGGTGGCGACGCGCCAAGCGCGGGCGACATATTCCGGGATTCGCCGAGCATCCTCGATCCGCGCCGCCCATTTGGCGACGGGCGCGAAAAAGGCGGGGAAGTCGACCTCCTGAAAGCCTTCGCGGTCGCGATCGCCCCGCGCGACGTCGCCGATGAACAGGATCAAAGGGGTTGAATCCTGGAAGCTCACGTGGACTCCGGCGCTGGCATTCGTCGCGCCAGGCCCACGAGTGACGAAGGCGACGCCGGGACGGCCGGTCATCTTGCCGTCGGCATCGGCCATGTAGGCGACTCCGCCTTCCTGCCGGCAGACGATCGTTTCGATCTCCGGCGTGTCGTGGAGCGCGTCGAGCACGGCGAGAAAGCTTTCGCCGGGTACGGTGAAGACCCGGTCGCAGCCATTGATCCGCAGCTGGTCGACGAGGATTCGGCCGCCGGTCCTGGCGCCGGTTTGCGAAGGTGTGGAAGACATCGGCGCGCTCTTAGCGGCCACCGGTGCGAACGTCACCCTCCGGCCCGGCTATCGCCGCATGCCGACCGACGGACGGCATCGTGCGCAGACGGTTCCTCCGAATCGGACCAGGTAGTTCGTGCAACTTGTCGCAATTCCGGCTGTTCACGCTTCATTCCATCGCAGTGTTCGTGGTTCGTTCGCTGCTGGCGGGAGTGAGCAGATGCCGACGCATTGCTTTTCCAACGCTCGGGACATCGTCACGGTCAAGGCGGCCGGCGACTATTCGCTGACGTTGCTCGGTGGCAGCGACACGCTGACGGTCGCCGGCGGGACGACGACCACCGCGTCAATGGGAGACGGCGACGACGTCGTCCGGTTGCTCGGCGGGATGGCGACGGTCAGCGGGGACGCGGGCGCCGACCGCTTCGACATCCGGGCCTCGGGCGCGCTCGTGCATGGCGGTGCCGGCAACGACATCTTCATCCTGCGTGGCGGCTCCGGCCAGTCGGTCTTCGGCGACGATGGCGACGACCGGGTCATCTTCACCGGCTCTGTAACGGGCCTCGCTTCGGATGGCGGCGCCGGCAATGATGTCTACACATTCGGCGGCCATTCGGTCGTCGGAAGCATCTCCGGCGGCGATGGCAATGACTGGTTCACCGACTTCGACGGACGCGCCGGGCTCACTCTGTCCGGCGGGGCCGGAAACGACGTCTATCGCGCGCGCGGGACGGAATTCGGCACGATCGTCGAAAAGCCGGGCGAGGGCCTCGACACCGTGCTGCTTACCCGGGGCGTCGACTACACGCTTCCCGAGAATGTCGAAAACCTGAAGACCGGCAGTTATGCCGGCGGGAGCAGCGCGGCCGCGACCCTCGCCGGCAATGCGTCGGACAACTGCATCACCGGCTGGAGCAATGCGGAGACCCTGCAGGGGCTCGGCGGTAACGACCACCTCTACGGCAAAGGCGGCGACGACATCCTGTGGGGCGGGTCGGGCAACGATGTGCTCGACGGCGGCGACGGCAACGACGCGCTCAATGGCGAGGCTGGGAACGACTTGCTCAACGGCCGGGCGGGCGACGATGCAATGGCGGGAGGGACGGGCGACGACAGCTATTATATCGACAGTCCGGGCGACGTCGTCACCGAGAATGCGAACGAGGGCACGGACACGATCCGCACGACCGTCTGCCTGACGCTCCCGGACAATGTCGAGATCGGCATCATCCAGGGCGCCGCCGGACTGACCCTCGAGGGCAATGCGCTGGACAACCACCTCGTCGGAGCCCGCGGCGACGACACCATCTTTGGCGGCGGCGGCAATGATGTCGTCAGTGGCGGGGCCGGCAACGACTATCTTGGCGGCGAGGCGGGCAACGACACGATCATCGGCGGTGCCGGCAACGACTGGCTGTTCGGCGACGAGGGCAATGGTGTCGTCTCCGGCGGCGACGGCGACGATTATCTCCAGGGCTACATCGGCGATGACCGGCTCGACGGCGGCCGAGGCGATGATTTCCTTGCCGGCGGACCGGGCGCCGACACGCTCACCGGCGGCGCGGGGAGCGATACTTTCTATTTCTACGGCGCGAGCGAATCGACGCCCGCGTCGTCCGACCGGATCACCGACTTCACGACTGCGGCGCACGGCGCCGGCGCCGACCGGCTGGATTTGTCAGCGATCGACGCCAATCTCGCCGACGCCGGCGACCAGGCCTTCGTCGGCCTGACCTCCGGACCAGCGGCGCACAGCCTCTGGATCACGGTCGCGTCGAGTAATGCCGACGGCAGCGCCGACCTGACGCTCTATGGCGATGTGAATGGCGACACGACCGCAGACTTCGCCGTCGTCCTGCACGCGACAGCCGGCTTCTCCGCCGCCGATATCGTGATGTAGCGGGGCCCGTGCTCAGGCGTCGACGCGCACTCGCTCTCCGGTGATTCCGTCGCTGATGACCCGCTTGAGGATCGCAGCTGCAACGGCTTCGGGCGGTTTGACGCTGTCCGGCTCCTCGCCGGGAAAGGCGAGCGCGCGCATCCGCGTCCGGGTCGCGCCTGGATCGACGATGTGGATCCGGATGCGCCCGGTGTAGCCCGTCTCGTCCGCATAGGTCCCGAGCAGGGTCTCGAGCGCCGCCTTGGACGAGCCGTAGGCGCCCCAGAAGGCACGCGGCTGGGAGCCCACGGATGATGTCAGGGCAACGACATCGGCGCGGTCCGACTTGCGCAGAAGCGCGTCGAAGGCGGCGATGAGCGCCTGATTGGCAAGCAGGTTGAGGGTGAGGACGCGCGAATATTCCTTCGGGTCGATGTCCTGCACCGGCGTCAGCGAGCCGAGGATCGCGGCATTGAGGACCATGAGGTCGAGCCGACCCCAGCGTTCGGCGACGGCGGCGCCCAATTTGGCAATGGATTCGGCCTCGGTAAGGTCTAGCGGGGCGATCGTCGCGCTTCCGCCGGCGGCGTGGATCCGCTCCTCGACCTCCTCGAGTGCGCTTGCCGTGCGGGCGACGAGGATCACGTGCGCGCCAGCCGCGGCGAGAGCCTCCGCCGTCGCTGCTCCGATCCCGCGGCTGGCACCTGTGACGAGCGCGATCTTGTCGGCGAGGGGCTTGGTGTCGGTCATGGGCCGCGCACTAGAACGTGGCGCGGGCAATGCAAACGGTCAGCGGCTGGCGACCAGTGACAGCGCCGCGCCTTCGTCCTTCTCGCCGACGTCGGTCAGCGTCGTTGGATAGGCGCCGGTGAAGCAGGCGTCGCAGCGTTGCGGGGCGGCGGCGTTCCGGTCCTGGCCGAGCGCGCGATACAGGCCCTCGATCGAGATGAAGGCGAGGCTGTCGGCGTTGATGTAGTCGCGCATCTGGTCGACGCTCATCTGCGCGGCGAGCAGCTTGGCGCGCTCGGGCGTGTCGACGCCGTAGAAGCAGCTGTGCCGCGTCGGCGGCGAGGCGATGCGCATGTGCACCTCGCGGGCCCCGGCATCGCGCATCATTTGCACGAGCTTCACCGAGGTCGTGCCGCGAACGATCGAATCATCGACCAGGACGATGCTCTTGCCATCGACCAATGCCGAATTGGCATTGTGCTTCAGCTTCACGCCGAGGTGGCGGACCTCCTGGCTGGGCTGGATGAATGTCCGCCCGACATAGTGCGAGCGAATGATTCCTAGCTCGAACGGAATTCCGCTCGCCTGGCTGAAAC
>NZ_JAFAVR010000124.1 GCF_019242355.1 Sphingomonas sp. | reverse complement strand
GAACGGCGCGCGCTTCCTGTTCCTGATCGACGGCGCCGGCAGCGCCCGGCTCGACGCGTTCGACCGCGTCTTCGACCTGTTCGACGGCAGCGACGCCGCGGCGGTGGCGGCGGCACGGCTGCGCTGGACGGCGGCCAAGGCCGCAGGCCACGCGATGACCTACTGGCAGCAGGCGCCGCGCGGTTGGGAGCGAAACGCCTGACCGGGATGCGCGACTTCGCGCTCGAAGCATATTTCTCCCGCTGGAGTGGCAGCGTCCGGCACAACCTCGCCGCCTCCGATTCGGAAACGGTGGGGATGGCCGACCTGCTCGCCCGCGCCGACCCCGAGGACGCCGCGCGGTGGCAGGACCTCCGGCTCGCCTACACCGCGCCGCGCGGCGCGCCCTGGCTGCGCCAGACCATCGCCGAGGGCTACGAGGCCGTTGCGCCGGATGACATCGTCTGCTTCGCGGGCGCCGGCGAAGGCATCCACGTCGCCATGCACGCGCTGCTCGGCCGTGATGACCATGCCATCGTGATCGTCCCCAACTACCAGTCCGCGGAGACCATTCCGCGCGGACTGTGTGCGGTGAGCGGCGTGGCGCTCGATGCCGCGCGCGGCTGGACGCTCGACATCGATGCCGTCGCCGACGCGTTTCGTCCGGGGACCAGGCTCGTCGCGATCAATTTTCCGAACAACCCGACCGGAAAGATCCTGGAGCGCGACCGCTTCGACGCGCTGGTGGCGCTGTGCCGCAGCCGCGGCGCCTGGCTGTTCAGCGACGAGGTCTATCGGCTGATCGAGCGCGATCCCGCGCAACGCCTGCCGCAAGCCGCCGACGTCTATGAGCGCGGGGTGTCGCTGAATGTGCTGTCGAAGGCCTACGGCCTGCCCGGCCTGCGGATCGGCTGGATCGCCTGCCGCGACCGGGCGGTGGCGAGCCGGCTGGAGCGGCTGAAGCACTATCTGTCGCTCTGCAACTCCGCGCCGAGCGAGGTGCTGTCGAATATCGCGCTGAAATCCGGGAGCGCGCTCCTCGACCGCAATCGCCGGCTCGCCGACCGGAATTTGGCGCTGGTCGACCGCTTCTTTGCAGCGCATCCGGCGCTGTTCGCGTGGCACCGGCCGGAGGGCGGCGTGATCGGCTATCCCCGCTACGTGGGCGCCGAGGGTGTCGAGGCGTTCGCGCAGCGCCTGATCGAGCGGAGCGGCGTCCTCGTGCTGCCCGCCAGCCTGTTCCGATCCGACCTCGTGTCCCTGCCTGATGACCGGTTCCGCATCGGCTTCGGCCGGGCCAACCTGCCGGAGAGCCTGGATGCCTTGGAGAGGCACCTGGCGAGCGCCCGAGGCTGACCGGCGGCCCGGTGCCATGCCGGGCGTCCTCCCTCTGGCGTGGATCGTGACAGGCCGGGAATCACTCGGCTTTCTCGAGAGGCCACACCTCGACGACGCCGTGCGCGACGGCGCAAGTCGCTCGGGATACGATTTTGATCGCCTCAGCGATGTCAGCAGCCTCGATCACCGCGAAGCCAGCGACGGGCAACGCCGACGACATGAACGGGCCGCTCTCCGTCTGCGCGTGCGAGCCGCCAGGGTTGCGGACCTGGACCGGGGCTCCGGCAACACCCATCAAGGCTCCGGCCCTACACAACTCCTCCTCATGTGCATGAGCGGAATTGCGAACGTTTGAAGGCGTGCGATCATACCCTTCGCGGTCACCGTATCCGATCGTCACAAACATCGGCATCAGCTTGGCCTCTGACATCGAGCGGGTTTCGGTTAGCCTGGGTCAGTGGACGGGTAGGCGGACGTCGCCGATGGGCTGGTGCCTACCGATGCCCCGCGCCCAGGGATATCAGTAATTCGGATCGAGCAGGGGAGTTCCAGGAATGATCGAATGGGAAGGCCGGCAGATACCGGAGACTTTCGCCGAGATCGTCGATCCGGCGCACACGGTCGTGATCATGCACGACATCCAGAACGACAACACCGGCCCCGACGGCGTCTTCGCGCGCGATAACCGGCGCATCGACGTCACGCAAATTGTTGGCCCGATCGCCGCCTTCCTCGACACGGCGCGGTCGCACGGCGTGCGCGTCATGTACACGCAGTACACCAACCTGCCGAATCTCGGCACCTTCACTGATCCGCGTATCCGCGAGAACTACGCGATCGCGCGCGATCCCGAGCAGCGCTGGCGCCTGGAGAACAGCCATTACGGCAGCCACGGATGGCAGACGGTCGATGAGCTCGCACCGAAGCCGGGCGAGACGGTCATCGGGAAGATGCGCACCGATGCCTTCATCGGCACCCCGCTTGAATATCTGCTGCGGCTGTACCGCATTCGCACGATCATCCACACCGGCTTGGCGACCGAGGTCGGCATTCTCCCGACCGCCTGGCATGCGGCGAATCTCGGCTTCTTCGTCGTCGTGCCGCGCGACTGCGTCGGCCCGATGATCAAGGAGCATCACGCGGAAGCCATGTCGCTGCTGTCACGCCTGACCCTGGTGCGCGATTCAGGGGAGATCACGGCGGCATGGGCAGAACGTTCGTGATGCAGCCCTTCGCGCTGCGCTATGTCGCGTCGGGCTTGCGTCGCCTGTCAGCTTGCGGGCGTGCGGGTCAATCAGCTCGATAGCTGGATGATCTCATTTCCGACATCGAGTAGGCTGAGCCTTCTGAGAGGAGCCCGGCGATGAACCAGTCGACGAAGATCGAGATCCCTGTCCAGGAAGCAACCGCGGCGGCCCTATCGACTGCCCGGCGCCGCGAGGCAGTCGGCCGTCTCGTCGATCGGCTGGTCCGGCCAGGCGCCGATGATCCGTTAATAGCGCTCTTTGAGCGGACCGCCGCCGAGGCGCAGGACGCCGGCCTGACCGAGGCCGAGATCGAACCGAGCTGGCGGCTTTCAACGCGGAGCGCCGGGACTGAGCGTCTACGTGATCGATGCCAACACCGTCGTCTCCGCCGCCCTGAACCCGAATGGCGTTCCTCGGCAGGCCGTGGCAGCTGCGCGGGCACGAGGCGTCGTCGTCCTGTCGGAGGCAGTTTACCGAGAGATCGCCGGCGTGCTGGCCAGGCCGAAGTTCGCACGCGTTCTCACCGAAGACCGACGCCGCGAGATGCTTGAGTTGCTGGCTGCGGCGGCACGCTGGATCGAGCCGAAGCAAACCGTGAACGACTGCCGCGATGCCAAGGACAATTGTTATCTGGAGCTGGCGCTCGCCGCTCATGCGACCGCCATCGTATCAGGCGATGACGATCTGCTCGTGCTCGACCCTTGGCGCGACATCCGCGTACTGCCGCCGGCTCGATTTCTGGAAAATTTTGGGGCAGTCGAATCGTAAGCCCCATATCCAGTACGGCAGCCACGGATGGCAGACGGTCGACGAGCTCGCACGAAGCCGGGCGAGACGGTCATCGGGAAGATGCGCACCGATGCCTTCATCGGCACGCCGCTTGAATATCTGCTGCGGCTGTACCGCATCCGCACGATCATCCACACCGGCCTGGCGACCGAGGTCGGCATTCTCCCGACCGCCTGGCACGCGGCGAACCTCGGCTTCTTCGTCGTCGTGCCGCGCGACTGCGTCGGCCCGATGATCAAGGAGCATCACGCCGAAGCAATGTCGCTGCTGTCACGCCTGACCCTGGTGCGCGATTCCGGTGAGATCACGGCGGCTTGGGCCGGACGTTCGTGACGCAGCGCTTTCCGCTACGCTACCGGGCCAGGCTCGGCGTGGCGCGCCGGGGCTGACCGGCCGCTCGCTATCATCCCCCAGGCCGCTGTCCCTCTGATGGGCGAGTGTGCTCCGTGCGTTGGCAGGCCTCAAGGCCAAGCCCTTCGGGCGCTTCGCGGCCTTGACCCCTGCCCACTGCGCGAAGCAGGCGCTGTGATCAGAGGAAAGCCGCAGAAGGGACAAGGGCCTGCACATCTTGCGCTGACTCGATCCCAAGCCCTGGTGGGGTGAGCTCGAGGCCGCGAAGCGCCCGAAGGGCTTGGCCTTGAACGCGCTCGGCCAATCGCAGACCGTTGCGGATCGTGGCGGGGCTGACCCCCCGAGGAGCACGAGGGTAGTATCTCAGATTGAACTTCTGCAACTGTTGGAGAGCGGCCTGACCGCTCATGGAGTCGACCCTCGAACAGTGGACGTTTGGAGGCCGAAGGCGCCAGAGCCTAAAGAGCTGCTCTCCGGCAGTGGCCAGGATGGTTCCGTCGAGGCTACGAGCAGGAGCGAGCGCGTGCTGCCCGTCCCTGCCGGCGCACCTCTCTCGCCGAGTTCGTGCCGTATTGGCGTAGTGATCAAGAGCCTTGCGACCGTCACCGAGTTGCTGAACCAGATCGCGCTCCTGCGGCGCCAGAACAGGCCGTCCAGGAATTAACAGAGAGTGTCAACCTCAGCCTTCGCGGCAGATGGGGTGCTCCGAACTCGAGAAGGGAAGTCGCTACTTCCAATTACAAAGCCTGTGACGCTACGATCCGCGCGATGTTCAAGGTGATGCACAAGAAATGGACGACGATGATCCATGGCCGTCAATAGGCGAGGTTGTTAGCGCTCTTTCGCGATTCGCCCCGGAGACGCTCCACGCGGTTAAGAGACACAATCCGGATCTGGAGGTGCTGTGGCGTCGTGGCACTGTCCTCGGCGACTCGCCAGCAGGGTTGTCGTGTGATCTTACACTGGAAATGCTGAGCCGCTATGGTGAGGCAGCGCTTAAAATCCAGAAGCGGATTCGTCGACGCCTACGGATCGGGTGGTATTACGATCTCGTGGCGAAACTTATCGCCGCTGCGGGAGCCGGCGGCGCATCCGCGGCTTTTCTGAGTAAGGCCGTTGGAAGGGGTCTCGCTCCCGCCGTACTTGCGTTTGTAGCAAGCTCCAGTGGCGTGGTTCTCTCTTTCCTGCACCGGACAGAAAGCGGAGGATCGCTGCTCTCCGACTACAATCGGCTGGTCCATGCGTTGGTTGAAGCCGACCAAGCGCGCATGACCATAACCCGCTTACGTGATAACGGGCCGAAAGCCACTCTGAAGAGGACCCTGGAAAAGGCCAATCGGCTCTGCGCCACGCTGAATGACTTCGCTATCCGATATGGGTAGACGCGCTTCGAGGCGTTCTTGGGCCAGGCTGCGCATTGTCTTCGCCGGCCTGGTAGTCGCGGTTTCCGCGCTGACATGGGCAAGTCATGCCGTCGGTCAGAGGGCATTCGTCCATCCTCCCGTTGAGGTTCGACCTCCACCTTTCCGCGACCCGCCCAAAGCGCCGGATAACGACCAAAATAGAAGGCCAGGCCCCCACAACTTTCCATTTCATGGTCCCGCGCTTGCCCGGACTCCATCCGAGCAACTCGATGATAAGCTCAAAGACGATAAGGCCACGGTAGACGATGTGCGGGAAACCCTTGGTGCGCTTGGACGCACTAAGGGGTGGGAAACCGCGACGGCAGCCGCCATTACGCGGCTGCGGGATACACCGCCTTCGGACAGAGACTATTACCCGATTGATGACCCGGACGCCTCCATTCTCTTAAGAATGCCACGACAGGCAAAGCTGGTGCCCCTCGCCGAGCTTGCCTTTGAGGAGCGGCTTCGGCCGGTGCTAAATCGGCAAATTGACCGAAACAGCGTCGAACTGCTGCCACTCATCTACAGCACGGACGGCAGGGCGAAGCTGGAAGCGGAGATTCCGCCAGCGCGTCGGCTTGAGGGGGCCATGGCGCGCATGCTGAGCAGCGGGAATCTCACGCGCATCGATCTCTCCCTATTCGCGGAGTTCCGGGGAAAGACCGTGGTGGTTATCGGTCATGTCGCTGTGGTCAACGGACGGCAGGCCTTCGAGGTGCAGCGACCGGGACTTCCGTCGCAATTCATACATCTCGACGCTTTCAGAGATGCCGCGCGACAGCTCGGCTTCAACTGGTTTCCCCTCGGCTGTGAGACAGG
>NZ_JAFAVR010000225.1 GCF_019242355.1 Sphingomonas sp. | reverse complement strand
AGAAGCCTTGCAGGCCAACTGGCGCTGGCTCGGAAGCCGCGCCGGAGTCGCCGCGGGGGCGGCGGTCAAGGCGGACGGCTACGGCCTCGGCGCGCGCGAAACGGCGGTCGCATTGCTCGACGCGGGCTGTCGTGACTTTTTCGTTTCGACCTGGGCGGAAGCCGCCGCGCTTGGCGAGTTGCCCGAAGACGCGAGCGTGGTGGTTCTCCATGGCGTTGGACCGGATGACCTCCAGACTGCCCTCGCATCCGCGGCGAGGCCCTGCCTCAATAGCGTAGAACAGGTCGTCCGATGGCTTGAGAGTGGTGGGGACCGCCGTTGCGACGTGATGGTCGACACCGGCATGAACCGGCTAGGATTGCGTGTCGATGAGGTAGCGGCGCTCGACGGACTCGCCATCGACACCTTGCACAGTCATCTTGCCTGCGCCGACGAGGACAGCGATTTCAACGCCACGCAGTTGCACCGCTTCCGTGACGTCGCGGCGGCGGTTCCGGCTCGCCGCTACAGCCTCGCCAACTCCGCCGGTATCTGTCTCGGCCGCGACTACAGCTTCGACCTCGTCCGGCCCGGCCTTGCGCTCTACGGCGGCATTCCCCGGTCCGAAGCCGAGGGCGCGATCCGCCAGGTTGCTCGCCTCGAAGCGCAGGTGGTGCAGCGCCGCACCATCCGAGCAGGCGAGAGCTGCGGCTATGGCGCGACCTTCGTTGCCGAGGCGGATACCGAGGCCGCGATCCTCAATATCGGTTACGCCGACGGTTATTTGCGCGGCTTCTCCAGTCGGGGGTCCGCGTTTGCCGGAGAGTTCGCTTTGCCGGTGCTCGGCCGCGTGTCGATGGATCTGATCGCTGTCGGCTGCGACACCGTGCCGGATGTCAGGGAAGGCGAATGGGTCGAGATCGACTTCGATTTGCCGTCCGCCGCGAAGCAGTCTGGACTTTCGCAGTACGAGTCGCTGACTTGCCTCGGCTCCCGGTTCGAGCGGCGCTGGGCTTGACCCGCTCCTCGGGCGGCGGCGTCTTGGGCTTGTAGCGACAGAGGTCGACCACCGGACACCGCCAGCATTCCGGCAGCCGCGCCTTGCAGGTGTAGCGGCCGTGCAGGATCAGCCAGTGGTGCGCGTCGCGGCGGAAGGGCTGCGGGACAAGCCTGTCGAGCTTCGCCTCGACCTCGTCGACCGTCTTGCCGGGCGCTAGACCGGTGCGGTTGCAGACCCGAAAGACGTGGGTGTCGACCGCGAAGGTCTCCTCGCCGAACGCGGTGTTGAGCACCACGTTCGCGGTCTTGCGGCCGACGCCGGGCAGCGACTGAAGCTCCTCGCGAGTGCGGGGGACCTCGCCGCCGAAGCGCTCGATCAGCGTCTGGGAGAGCGCGATCACGTTCTTCGCCTTGGTATTGAACAGGCCGATGGTTTTGATCGCCTCGCGCAATCGCTCCTCACCGAGGGCCAGCATCTGCTTCGGTCTCGTGATCCTGGCGAACACTGGCCGCATGGCGAGGTTGACGCTGGCATCGGTCGCCTGGGCCGAGAGGACGACAGCGACGAGCAGAGTGTAAGGATTGGTAGATTCGAGCTCGGTCGTCGGCGAGGGGTTCGCCTCGGCCAGGCGGCGGAAGAACTCGAATACCTCGTCGCGCTTCACTTGAGGTCGTCCAAGGCAGCGCCGAGACGGGAAAGGCCCTCTGCGAAATCTTCGGCAGGTTCGCCGAAGCCGATGCGGAAATGCTCGGGCAGCTCGAACCAGTGGCCGGGCACCACGGCGGTGTCGTAGCGCTCGTGGAGCCGGGCATCGAGCCGTTTAGTGTCGCCGCCGGTCCAGCGCGGAAAGGCCGTCAGACCATGGATCGCCGGTGTGCTTTCGAGATCGTCGCGAGAAGCCAGGAAGCGGTTGAACGCCTCGCGGTTGCGGCGGAGCAGGGCAGGGCTGTCGCCGAGGACCTCGCCCAAATGCGCGAAGGCAATGCAGGCGAGCCGCTCGTCAGCATGGGCGCGGTTGACGACGAACAGGTCGTTCAATCGCCAGATGCGCTCGGCGAGGACGGGTTCGGCGAGGACCCAGCCGCAGCGCAGGCCGCTGAGACCATAGACCTTGGTCAGGCTGTTGGTCGTGACGAACTCGGGACCGAGGTGAACGGCGCTTCGAGGGCGAGGCGTCGCCGCGTCGAGATAGACTTCGTCGACCAGCACGCGCGCCCCGCGGGCGCGGGCGAGGGCACCGACCGTGGCGAGCTGGTCTTCGCTCGCAATGGAACCGCTCGGGTTATGCAGGTTGGTCAGGACCACTAGTCGCGTATCATCGGTCAGGGCCGCGTCGACAGCGCCCGGATCGAGGCGGAAGCCGTCCTCCGATCGCCGTTCGAAGCGCGCGATCCTCGCGCCGAGGAAACTGACTGCGGCGAGCAGCGGCTCGTAGGCCGGGTGCTCGACCAGCACCTCGTCGCCCGGCTTGATCAGCGCCGCCATCGCCAGCATGTTCGCCATCGACGTGCCGTCGGCAGTGACGACCTGCTCGGGCGGAACGTCGGCGCGCCGGGCGATCGCCTCGACGAGCGGCCGATAGCGCGGGTGGCTCGCGCCATCGAGGTCGAGGTCGGCAATCGCCCAGGGCAGAGTGTCCATGCGGACGTGCGGTACCTCGCTGCCGGTGAGGGAATAGCGGACCGGCGCCTTGAACTTCGCCCAGTGCATGTATTCCGACTGCATGGCGCGGCTCACTTTGCATTCGCCTTCCGCCAATAGAGGAAGGCCGGCACCCCGAGCGCGAGGATTGCGAAGCCGATCAGGCTGTTTTCCAGGCTGTTGACGACCGTCGCGACGACGATGGCGAAGCAGCAGGCGACGAACAGGCCGGTGGTGATCGGATGCCCCGGCGCTGAGAAGCCGTCGTTCGCGTCGCCCTTGCGCCGGAAGACGAACAGCGCGGCGCCGGTCAGGCCGAAGAAGATGAAGTCGACCGAGACGACGTAGCTCAGGATCTGCCCGTACGCGCCCGAGACCGCGATCACCGAAGCCGCGATGCCCTGCACGACAATCGCCAGCGTCGGCACCCGGCTCCGCGCGCTGACGGCGGCGAGGCTGCGGAAGAACACGCGGTCCTCGGCCATCGCGAAATAGACGCGCGGAGCGGTCAGCATGCTCTGGCTGAGAAAGCCCAAGGCGGAGACCGCGATACCGATGGCGATGAAGGTTGCGCCCTTACCACCCGCGGCGGCGCGCATGACGTCGCTCGCCGGCGTCTTCGATGCGGCCAAACCTGCCGGGCCGAGGGCGTGGACACAGACGAAGCCGACGGCGGTGTAGAGCAGGACGACCCCCGCCACTCCGAGCAAGAGGCCGCGGGCAAGGTCGCGCCGCGGGTCGCGCATCTCGCCGGCGACGAAGCTCGATGTCTGCCAGCCGCCGTAGGAGAACATGACAGCGGTCATCGCGGCGCCGACGCCGCTGAAGCCGCTGGCCGCCGACGATTCCTGCCCGGAAGCGGTGGGGGCCATCAGGCCAACCGCGACCAACGCGGCGATTGCCAGGATCTTCAGCACCATCAGGGCGCTCTGGACATTGCTTCCCGACCGGACCCCAAAGCAGTTGATGATGGTGAGTAGCGCCAGCACGGCGACGGCGACGACGCTGTCCGGCAATCCGAGTTGACTGATTTCCCCGAAGTAGCGGGCGAAGGTGATCGCGACCGCCGCCATTCCTCCCGACTGGATGACCAGCAGAAGCGACCAGCCGTAGAGGAACGCGGGCAGCGGCCCGAAGGCGTCGCGAAGGTAGGCGTACTGTCCGCCGACCGCGGGCCGCCGCGCGGCGAGCTCGGCATAGACCAGCGCGCCGGTCAGCGCGATCACCCCGCCAAGCACCCACACTCCGACGATCAGCGATGGCGTGCCGACATGCCGCGCGACCTCGGCCGGATTGACGAAGATGCCCGAGCCGATGATCCCGCCCATGACCAGCATGGTCGCGTCGAACAGCCCAAGGCGCCGCGCGAGGCCGTGAGATTCGACCGCGGGGTCGCTCACAGCGATGCGATCACGTCCCGCATGGAATAGAGGCCCGCTGGCTTGCCGAGCAGAAAGCGCGCACCGGCGAGTGCACCGCGAGCGAAGATCAAGCGGTTCTCTGCGCTGTGGGACAGGACAAGCCGCTCGCTCGGCCCCAGAAACATCACGTCATGGTCGCCCGCAACGCTGCCACCGCGAAGCGAGGCGAAGCCGATTGCGCCATCCTTGCGGGACAAACCGGTTCCGGACCTTCCCACCTCTGCGTCGAGCTTCACGCCACGCCCGCGCGCCGCTGCCTCGCCCAGCAGGAGCGCGGTTCCGGACGGCGCGTCGGCCTTCATCCGGTGATGGGTCTCGGCGATCTCGACGTCCCAGTCGGGTCCGAGCAAGCTGGCCGCACGCTCGACGAGGTCAGCCAGGACGGCGACGCCGAGCGAAGTGTTCGCCGCGCGAAGGACGGGGATGCGCCTCGACGCTTCGGCGATGTGCCCGCCGGCGGCTTCATCGAGGCCGGTGGTGCCGACAAGGATCGGGATGCCGATCGACATGGCCCGGTCGAGGCTTTCGCCAAGCGCGCTAGGGGCGGAGAAATCGATCAGCACGTCCGCATC
>NZ_JAFAVR010000209.1 GCF_019242355.1 Sphingomonas sp. | reverse complement strand
TTCTGCTCCTCGCTGAGACCCTGCTTGAAGCGCGGGAAGACCTGTTCTTCCTCCATGTGCGCGTGAGTCGCGACGAGCTGGCGGAACTCGCGCACCTTGTCGAGCCAGGCCGGCGAATCCGAGCCCATCTCGTTCAGCTCGTAGATGAAGGTCTTGATGTAGCCGTGCTCGCCTTCAAGGTGGTCGGCATCGACCGCCTCGTTCGCATCGCGAAGCGCCGGGTAGACGACCATCTCTTCCTGGTGCGCGTGCTTGTCGAGCGCATGGGTGAGCTTCATCAGGAGCATCTTGCGCTTGAATGTCTGGGTCGAGTCCGTCGCGAGCATCTTGTCGAAGACGGCGAGAGCCATGTCATGCTCGGCGGCAAGGATCTCGTCCCAATCGCCGGCCATCGACTCCATGCCCTGCATCAGCGCCTTGCGGCCATAGTTTGCAGCAAAGCCGATCGCGACGCCGGCGAGCGCCGCGCCGAGCAGCGGCCCGGCGTTGTCGCCCCAAGAAAAGGCGCTGCGGTTGTTGCCGCCGCCGCCGCTGCTGCTGTCGTTGTTGCTTTCGGTCGAGCTGCTGCCGCCGGAGCTCCTGCCACGGCTGCTCGAGCTGCGGCCACTGCCGGTGCGGTTGGACGAGCGGCTCTGGGTGCGCGTTGCCATTGTTATTCTCCTGGCTGGGTTCGGCGCATCAACACTTTGGGCAGCGCGCGCGTTCCTGTCGCCGGGGCTTTTGGCTCACCATTCGCCGCGTCATTGGAGACTGTTATCGCTTGCCGGCGGGTTCGGGAGCGCTGGCTGGGGCTCGTTGACGACCTCGGGCTCGGACGGAGCCCGAGGTGGCGGGGGCGCGGCGTTGACGACCGGCGGCGCAGTCCTGGACGCCTCGTAGTCCGCGCCGGGCTGGGGGCGGGGCACCTTCGCCACTGGTGGCGGCGCCTTCTTTGGCGCAGCCACGGCGCCGGCGTAGAGGCAGGAGTCCAGTCCATCGCGCGCAACGATCGGGATGCGAGCGGCAATCGTATTGCCGTAGCGCCGAGTGAAACCCCTGGGCGCGATCGCTCCGCGTTCCTTGGGCAGCGGCAGCACCGCCGCAATTCGAGCGGCCTCCAGCGCCGTCATCGCGCTCGCGTCATGCCCGTAGTAGCGCTGCGAGCCGGCGTTTACGCCGTAGGTGCCGATGCCGGTCTCGGCGAGGTTGAGATATACCTCCATGATCCGGCGCTTGCCCCACAAATGCTCGATCAGGAAGGTGAACCAGGCCTCCGCAGCTTTCCGCGCGTAGCCGCCGTTCTGCCAAAGGAACGCGTTCTTCGCGGTCTGCTGGCTGATCGTCGAGCCACCGCGGATTCGACCTCCCGAGGCGTTGCGCTTCATCGCGTCCTCGATCGCGTGCATGTCGAAGCCCTTGTGGCTGCAGAACTTGCTATCCTCGGCCGCGATCGCTGCGCGCACCATGTCGCGGTCGACCTGGCCGATGGGCATCCACTCGCGATGCGCGCCTCGACCAGCGATCATGTCCGAGATCATGGTCGCGGTGATCGGCGGGTTCACGAAGCGATAGGCGAGCACCCACAAGACCGAGAGCAGGATCAGCGCGACGAGGATCTTCACGATCCACCCGACGATGCGCCGAAGAAGCGGCCTGCGGGTCTTTCGCTTGTAGCGGGGGATGGAAGACTTGGGTCGGCGAGCCATGCGCGACTGCTAGCGGCGATGACAAATGCCGTCGAGAGTCCCAACTGTGGTAGCTATGCGCGACCTCGACACCGTCTTCGTCCGACTTGCCGGCTCACCGTTCCGGAGCCGCTTCCGGCTCGGGCCGAAGGAGCGCGCCTACGTCGCCGAGCGTGGCCACGGAACAGTGCTGGAGCATGCCCGCAATTTCATCGCCAAGCGCCTCGCTCCGGCCGAACCGCTCAACGACGGCAGGCAGACCCCGATGCGCGGGCACCCGGTCTTCATCGCTCAGCATGCAACCGGGACCTGTTGCCGGACCTGCCTGGCCAAATGGCACGGCATTCCGGCTGGGCACCCGCTCACCGAGTGCGAGCAGGAGCATGCGGTCGATGCCATCGCTCGGTGGATCGAGGACCAGACCGGCTAACCCTCGCCTTGCCGCAGTGCAGCACAGCATTTACATCGCGGCTATGACCTCGACGAACGACATCCGCCGCTCCTTCCTCGACTATTTCGAGAGGAACGGTCACGCGCGGGTGCCGTCGGCTCCCCTGGTGCCGCAGAACGATCCGACGCTGATGTTCGTCAACGCCGGCATGGTACCGTTCAAGAACGTCTTCACGGGCCTCGAGACGCGGCCCTATTCGACCGCCAGCAGCTCGCAGAAATGCGTCCGCGCGGGCGGCAAGCATAACGACCTCGACAATGTCGGCTACACGGCGCGCCATCATACCTTCTTCGAGATGCTCGGGAATTTCTCGTTCGGCGATTACTTCAAGGATCGCGCGATCGAACTCGCCTGGACCTTGATCACGAAGGAATGGGGGATCAGCCCGGACCGGCTGACGGCGACGGTCTACCATACCGACGACGAAGCCTTTGACCTGTGGCGCAGGATCAGCGGCTTGCCCGAGAGCCGCATTATCCGCATCCCGACCAAGGACAATTTCTGGGCGATGGGCGACGACGGTCCGTGCGGCCCCTGCTCCGAGATTTTCTACGACCACGGCGAGCACATCCCCGGCGGTCCGCCCGGCAGCCCGGACGAGGACGGCGACCGCTTCGTCGAGATCTGGAACCTCGTCTTCATGCAGTACGAGCAGGCGGCGGGCGAGATCGTCTCCGAGCTGCCGAAGAAGAGCATCGACACGGGCATGGGCCTCGAACGCATCGCGGCCGTGCTTCAAGGCGTCCACGACAATTACGACACGGACACGTTCAAGGCGCTGATCGCCGCGAGCGAAACGCTGACCCAGACCAAGGCCGACGGCGAGCAGCAGGCGAGCCACCGCGTCATCGCCGACCATTTGCGGGCAAGCGGCTTCCTGGTCTCCGACGGCGTTCTGCCGGCCAACGAGGGCAGGGGCTATGTCCTGCGCCGGATCATGCGCCGCGCCATGCGCCATGCGCACCTGCTCGGGGCGAAGGAGCCGCTGATGTACCGGCTCGTGCCGGCGCTGGTCGCCGAGATGGGCGCCGCTTACCCGGAGCTGGTTCGCGCGCAGCCGCTGATCGAGGCGACGCTGCAGCAGGAGGAAACACGTTTCCGCCAGACGCTCGTCAACGGCCTGCGCCTGCTCGACGAGGCAACGTCGTCGCTGCCCGAAGGCGGCACGCTCGGCGGCGAGACGGCGTTCAAGCTCTACGACACCTACGGCTTTCCCTACGATCTGACTGAGGACGCGCTTCGCGCCCGCGGACTCGGCGTAGACCGAGCCGGCTTCGACACCGCGATGGCCGCGCAGAAGGCCGCCGCCCGCGCTGCCTGGAAGGGCTCCGGCGCCAAGGCGTCCGAGGACATCTGGTTCGACCTTGCGGAGGAGCATGGCGCGACCGAGTTCACGGGTTATGCCGGCGACGAGGCGGAAGGCGTGGTGCTCGCGATCGTCAAGGACGGCCAGCGCGAAGACCGCGCCGAAATCGGCGACACCGTCGACCTCCTGCTCAACCAGACCCCGTTCTACGGCGAGAGCGGCGGCCAGGTGGGTGACAGCGGCAAGCTGACCACGCTCAAGGGCTTTGCCGGCGAGGTCGAGGAGACATCGAAGCCGCTCGGCAAGTTGCACGTCCTCCGAACCAAGGTCTCCGCCGGCGAACTGTCGTTGGGTGAGACCGTCCACCAGCAGGTCCACAGCGAGCGACGCAACCGCATCCGTGCGAACCACAGCGCCACGCACCTGCTGCACGCGTCGCTTCGCCGGCACCTCGGCACGCATGTCACGCAGAAGGGCAGCCTGGTCGCGCCCGATTATTTCCGCTTCGACTTCTCGCACCCGAAGGCGCTGACCCGCGAGGAAATCGATACGGTCGAGGCCGAGGTGAATGCGCAGATCCGCTCGAACGAGGCCGTCACAACGCGCCTGATGACGCCGGACGAGGCGATCGCTGCCGGGGCGATGGCGCTCTTCGGTGAGAAGTACGGGGACGAAGTCCGCGTGCTTTCGATGGGCCGGCTGACGGACAGCGACTATTCGGTCGAGCTGTGCGGCGGCACCCACGTCCGCGCGCTCGGCGATATCCAATTGCTCAAGATCGTCTCGGAAAGCGCAGTCTCCTCCGGGGTTCGCCGCATCGAAGCCCTGACTGGCGAGGCGGCACGGCGCTGGCTCGGCGACCGCGAGGCCAAGCTGCGCGAAGCCGCAGCAACGCTGAAAAGCGCGCCTGACGAAGTGCCGGCTCGCATCGCCGCTCTGGTCGAGGAACGCCGCCGGCTCGAGCGGGAGTTGGCCGATGCGAAAAAGGCGCTGGCGATGGGCGGCGGAGCGTCCAAAACGGAGCCTGCCGGGCCCGAGGATATCGACGGGATCCAGTTCCTCGGCCAGGTGGTGGAGGGCCTTGATCCCAAGAGCCTCCGCTCGGAGGTCGACGCCATGAAGCAGCGCCTCGGCTCGGGCGTTGCCGCGCTGATCGCGGTTAACGACGGCCGTGCCAGTGTCGCCGTCGGCGTCACCGATGACCGCACCGGCCAGGCCAGCGCGGTCGACCTCGTCAAGGCGGCGGTTGCGGCGCTTGGCGGGCAGGGCGGCGGCGGCCGTCCCGACATGGCCCAGGGCGGTGGACCCGACGGCGCCAGGGTCGCCGACGCCCTCCAGGCCGTCCGCGATGCGCTGCAGAAGGTCGCGGCCTAGTCCCCGCCGCTAGGCTCACTACATATCCAGCGCCTGAGGGCGCCCCGAACGAGGAACCGGTCCAGTGATGCGGATCATGATGAAGGCGAAGATTCACCGGGCGACGGTCACTCAGGCCGACCTGCACTATGTCGGGTCGGTCACGATCGATGCGGACTTGCTCGACGCCGCCGACCTTCTCGAGGGCGAGCAGGTGGCGATCGTCGACATCACCAACGGCGCACGGCTGGAGACCTATGTGATCCCGGCGCCGCGTGGGAGCGGAATCATCGGAATCAACGGCGCCGCCGCGCACCTCGTGCACCCGGGCGACCTCGTCATCATCATGAACTATGCGCTTTATGACGAGGCGGAGCTCAAGGACCGCGAGCCCCGCGTCGTCCATGTCGACGATCAGAACCGGGTCATGAAGATCGGCAACGATCCCGCCGAGCCGGTGCCCGGCGCTTCTGACCAGAAAAGGTCTGTCGACGCCTGACGCGATTCGTGCGGGGTGGCAGCGCCGCCCGAGCTCGCTAAAGTCGAGGCGGCGCTGCCGGAGACCGCTCTGCGGCCCATTGGTTACGAGTTGGTGACCAGGTCTGGTTAAGACGGATCAGTGCCGCAGGCTGTCCGGCACGACGCCGCCGTTTTCGGCAAGCTTGTCCATCACCGCCTTGTGAAGCGCGATATTCTCCTCCGCGCTGCCGTCGGCGCCGGTGTGGACGTTGAGCTCGTTGGCGAGCTGCTTGCGGGCGTCGAGACTGGAGTCGAGATCGAGCAGCTTAAGCAGATCGACGATCGAGCTCTGGTAATTGCCACCGCCGCCCTTGGCAGAGGCCATTTCGCTCAACACCGCGCCGACGTCGACCGATTGCGGCGCTGTGGTCTGGGCAGGAGCGGTCGCGGTCGCAACGCCTGCTCCGCTGCCGGTTGCAGGTGCCTGAACAGGTGCGGAAGCGGTCGATCCCTGGGCGGGTGTGGCGGACGAATGGTGGAAAATCTTGTTCATGATGCTGCCGAAGATGCTCATTGTCGGTCTCCTAGAGGTCCTCGAACAACAACGAAACTTGATGCCGGAAGGCTCCTGTCAGGAACGTCCGGACCCGCCGGCTCGTTCTGCAGGAAGGACGAGGAGAGCAAGCATGACCATGAGGCTGACCATCCTGCTGGCCGGCACGGCACTGACCGTCGCGGCCTGCGGCAAGCACGACACGACCAACGACATGACTGCCAACAATGCCGCCGTAACCGATAACGGCATGACCGCCGCCAACGGCATGGCGGACGAGAACGCCATGGCACCGGCCGGAGAGCCGCTGACAGCCCAGTCCTTCGCCAATGCGGCGGCGGCAAGCGACCGCTTCGAGATCGAAAGCTCCAAGCTCGCCGCCGGCCAGGCGAGCTCGGCCGCGGTCAAGAAATTCGCGACAAAGATGATCAGCGCCCACACCGAGTCGACCGCAAAGCTCAAGGGCATCGCTGCCGGCATGAGCCCGGCGATGACCCCGGACGACACGCTGAGCGCCGACCAGGACGCGGCGCTGTCCGGCCTCAAGGACCAGAAGGGCGCGGCGTTCGACAGCGCTTATGCCGCCGCACAGGTCACGGCGCACCAGAAGACGCTCGATGCGCTGAAGGGCTATGCGGCATCCGGCGACGACGCCCAGCTCAAGAGCTTCGCGTCGGGCCTGATCCCGACCGTCACGGCGCATCTCAACATGGCCAAGGCCCTCAAATAGCGCGGGTCAGGCGGAGCGTCGCCCGGCGCTCCGCAAGCCGCCGGCCCGGGCGGCGTCAGCGGCGCTTCACTTGCACTTGGCGAAGTGGCCCTTGGCGTCGCGGCAGAGCTTCGGCTTGGGCGGGCATTTGACGAACTTGCCGGCCTTGTCGCGGCAAGCTGCCGCCAGTGACGGCGCAGCGCCCGCCAGCAGGCTGAGCGCGGACAGCGCGAGCACGATCTTCTTCATGGCAGTCCTCCCTTCGGCTTGGGGACCGCCAGTGTAGGCTGCCCGACACCCCGGCCAAGTGAAAATCTGATTACAAGCGGGGCACATGGACCGGGCCTCCCGGCAGCCGGCTGCTAACCTTTGCCGGTTCGACGGCAACTGCGGTAAGGGGGAGCATGTTCGACGGATGGGAGAATTTCTTCCTGATGGCCGGCGGCGCCGCGGCGGTGCTGATCGGCCTCATCTTCGTCGTCATCAGCCTGATGCAGGACCGGCCGCGCTCGCAAGTGCTCGGCGGCGCCAAGCTCTACATGGGGCCGATCGTCCTTGGCCTGAGCTTCCTCCTGGCCTTGAGCGGAGCGGCGCTGGCGCCCGGGATCGATGCACCTGACTTTGCGATCATCATTGGAGTCATCGCCCTCTGGGGCCTGTGGCGCGGCATCAGGTCGACCATCGGCATCGCCCGGCTGAAGGAGGTGCAGTGGACCGACGTCTGGTTTTACGGCGTGTTCCCGTCGGCGGTCTATGTGGGGTTCGCGGCGGTCGCCTCTGCCTTCTGGACCAATGCCCACTGGGCTCGTCCCTCCCTCGCGGCAGTCATCACGCTTGGCCTCCTCCTTGCCATCCGCAACGAGTGGGACCTCATCACCTGGATCACCCCGCAGGCCGAGGAAGGCGGTCACGGCGACGATCTCAGTCAGTCGTAACCGTCGATCCCGCGAGATATTCCTCGTCGCTGACCTTCTCCATCCACGTCACCACCCGGCCGTCGAGCGCTTCCTGGAGGGCGATGTGGGCCATGGGCTCATCGGGCGTGGCGCCGTGCCAGTGGCGGCGGTTGGGTTCGCAGAAGACGATGTCGCCGGTGCGGATGGTCTCCTTTGCCTCGCCCTCGCACTGGTGCCAGCCGGCGCCCGAGACGACGATCAGCGTCTGACCAAGAGGGTGCGTGTGCC
>NZ_JAFAVR010000066.1 GCF_019242355.1 Sphingomonas sp. | reverse complement strand
TGGTCCGGTCGCCGTGTCGCGCTCGTTCAAGGACTTCGACGAGGCGATCGAGCAGGCCAACCGCCTGCCCTATGGTCTTGCTGCCTTCGCCTTCACCGAGAACGGCCGCCGCGCCAACTTGCTCGGCGATGCCATCGAAGCCGGCATGGTCGGGATCAACACCTTCGCCATCTCCGGCGCCGACACGCCATTCGGCGGGGTCAAGGATTCGGGATTTGGCTCGGAAGGCGGCAAGGAAGGCCTGGAGAGCTACCAGGTGGTGAAAGCCATCCACCAGGCCTGACGGCGCGCATGGGTGTCGCTCGGCTCGATCATTTCGCAGATCAGCGGGGACGCAGGCCGGCGAGCCCATCCGAGGAGGCGCCGGCGGGCTCCGGGTGCGCGCTGTAGCGGGCGCACACCCGCCAGGCACCGTCCGGCTCAAGCCGCCAGACATCGGTCAGGAAGAAGGCGCCCGAACGATCGACATCGCCCATCCGCGCCTGCTGGTCGCCGATCGCCGACATGACCGCGAGGCCCGGCGCAAGCTCGCGAACCTGGACCCCGCGATAGGCGAAGCGACTGCACACGTAGCGGTCGCAGGTCGCGAGCCACAACGCCCGCTCCATCCGCCGCTCGGGCATGGCCGAGACGATGAGCGCGAAGTCCGGCGCAAGGCTGTCCTCGAGCACGGCGCGGTCCTGGCCGACCCAAGCGGCCATCCAGGCCGTGGATCGAGCTTCGATGATGGCGGCGAGATCGCTCATGGCTAGCCGTTCCTAAAGCAGTGCCGGCGCGGGGCAAGCGGCGCGCGAATTTACTTGGATTGCGGCGGTGGCTAGCCTCGCGGCGAGGAGGACCGCCAATGCGCAAGGTGACGATGCTGGTTTGTGGGACGCTGCTCCTCGGTGCTTGCAACCAGGGTGGCGACCCGGACACCAAGACGACGCAGTCCGAGGCTCCGGCGACACCCAAGGTCAATCACTATTGCTTCTACAAGAAGGACGCTCAGATAGGCTGGACCGCTAGCCGCGACGCCCAGGGCAATGTCGTCGTCAAGGGCAAGGCGCATGTCGACGATGTCCGCTACAAGGCCGACCTTGGGCAGCCGGACATCTCGGGAAGCTCAGCCAAGCTCTGGCTGTCGACGACCACCAATACCTCCTACGCCGCGCCCGGCAACTGGTGGGACGTCAGCTTCACGATCCCGAACAGCTCGGCGATCGACCATGTCACGGTCAATTGCGACGCCGAGCGCCAGTTTGCCGATTTGACGGTCAAGCCGGCGAAGGCGCCGGGGAAGGGCGGCTAACCGGGCGGTAAGCTCTCGCGCCTAGGCTTGATCCATGTCGAGCAACCCGAGCATCGTTCGTTATCTCAATCCGTGGAAGGCGCGCCGCGAGGAGCGCGAGCAGCGAATCGCCGAGCTTCGCACCCGCGACGGCGATGCCTGCCGCCGCTGCCGCCGGCCGATCCGCTTCGATCTCCCGGTTGGCCACGATCAGGGGCCGCGGATCGAGGACGTCGTGACTCTCGCCGTCGGTGCGCCGCGCACAATCGGCAACCAGTGCCTTTGCCACGGCCGCTGCAATGGCGTCGGGGCCGATCATACGTCGGAAGTGCAGGAACGCCGACGCCGCAGCAACGAGGCGGACCTGTTCGCAAGGTCGCGGCGCCAGGCCTAGCCACCGCCGTCTGCCGGTCGACAGCTGCCGGCCGTAGAAGAAATGCTTGTCAGCGGCCCGGCGGGCGGTAGCTTGACCCCACTCGAACGAGGGGGAAATCACATGGAAAAGCGTCCGGTGTCACTGACGATCATCGCCTGGGTGCTGATCGTCCTATCGGTTCTTGGATTGATCAGCATGTTCGCGCTGACGGCGGCAAACCCGATGCTTCAGGAAAAGCTCGCCGAAATGCACGTGCCGATGGCTTTCCTGGAGATCTGGACCGTGCTCGGCACCGTCGTCACGCTGATCTGCGCCTATGGCATCCTCAAGGGGATGCCCTGGTCGCGCGTCTTGTATGTCGTGTGGGGCATCATCGGCATGGTCGTCGGCTTCTACATCACGCCGCAGAAGGCATCGATCATCATCAGCCTGGTCGTGCTGGTGGTGGTGTCGATCTTCCTGTTCGGCGAGAAGGCGAACGTCTGGTTCCAGGCACGCGGCTTCATGCTCCATCGGGAGTCGATGCCCGAGGGGCGCGAACTCGGCTCCACGGATCGCCTGGGACGATAACACTCCGCTAACTTCGGACCGGTTACAAATCCGTCCATGAGCAGGTTGTCCAAGAAGACCGTCGAGCTGAACGCCGCCGCGCGCCCGTCCCGGATCCGGCGGGACCCGGTCCGTGCGGAGGAGCGCAAGCTGGTGATCAAGGGGGTCGATTTCCACTCGCGCGAGTGGGAGATCGCCCTCGGGATCATTGGCATCGTCCTGTTTGCGCTGGCCCTGAACGTGATCTGGTTCGGCTTCAGCGCCTGGCTGGGGCGCTAGCAACCGAGTTCCCGAGCGACGGCCGCTTGTAACGCTTCGATGCGCGACCCACCTGCCGGCTTGCAAAACGAGCGGAGATCAAGGTGGAAAGCTGGCACGGAACGACGATC
>NZ_JAFAVR010000098.1 GCF_019242355.1 Sphingomonas sp. | reverse complement strand
CGTATCTCCGCGCCGCGGTCGAGCGGGCGGGACCGGACCCCGAGGCGACCAGCCGGGCGAATGCGAGCATTCAGGCGAAGCTGCTGGCCACCGCATCACCGATGATCAGCGAGGCGGTGGCTAAGGGCACGGTCAAGGTCGCGGCGGACTACTACGACATCACCACGGGCACGGTTTCCCTGCTGGCGTGAGTGACAGGGCGAGCGAGGGGCCAGGCACCTGCCGCTGCCGGGCCAGGCAAGTAATCGTGCCCCCTCCGGATGCCCGCGCGGGCGCCTGAATGCCAGTTCACGTGGGAGAGACTACAAAGCTATGGGGTGATTAACCCGAACTATGGATAAGGGGTGAGGGGGTTCCCAAGGCACCAAGGCTTTGACAGCATCGGTTTGCGAAGACTGAGCGTCAAACCCGGTTCCGGGGAGCCCCCTCGATGGCCGTCGATATCACAGCGCTGTATTGCTGTCTCGATGACTTCTGCAAAGCGTTCGTAGACTGGGAAGCTCATCGGCTGATCCCGTCAGAGCAGATGCGACAACGCCCCGGCAAGCTGTCGCGCTCTGAGATGCTGCTCATCGTGGTGCTGTTCCACCTCTCGCCGTTCAAGCACTTCAAGGCGTTCTACACCTACGGGATCGGCCAGCAGCATCGCGCCTGCTTCGGCGAGCTGCCGCACTACGACCGCTTCGTCAGCCTCATACCGCGGCTGTTCACACCGCTGATGGTGCTGCTGCACAGCCTGGGGGGCGAACACACCGGCGTCTACTTCGCCGACTCGACCAAGCTCGCTGTTTGTCGCAATCGCCGCATCCACCGCCACAAGGTGTTCGACGGCCTGGCTGCGCGTGGCAAGACCAGCATGGGCTGGTTCTTTGCTCTCAAGCTGCACTTCGTGATCAACCACAAAGGCCAGATCGTGGCGCTCAAGATCACCCCCGGCAACACCGCCGACAGTGCCGTGCTGGACGCGATCACCCAGCAGCTCGCGGGCAAGCTCTACGCCGACAAGGGCTACATCAGCCGCGCGCTGTTCACCAAGCTCTGGCAACGCGGCCTGCACCTGATCACCAGCATCCGGCGCAACATGCGCAACTACCTGATGCCGTTGGCCGACAAGGTCATGCTGCGCAAGCGCTTCGTCATCGAGACCGTGCTCGATACCCTCAAGTCCGAGATGGGGCTCGAGCATTCACGCCACAGGTCGGTGACGAACGCCATGGTCCATGTCCTCTCCTGCCTCGTCGCCTACGCCTTCAGACCAGGCAAGCCTGCCATCTCGCTAACCAACCAACGCATCGAGGCTTATCCGTAGATCCTATGGACGTGGATAGCGGCCTGCTCCCTGGCAGAGTGAGGTTGCTGGACCCTCACTCTGGAGAAGACGATGCGAGCTGCCGATCAGCACTCTCACGACCCCGTCGCCATCCACGCCGACCTCGGCGCGATTGCCGTCTCGTTGGAACTGAGTCGCTCGACCTGGCTGGTCACCTCCCTCGCGCCGGGTAGCGGCGAGAAGATGTCGAAGCATTCGGTCGCGGGCGGCGACATCGCTGGACTGCTGCAGCGGTTCTCGCAGCTGCAGGACAAGGCAGAACGGCGAACGGGACGACGCGTCCCGATCATCGTCATTCAAGAGGCGGGATTGGACGGGTTCTGGATCCACCGCGTGCTGCAAAGCGAGGGGATCGAGAGCCATGTCGTCGATGCGGCCTCGATCGCGACCTCGCGCCGGCGGCGGCGGGCGAAGACGGATCGGATCGACGGTGAGGCGCTGGTTCGAGCCCTGCTGGCCTACAAGCGCGGCGAGCCGCGCGTGTGCGCAATGGTCCAGGTGCCGACGCCGGACGAGGAGGACCGTCGTCGGGTCTCGCGCGAGCGCAAGACGCTGACCGCCGAGCGGGTCGAGCACGTGAACCGCATCAAGGGCCTGCTGTTCGCGCAAGGCGTCGAGTATGAACCGCTGCACCGCAACCGGCGGCAACGGTTGCAGGAGCTGCACACCGGTGACGGCCGCCCGCTGCCAGAGCACCTGATGCGACAGATCAGCCGCGAGCTCGACCGGCTCGAGCTGCTGCTCGAGCAGATCAAGGCCGTGGAGGCCGAGCGAGATGCCCTGCTCGCTACGGCAAGGGAGGCAAGCACGCCGACGCCGGTGGCGATGTTGCTGGGCCTCAAGGGCATCGGTGCGGAGTTCGCCATGGTGCTCTGGTCGGAAGGCTTGTTCCGGGCCTTCGACAACCGGCGGCAGGTCGCAGCCTATGCTGGACTGGCGCCGACACCGTGGCAGAGCGGAACGGTCGACCGGGAGCAGGGCGTCAGCAAGTCTGGGAACCCGCGGTTGCGAACGACCATGCTCCAGCTCGCGTGGCTATGGCTGCGACACCAGCCGGAGTCGGCATTCAGCCGCTGGTTCCACGAGCGCGTCAGCCGCAATGGCGGGCGCTTGCGCAAGACGATGATCACCGCACTCGCGCGCAAGCTTCTGGTGGCGCTCTGGAAGTATGTGACAGCAGGAGTAGTCATCGAAGGCGCGGTGCTGCAGACCGCCTGACCGCAGCCCGCCATCCAACTCCGCTATCCGCCGGGACCTGATCAGTCCCGGCCGATCCAGGTGGGCGACCGTGACCCCAACATGGCCTGAACAGCCGATCCGTAGATTGGTCTCGCCCTCCTGAGCCCTGGCCCGCCGCAAGCGGGATGTTGGTGCAGCCGTCGTCACGGCGACCGTATGTGAGTTTGACACGCGCACAGGATTGGGCGCGGGTCACAGAACGGGCTCAGACCTCGGATCGAAAACAGCAACGAAAGGCGCGCCCACGATGTCGTGAACCGAGCGCCCTTGCCTCCGAAACGCCCATGTGAGCTGGGGTTGATTACAACTCTGGCGCGCGTGTCGGCGCTTGCAGGCGCACTATGGTGATGGCGCCCCGGCAGCGCGGCGCCGCGACACCGGCTCGCACACCGCACCGCATCGAAAAGTCCGCCTCAAGCCAACGATTTGGGTTG
>NZ_JAFAVR010000211.1 GCF_019242355.1 Sphingomonas sp. | reverse complement strand
CGCGGCCGGACTGGCGGGTGAAGATGTTCCAGTCGGGCTCCGATACGTGGAAGACCTATGCCGCCTGGCCGCCCGCGGGCGCGACCGCGACGGCCCTGTACCTGCGCGCCGACGGATCGCTATCGTTCGATGGGCCGGGAGAGGGGTGTCGCGCCTACACCTCCGATCCCGCCAACCCCGTGCCGTTCCGCCAGCGGCCGATGTCTGGCACGTACTTGAGCCCCGACTGGCGGAGCTGGGAGGCGGACGACCAGCGGTTCGTGGACCATCGGCCGGACGTGCTGTCCTATATCTCGGCGCCGCTGACGAGCGACCTGACGGTGACGGGCGCGCTCGCGGCGACGCTGATGGCGTCGACCAGCGCCACGGACTCCGACATGGTGGTCAAGCTGATCGACGTCCTGCCCGACGATTATCAGCGTTACGATGTGCAGGCCGGCAAGCTGGGCGACTATGGACGCCAGCTGAACGGCTATCAGCTGCCGATCGCGATGGAGGTCAGGCGCGGGCGTTTCCTCGCCAGCGACACCGACCCGCGGCCGCTCGTCCCCGGCAAGGTCGTCGCCTGGGACGTGCCGCTCCGCGACCACGACCACGTCTTCAAGGCCGGGCACCGCATCATGGTGCAGGTGCAGTCGAGCTGGTTCCCCATGATCGACCGCAACCCGCAGAGCTTCGTGCCCAACATCGCGCGGGCCAAGCCGGGCGATTACGTCAAGGCGGAGCAGCGGGTGTGTGCGGGGTCGAAAGTGCTGCTGCCGGTGATCCGCTGAAGCGGGAAGGGGCGACGCGGCAAAGCCGCGTCGTCGGTCGGCGCGAGGCGCCGCCGGCCGGGCTCGCCGCCGAGCGGCGAAACAGCAGCGCTGTTTCGCTGCGACGAGCCTAATTCTTCAGCCGCCAGCCGGTCCTGAAGATCCAGGCGATCACGCCGAGGCAGAGCAGCAGGAAGGCGAAGGTCACCGCCAGGCTGACGCCGATGTCCACGTCGCCCTTGCCGAAGAAGCTCCAGCGGAAGCCGCTGACCAGATAAACGACCGGGTTGAACAGGCTGACCGTGCGCCAGGGCTGGGGGAGCATGTCGATCGAGTAGAAGCTGCCTCCCAGGAAGGTGAGCGGCGTGATGAGAAGCGCTGGCACGAAGTTGAGCTGCTCGAACCCCTTCGCCCAGACGCCGATGATGAAGCCGAACAGGCTGAAGGCGAGCGCGGTCAGGAGCAGGAACGCGACCATCGCCGGCGGGTGCTCGATCCGGAGCGGCACGAAGCACGCGGCGGTCGCGAGGATGATGAGCCCGAGCACAACCGATTTGGTCGCGGCCGCGCCGACATAGCCGATCACCAGCTCGAACGCGGAGACCGGCGCGGACAGGATTTCGAAGATCGTGCCGGTAAATTTCGGGAAGTAGATGCCGATCGACGCGTTGCTGATGCTCTGGGTGAGGAGCGACAGCATGATCAGCCCGGGCACGATGAAGCTGCCGTAACCGACGCCACCGACCGTGCTCATCCGGCTGCCGATCGCGCCGCCGAAGACGATGAAATACAGGCTGGTGGTCAGCACCGGGGTGACCAGCGACTGCCACAGGGTGCGCAGCGCGCGCGCCATTTCGAAGCGATAGATCGCCCAGATGGAGTGGCGGTTCACGCCCGCTCTCCCACCAGGTCGACGAAGATGTCTTCCAGGCTGGACTTGCTCGTCTCCAGGTCCTTGAAGCCGATGCCGAGCTCGCGGAGCCGGTTGAGGAGGGAGGGGATGCCGGTGCGCTCCTCCGTGGCGTTGAACACGTAGCGGAGCGTGCGGCCGTCATTCTCCAAGCTGAGATTGCACTCGGCGAGCTCGGGCGGGACCGTCGCCATCGGCTCGGCCAGAGTCAGGTCGAGCTCGCGCTTGCCGAGCTTCGCCATCAGCGCCGCCTTGTCCTCTACCAGCAGCAGCTTGCCGTGGCTGATGACACCGACGCGGTCGGCCATCTCCTCCGCCTCCTCGATATAGTGGGTCGTGAGGATGATCGTGGTCCCTTGCTCGCGCAGCCGATGTACCAGCTTCCACATGTCCCGCCGGAGCTCGACGTCGACGCCGGCGGTGGGCTCGTCGAGGAACAGGATCTCGGGCTCGTGCGCCAGCGCCTTGGCGATGAGCACGCGGCGCTTCATGCCGCCCGACAGCTCCATCACCTTGGTGTCGCGCTTGTCCCAGAGCGACAGGTCACGCAGCACCTGCTCGATGTGCTGGGCGTGGCCCGAGCGGCCGAACAGGCGGCGTGAGAAA
>NZ_JAFAVR010000261.1 GCF_019242355.1 Sphingomonas sp. | reverse complement strand
GCACCTGGCTGAACTCGACGGTCCCAGTGTATCCGTAGTCGAAGCCATCGGCGAGTTTCAGGCGAACCTGCGCGGTCGTGGACACCGCGCCGCCGCTGCTCAACGCCTTGCGCAGTGCAAGCAGGTCCGCGGCCGACTCCTGGATATCGACGAAGACCGGGTCCAGCCTGGTGATGGTGGTGAGTGCATCGGTCTGATTGGCCGTGACGAGCGCGCCTTCGGTCACGTTCGAAACGCCGATGCGCCCGCTGATCGGAGCCGGGACGCGGGTGTAGTGGAGATTGATCTGCGCCGTCCGGACTGCGGCGGAGTTTTGCGCGACCGATGCATCCGCCTGGCGTGCCTGAGCAACTGCGTTGGTATAATCCTGCTTCGAGATCGCCTGCATCTGCACCAGCGGCCGATAGCGGCTGGCCAGCGTGCGCGCGGCTTCCGCACTGGCACGGGCGCTCTGCAGGTTCGCCTGGGCCTGTGCGGTCTGAGCCTGATAGATGCTCGGGTCGATCTGGTAGAGCGTCTGTCCCTGGCGGACGACGGAGCCTTCCTGGAACAGGCGCCTCGTAATCACTCCCGAGACCTGGGGACGGACTTCGGAGACTTGGTAGGCCGAAACGCGGCCAGGAAGTTCCTGAGTGAGCGGTGCACTGCCTTGCTGAACCACCACGTAACCGACCCGGAGAGGTCCCTTGGCCCCGCCGGAACCACCGCGCCCGCCAGCGTCGTCCTTCGCGCCGCCGCAGGCCACGAGGCAAACGGCCGTGGCGGCGACCACCGACCAGCGGCTTAGCCGTACGAAGTTGAAACGGAGGTCGGGCACGTGTCCTGGAATTCGAGTCTTTGGGGCGGGCGGCCTTTGACGGAAATTCCCGGCCGCGCAAAGCCCCGCTCCCGAATCTTCGATGGACGTTAACTCAGTTTCGATCAACGACTGTTTCCGTGAGACCGGGTTGGTGCCGAAGGCGAGATCAGAGATTTCGGGCTTTGCTTGCGCGTCGGGGGGCATATAGGGCGCGCATGGCCGATGCGGTTTCCACCCTATTGCTGTTCGGTGCGACCGGCGATCTCGCTCGCCGGATGCTTCTTCCCTCGCTCTACGGGCTTGATGCCGACGGGCTTCTTCCCGCCGCCCTCAGGATTATCGGCACAGCGCGTACAGTGCTCGACGACGCGGAATTCCGCGACCGGACGAGGGCGGCTCTAGAAGAGCATTTGCCGCAAGGCATCTTCAAGGACGATGTCGCCGACCGCTTCCTCCGGCGTCTTCACTATGTCCCGCTCGATATCAAGGATCCGTCGGCCTTCGCGAGCCTCGCGACCGACGTCGGGGATACGAGCGGCGGCCTGGCCATTTTCCTGTCAACGGCGCCCTCGCTGTTCAAGCCGACCATCGACGGGCTTGAAGCCGCGGGGCTTGCAAGCCCGACAGTACGGATGGCTCTGGAGAAGCCGCTCGGTACCGACTTCGCTTCAAGCTGCGAGATCAACGACGCGGTCGCGTCCGCTTTTCCAGAGGAACGCACGTTCCGGATCGACCATTATCTCGGCAAGGAGACGGTTCAGAACCTGCTTGCGCTGAGGTTCGCCAATTCGATGTTCGAGCCGCTCTGGAACAGTACCCACATCGACCATGTGCAGATCACGGTCGCCGAGACGGTCGGGGTGGAGGGCAGGGGCGATTATTACGACGGCTCCGGTGCCCTTCGCGACATGGTCCAGAATCACATGCTGCAGCTGCTGGCGCTGGTCGCCATGGAGCCGCCCACCAATTTCGACGCGACCGCAGTGCGCGACGAGAAGGTCAAGGTCTTGCGCTCGCTTCGGCCGATCGGGCCGGACGATGTGGAATTCCATACCGTCACCGGTCAATACACGCGCGGTGCGGTCGAGGGCCAGCCGGTGCCAGGCTACGCCGACGAGCTCGGACGTGCGAGTGGCACCGAGACTTTCGTCGCGCTGAAGGCGCAGGTCGACAACTGGCGCTGGAAGGGCGTGCCCTTCTACCTGCGCACCGGCAAGAGAATGCCCCAGCGGGACACCGAGATCTTCATCCAGTTCCGTGACGTACCCTATTCGATCTTCGCGTCGCGCGGCGCCACGACACGCCCGAACAAGCTGATCATCGGCCTCCAGCCCGAAGAGAGCATCGAGCTGAGGCTGATGGCCAAGACTCCAGGACTCGACCGCGACGGCGTTCGGCTGCGCGAGATCCCGCTCGACATCGGCCTTGCCAACGCCTTCAGCGAGTACCGGCGCCGGATCGCCTATGAACGGCTTCTTCTCGACCTGATCGAGGGCGACCCGACGCTATTCGTGCGGCGTGACGAGGTCGAGGCGCAGTGGAAGTGGATCGACCAGATCCGCTCGGCCTGGTCGGCCAAGGGCATCTCGCCTCGGTCCTATTCGGCCGGGACATGGGGCCCATCGGCGGCGATCGCACTGACCGAGCGCGACGGCATCAGCTGGCATGAGTGAGCCTGGAATGAGCCTCAATCCGATCATCGCCAGGGTCACAGACCGGATCATCGAACGGTCGCGTCCGACGCGCCGGCGCTATCTCGACCTTATGGCCGAGCAGAAGGAACGCGGGATCAACCGCCCAAGCCTCTCCTGCGGCAACTTTGCGCATGGTTTCGCCGGGGCAGGGCCGGACCAGGAAGCGATCCGCGACCTCAAGGGGCCCAACATCGCGATTGTAACCGCTTACAACGACATGTTGTCGGCGCACGCGCCTTATGGCCGTTACCCTGATCAAATGAAGATCTTCGCTCGCGAGGTCGGTGCTACGGCGCAGGTTGCGGGCGGCGTTCCGGCGATGTGCGATGGCGTGACCCAGGGTCAGGCGGGGATGGACCTTTCGCTGTTCAGCCGGGACGTCATCGCGATGAGCACTGCGGTCGCGCTCAGCCATGGCATGTTCGAGGCCGTCGCTCTCCTCGGCATCTGCGACAAGATCGTACCCGGCCTTCTGATCGGAGCGCTTCGCTTCGGTCATCTGCCTATGCTGCTGGTTCCTGGCGGGCCGATGCCGTCGGGCCTGTCCAACAAGGAAAAGCAGCGGATCCGCCAGCTCTATGCCGAGGGCAAGGTCGGAAAGGATGAGCTCCTCAACGCCGAAGCTGCGTCTTACCACTCTTCGGGAACCTGCACCTTCTACGGCACCGCCAATTCGAACCAGATGATGATGGAGCTGATGGGGCTGCACATCCCCAATGCCGCCTTCGTCAATCCGGGAACGCCGCTCCGCCAGGCGTTGACGCGGGCCGCGGTTCATCGCCTCGCGGATCTTGGCCGGAGCTCTGAGCGGCCGTTGGCCACGGTCGTCGACGAGAAGGCAATTGTGAACGCCATGATCGGACTGCTCGCGACCGGCGGGTCGACCAATCATACCATCCACCTACCGGCGATGGCCCGGGCGGCGGGCATCTACATCGACTGGGAGGATTTCGAGGAGCTCTCGTCCGCGGTGCCACTGATCGCGCGCGTGTATCCCAACGGCTCGAAGGATGTGAACGACTTCCAGCAGGCGGGCGGAATGGCCTTCGTGACTTATGCATTGCTGCGCGAAGGCTTGCTCCACGCCGACACTGTGACTGCAGGCGCAGACGTCATGGATGCGTGGATCGGCAATCCCGAATTGCACGGCGATGAGCTCGTCTGGAAGCCTGCCGAGGAGAGTGGCGACATCGATATCCTGCGGCCGGCGAGCGATCCGTTCCAGTCCGACGGCGGGCTGAAGCTACTTCGCGGCAATCTTGGACGCGGAGTCATCAAGACCAGCGCCGTCGATCCCGAGCGTCATTTCATAGAGGCGCCGGCACGCTGCTTCAGCGACCAGAATCAGGTGCTGGACGCCTTCAAGGCTGGCGAGCTGACTGGCGACGTGGTCGTCGTGGTACGTTTTCAGGGGCCACGAGCAAATGGGATGCCGGAGCTGCACAAGCTGGTGCCGACTCTCGGCGTGCTTCAGGATCGCGGGCAGAAGGTGGCGCTGGTCACCGACGGCCGCATGTCGGGCGCAAGCGGCAAGGTGCCGGCTGCCATCCACGTATCGCCCGAAGCGCTCCCGGACGGACCGCTCGCGCGAGTGCGCGATGGCGACGTCATCAGGGTCGATGCGCGCACTGGCGTTCTCGAAGCCGTCGGAATCGACCTTTCGCCGCGATCGCCGGCCAATTCGCCACCACCACCAGTCGGAACGGGCCGCGAGCTTTTCGCGCTGATGCGCCAGGCCGACGAAGCCGAACGCGGCGCGTCGGCAATACTGGCGGCAATGGAGACGGAGCAGGCATGAGGCGGATCGCGGCGGCAGATGTCGGCGGGACTCACGCCCGCTTCGCAGTTGCGACGATCGATGGCGGCAGGGTCATCGAGCTCGGCGAGCCAGTGACTTTGAAGACGGCCGAGCATGGTAGCTTCCAGCTCGCCTGGCAGGAGTTCGGTCGGAGGGCCTCCATCGAGCTTCCCAATGAGCTCGCGATCGCTTTTGCTGGACCGATTGCCGGCGACGTCCTCAAGATGACCAACAATCCGTGGGTGATCCGGCCTGCGCTGATCAAGGATCGGCTCGGCGTCGACCGCTACACAATCGTCAATGACTTCGGGGCGGTCGCCCATGCCGTCGCATCGCTGGGCGATCGCGACTTCAAGCATGTCTGCGGTCCCGAACGGCCGCTTCCAGAGCAGGGCATCATCACCGTCCTCGGTCCGGGCACGGGGCTTGGCGTCGCGATCCTCAACCGCCACGGAGGCTCCTACGACGTTATCGAGACAGAGGGCGGACACGTCGACTTTGCGCCCCTCGACAGTCTCGAGGACCGTATCCTGCAGCAATTGCGGAAGAACTTCCGGCGCGTCTCAGTCGAGCGCCTGGTTGCGGGCCGAGGTTTGTGGAACATTTACGAAGCCCTGGGCGCGATCGAAGGCCTCGACCTGACATTTCATGACGACAAGGAGCTATGGGGCGCTGCACTTGAGTATCGGGACAGTCTCGCCAACGCCGCTCTGGATCGCTTTTGCCTGAGCCTTGGCGCGGTGTCCGGCGACATGGCCCTTGCCCAGGGCGCTGAGGCGGTGGTGATCGCCGGGGGCCTCGGGCTGCGGCTGTCCGATCATTTGCCGGATTCGGGTTTTCGCGACCGGTTCATCGCCAAGGGCCGCTTCGAACGCCGAATGGACGAGATGCCCGTCAAGCTCATCACACATCCGCAGCCCGGACTGTTCGGCGCTGCGGCGGCCTTTGCTGGGGAGCATCCATGACGATTGACGAGATCATGCGCGCCGCGCCGGTAATCCCGGTGCTGGTCCTCAACGGCGAGGTTGACCCGGTCGAGCTTGCCGAGACACTCGTCGACGCGGGCTTGCCAGTGCTGGAAGTGACTTTGCGGACTCCGGGCGCGCTCGACGCGATCCGCGCAATGAACGCGGTTCCGGGCGCGATCGTCGGCGCAGGCACCGTCCTCAATGAGGTCCAGCTGGCGCAGGCCATCGACGCGGGCAGCCGCTTCATCGTCTCGCCCGGCTTGACCAATCCTCTTGCGCTTGCTGTCCGCGACGCCGGGATTCCGTACCTGCCGGGCGTTGCGACCGCGGCCGACATCATGCGCGGCCTCGATCTCGGCCTGAGCCGATTCAAGTTCTTCCCTGCCGAGGCTTCGGGAGGGATTGCTGCCCTCAAGGCGCTCTCTGCTCCGCTCGCCGAGGCGCGTTTCTGCCCGACCGGTGGCGTTCGGCCGGAGACTGCGGCCGACTGGCTGGCGGTATCATCCGTACTGTGCGTGGGAGGGACCTGGTTCATCCGTCCGGGAGAAAGCAACCTCGGCCAAGTTACGGAGCGAGCCAGGGCCGCAGCGGCGCTCAAGCGCTGAGCCGCTGCACAGCCTGGGTTCACGTTGAGGGTCTAAAGGCATAAGGCGCCATTTGCCGTGCTGTGGCGCGGCATCTGATAGCGCTATCAACAGCGGAGCGGGACATCATGAATCGGTCTATTGCAGCAGTTTCGGTCAGCATGGCGCTGACGATCGCGTCGGCGAGCCTAGCGAACGCTCAGGCGGCTCCGCCAGGTGCGCCGCTGCCGGGCTCGGGCGACTCCGCAAAGATCTCGGCGGGCAACCGAGAGAACAACGCCGAATACAATCGGCTTGTCGGCGCCGCAGACCAGAAAGCCGTGCCCAAGGATGACAGTCGTCCGGCAGCGAAGTCGCACGCCGTGGCTGCGACTGCTGCCGACTTGAAGGTCGGTAGCCAGCTTCGCGACGTCAGCGGCGCCCACATCGGCATCGTGTCGCAAGTCGATCCCGATGGCGTGGTCGTCGATACCGGCACGACCAAGATCAAGGTCCCCGCGACTGCCTTCGGCAAGGACGAACAGGGCCTGTTGCTGGGGATCAGCGCGGCGAAGTTCAACGAATTGATCGCCCAGGCGCACGCCGGCCACTGATCCGGCACCGTGGCCGATGTCGAGCCAGGTCCAGTTGACCTCGCCGAGGCCGACCGGGTGCGCTGCATCGACGCAGTGGACGGTGCTGCCTTCGAACGCGAGGTCGAGAGCCGATATGAGCCAGCGGTGCTGCGGCAGCTGGTCGGCGACTGGCCCGCGGTGCAGGCAGCGCGCAAGTCCGCGTCGGCAGGGGCTGCCTATCTCGCCCGCAGGGACAACGGCACCCCCGTTCGGGCTTTCCTCGGAGAACCCGGCATTGACGGCCGTTATTTCTACGGGCCGCAAATGGATGGCTTCAATTTCTCCGTCGCGGAAACGAAGCTCGGAAATCTTCTGAGCGCGCTGCTCGATCCGGCGCAGGCTGACCGGTC
>NZ_JAFAVR010000004.1 GCF_019242355.1 Sphingomonas sp. | reverse complement strand
TAGCAATGGATGTGCACCGGCATCTTGCCCTGCAGGACCAATGCCAGTGTTTGGTCCCGCAGGTCGTCGGCAGCCGGACCGTGATGCTCATGCCCGTGCTCCTGACCCTCCTGGTGCACATAGTTCTCCGCCTCGGCGAAGGCCTCTCGCATTGCCGCGATCTCGCCCTGACGACTGTTGAGCAGATGCCGCTCCGCAAATTCCTCCTTGGGACTCGCGCCGCACGCCATCTTGAGCCCCTGCGCAGCGCCGGGGAATTTCATGGCGGCGATCGTCGCAGCCGCGATGGGATGCACGATGACGGACCGGCCGCCGAACAGGGCCGACGATCCGGGAAGGATCTGCAGCGTCGTCACTCCCGCTGCCAGCGCGTGGGAGAAGCCCGGATCAACCGTCCGGACTGCATGCTCGACCCAGGTATCGGCGGCGTTCGGGTCGCGAAGCTCGGTAACGTCGCTCGTGCCCGTGTCGAGCGATGTCTCCGGCAGGCTGTAGACGCCAAGGTGGGTGTGCACGTCGATCAGCCCGGGCGTGATCCATCTGCCGTGCGCGTCGATGACCATGGCTCCGGCAGGGCGCGGAAGGTCGTGACCGATCGAGCGGACCTTGCCGTCGGCAAGGATAACCTCGCCATTATCGAAGCGCTGCCCAGCGCCGTCGAGGATGGTCGCGCCGACGAGCACGACGGGCGCGGAGCGCGGCACTCGATATGTGCTGGGGTACGGATCGCCAATGGCTTCCATGGGCATCGGGCCATGAGCACGCCGCATCGGCGGACCGGCGACAGCGCTGAGCGCAATTGCGCCGAGCACAAGCGACATGCCGCTTCGCGCGAGATGCATTCCCCTCCCTCCCTTCGGCCGAGAACGTAGCACCGTCGCTGGCGCCGCATAGCGGCAATCGGGTCGAAGTCTTTCGCGATGGCGACCGATGGCGATCTCACGGCCCTCTTTGCGCGAACCCGGGATTGAGTTAGCTTCGCCGGGCCGAATAGCCATGACAGAGATTAAGCGTAGCGCAGATCTTCCGCTGACAGTCCGTCCGGTCGTCGCCCTGAGCGATCATTACCCGGCGGGGCTGGTTGACGACTTCCACTCCCACGAGCGAGCGCAGCTGTCCTACGCATGCAGTGGAGTCATCTCGGTGAGCACCGACAGCACAACCTTCGTGTTGCCGCCGAACCGGGCAATCTGGATCCCCGCGGGCTGCCGCCACATGGTTTCGTGTCGGCACGACGTCGATCTCAACGTCCTCTACATCGACCCGACGCTCCCCAATCAGCCGAATGTCTGCCGTGTGTTCGACATGCCGCTGCTCGCCCGCGCGCTGATCCAGGAGATCCTGACCTTCGATCACGAGTATGACGAAACCGGCCGTGAGGGTCGGATCGTTCGCCTTCTGATCGAGGAGATTCAGCGCGTCCCGGAGGTGCCGCTGTCCGCGCCCATGCCCCACGATCGCCGCTTGCGGCGGGTGTGCGACCAGATCGTCGCGCAGCCGAGCGACCAGCGCGACCTGGATGAGCTCGCCAAGCTTGCGGGCATGGGCCGGCGTACCTTCACGAGGACTTTCCGCGAGGAGACCGGAATGGCCTTCGCCATGTGGCGGCAGCAAATCCGCCTGATGGCCGCAATCTCGATGCTGGCCGAGGGGCAGCCGATTACCAACATCGCCTATGAAGTCGGCTATGAAAGCCCGAGCTCGTTCACCGCAATGTTCCACCGCGTGCTCGGCGTCGCCCCGAGTCATTACGCGCGCGAACATCCGCGGCCGAACTAACTGGCCCAGCGGAGCATGTGTCCGGTCCGCATGCAAAGGCAAATGCGATACTCGGTGGCTAGCTTGCACCCATGAGCCTCGACACGCCTGAACTCGATCCCGAAATCTCCCTGTTCGCCAGGCAGCTTTCCGCCGCCTGGGCCGAGTATCCGCCGTTTGCCTCGCTTCCGATCAATGAAGCGCGGGCAATCGCCGAGAAGGTGCGGGCTCCGTGGCGGGCAAGCGGACCCGTCATGGCGCGCACGACCGAGCACATGATTCCAACCACGACGGGCGATTTGCGCGTCCGTCTCTATGATCCCGGCCTGCCCTCCCCTGCTCCACTCCTCATCTACCTGCACGGGGGTGGTTTCGTCCTGTTCAGCATCGACACGCATGACCGACTGATGCGCGAATATGCCGCGGCCGGCGGCTTCGCTGTGCTGGGCGTCGATTACCCGCTCTCACCCGAAGCGCGGTATCCCAAAGCCCTCGACCAAATCGTCGACCTGGTTGAGTGGCTGAACGGCGAGGGCGCGCAGTCGCTCGGAATCGACCCGGAGAGGATCGCCATCGGTGGTGACTCCGCGGGCGCCAATCTCTCGATGGCCACCGCGCTTCGGCTTCGCGATCGCGGGCGCGGCGACCGCCTGAAGGGCCTGCTGCTGAACTACGGCGCCTTCGGGCAGGCTTGTTCCGACGAGGCGGAAGCGCGCTTCGGCGGCGAGGGGGCGGTCCTGCAGCGCGCCGAGATGGATCATTATTTCACGTCTTACCTGGGCGAGGATCTCGTCCATCGGCCGGACCCGTACGCGATGCCGATCCTTGCCGATCTGCGCGACCTGCCGCCGGCGTTTCTGGCGATTCCCGACTGCGACCTGCTGGCCGAGCAAAGCCACGAGATGGCGCGGCGCATGAAGGATGCGGGCGTGGCGGCGACACCCGTCGTCTATCGCGGCGCCACTCACAGTTTCCTCGAAGCCATGTCGGTTGCCGAGGTGGCGCGCCGCGCCATCCGCGACGGCGCGGAGTGGGTCAAGGCGGCACTGGAAAGGTGATCGAGGGCGGCGACCCTTCGCCGCCGCCCCGGAAGCAGTGGCTTAGAGCTTACCTGTCAGGGTAACGATCACCTCGCGGCCGGCGCCGTAGACGCAGCCGTAAAGTCCGGTGCACCGCGCGACGTAGTTCTTGTCGAACAGATTGGACGCATTGACCGCGATCCGGAAACGGGGCTGGTCGTAATGCACCATCGCATCGAACAGCGTCGCCTTTCCTGTAACGATCGTCGGTGCGAATCCGACCCCGGGAAACGTGCCGGACGGCAGCGAGCCCGCGCTCGCGCTGTTGTAGCGGACGCCGGCGCCGCCGCCCAAGCCGGCCAGGGCTCCATGCGCAATGGTGTAATCGGCGATCAGCGACAGCTTGTGCTTCGGCGTGGTCGGCAGCGGGAATCCGACGTCTTGCGGAGCATTCGGGTTCTTCGTGATCTCGCTGTGATTGTAGCTGTACGAGGCGTTCACCGACAATTGCTGGTTGAAGCGGCTGACCAGCTCGAGCTCGACCCCCTTCACCTCAACCTGACCGGCCTGAGTCGCCCCAAACGGATTTGTCGGCCCAACCTGCGCGACAACGAAGTTGTTTTCCTTGATGTCGAACAGCGCGCCCGTGGCGAACAGCTTCACGTTGCTCGGGAGGCCACGAGCGTCATACTTCAAGCCACCTTCCCACTGCTTCACGGATGTGGGCTTGAATGGCTCGTTCGTCGTGGTGCTCTTACCGATCACCGGCTCGAACGACGTCGAATAGCTGATGTAGGGCGCCAAGCCCATGCTGGTCACGTAGTTGGCGCCGAGCCGGTACGTGAACTTCTTCTCATTCTGCTGTGCGCCGAACGTGTTGACGCGCACCCAGTCCTGCCGGCCGCCAAGAGTGACAAACAGCTGGCCGATATTCATCTGGTCCTGTCCGTAGACGCCGGTCTGCTTCAGCTTCTGATCGTTGTACGGCGTTGGGAAACCGGGACTGACTTCAAAGGTCCGATCGTAGACCGGATGGAATGCGTCAATTTGCCCGGCGAACACGAAAGCGAAAGCCGCCGTATTGCGCACATTCCGATAGTCCACACCGACCAGGACCTTATGCCTGATTGGGCCGGTATCCAGCTTCGCGTCAAAACGATTATCGGTCGCGAAGCTGTTGACCTTCTCCGCATAGGTGAAATTGTACTGCTGGAGCGTCCGATAATAGCTGGGAAGCGTCGGATCGGTCGTGTTGATGAAGCCGCCGCCGCTGTAAATGCCGATCGGCGTCTTCTCGTTATAGTGACTCCATTTCGTGTTTGAGTGGAACGCCAGCCGGCTGCCGAACCGGTGCTCGAAGTCATAGCCTGCGGCCCACTGATTGCGATTGAAGGTGGTCTTGGGGTCGTCGAGGTTGGTCGACCGGCTGATGTGCAGCCCGGTCGGGCTGGGCAGCAGCGTGCCGTAAAGCGGCAGGAATCCCCCGTTGCCACCGAGATTATGATCGTGCTGGTAGTAGAAGAGGCCCGTCAGGCGCGTGGCGCTGCCAAGCTTCAGCGTCGCCGTCGGCGACAGCAACAGGCGCTGGTTCCGCTGAAAATCGATCTCGCCATGGGCATTCTTGTAGAGACCGGTCATCCGCACATCGAGGAACGGGGAGACAGGGCCGGTTACCGTCGCGGCCCCTTCCCAGAAGCTGTGAGTGCCCCCCTTGAGCTCGGCCTCGCCGCCGAAAACCGGCGACGCCCGGCGACTGACCTCGTTCAGGATACCGCCCGGGGGAGCCGCGCCGTAAAGGACGGACGCGGGTCCCTTGAGAATGTCGAGTGACTGGAAGGCGTACAGATCGACACCCACTGCAGAGATGGTCGTCGTCGCGGGGACCGCAAGTCCATCGATATACTGCTTGGGCGTGAACCCACGGACCGTGATGAAGTCGTATCGTGGGTCGGGACCGTAATTCTCGCCGAACGCGCCAGCGGTGTATCGGACGGCCTGCTGCGCATCCGTGAAGTTCAACAGGTCAATCTGGTCGCGCGTAATCACGGAGATCGACTGCGGCGTCTGGATCAGCGGGATGTCGGACTTGGTCGCCGTCTCCGCACCCTGCGGAACATAATGTCTCGCGATAACGACGATGTCGCCGTTAGCGGCGCGCGTCGTCTTCGGGGTATCCCCGGCTTGAGGGTCGGTGGTCGACGGAGTCGGCGCCGGTGCGGGCTGTGCCGCCTGCGCATGAGCAACCCCAGGCATGACGACCGCAGCACTCGCAAGCAGGCGAAGAATGGCGAGCTTGCTGCTCGCGCGCGCGAAATTCCGATGGTCCGACATGTGATTCCCCCTTCGAACTCCGGTCACTCGGCTAAGCCCCGAATGCTCCCGGAAATGTAACAAAACAGACCTGATGCAAGTTATGGGATCGGGTCCCTTTCCATCGCGAGCGGGCCGCCGCCGGCACGCTCCCGCCGCTCATGAGCCGCCCGCTCGGCAGCCCAGCGCTGGCCGAGACGCGAGCGGCGCAGGCCATAAGTAGAATAAAGCACAGCGCCAGCGGCGATGTAGCACAGGAGGATCATGGCCGGGATCCAGTCACCGTGGGCCGCCTTGTAGACGATATCCCCGAGTACCGGGGCCATCATCATGAGCGTAAGCAGGATCGACAGGATCGGGACGGTCCCGATCCAGGCCCGACCCACTCGGATGCCGCCCAACGGCACGGAGAACGGTCGCCGCAGGTCCGGACGCGTCGAGCGCAGCCACATGGTACTGACCGCGACGGTGAGGAACACCACCCCCGTGCCGAGGCTGACGAGGTCGCCGAGGATGGCAATCGGCAGGAATGCAGCGCCAGCAGCCGCGATAGCGGCCACAGTGATCGTGCCAAGGTACGGCGTGCGGAAGCGGGGATGGATCGCGCATATGAAATTCGGCAACAATCCATCGTCGGACATCGCGAACCACACGCGCGAGTGAGCAAAGGTGTTGATCATCAGCACAGAGCTAAGCCCTGCGAGCGC
>NZ_JAFAVR010000181.1 GCF_019242355.1 Sphingomonas sp. | reverse complement strand
GAACGGGGCTGGAGGCTTCGCCGACCACCGAGGTGCTGATCGACGAGAGCCTCGTCGGGTGGAAGGAATTTGAGATGGAGGTGGTCCGCGACCGCGCGGACAACGCCATCATCATCTGCTCGATCGAGAATATCGACCCGATGGGGGTGCACACCGGGGATTCGATCACGGTCGCGCCGGCGCTGACGCTGACCGACAAGGAATATCAGCGGATGCGCTCGGCAAGCATCGCCGTGCTTCGGGAAATTGGCGTCGAAACAGGTGGTTCCAACGTCCAGTTCGCGGTCGATCCGAAGACCGGGCGGATGGTCGTGATCGAAATGAACCCGCGCGTGTCGCGCTCGTCGGCGCTGGCGTCCAAGGCGACGGGCTTCCCGATCGCCAAGGTCGCGGCGCGCCTGGCGGTCGGCTACACGCTCGACGAGATCGCCAACGACATCACCGGCGGCGCCACCCCGGCCAGTTTCGAACCGACGATCGATTATGTCGTCACCAAGATCCCGCGCTTCGCCTTCGAGAAGTTCAAGGGATCGCAGGCGATGCTGTCGACGGCGATGAAGTCGGTCGGCGAAGTGATGGCGATCGGCCGCAGCTTCGCCGAGAGCCTGCAAAAGGCATTGCGCGGGCTGGAAACGGGGCTGTGCGGGCTCGACCGGGTGCGCGAGCTGGAGAATGCCGATCCGACGACGATTGAAAGCGCGCTGGCGCGGTCGACACCGGACCGGCTGCTGGTCGCGGCGGAGGCGCTGCGGCAGGGCTTCACGGTCGAGCGGATCAACCAGATCGCGGGTTTCGACCCCTGGTTCCTGCGGCGGCTGGAGGAGATCGTCCGCGCCGAGGAGCAGGTGCGGGCCGAGGGCCTGCCGAGCGACGCTCGCGGAATGCGGCGGCTGAAGGCCATGGGCTTCGCCGACGCGCGGCTTGCCCAGCTTGCGCTGCAGTCGGCGCATTTCGCGGCACAACCCGGGCCATCGGGCGTCGTTCACGATGCGGCCAAGGCGATGACGGGCGGGGTCACGGAGTCTGAAGTGCGCGCCCATCGCCTGGCGCTTGGAGTCAGGCCGGTGTTCAAGCGCATCGATAGCTGCGCGGCCGAGTTCGATGCGGCGACGCCCTATCTCTATTCGACCTATGAGGCGCCGCTGTTCGGCGACGCCGAGGACGAGGCCGACGTTTCCGACCGCCGCAAGGTGATTATCCTGGGCGGCGGGCCGAACCGGATCGGGCAGGGCATCGAGTTCGACTATTGCTGTTGCCACGCGGCGTTCGCGCTTGGCCGGGATGGCGCCGGGCTCGAAACCATCATGGTCAATTGCAACCCGGAGACGGTCTCGACCGACCCCGACACGTCGGACCGTCTCTATTTCGAGCCGTTGACGGCGGAGAACGTGCTGGAGATCGTTCGGCGCGAGCAGGAGCGGGGCGAATTGCTGGGCGTCATCGTCCAGCTGGGCGGGCAGACGCCGCTGAAGCTGGCGGCGGAGTTGCAGGCTTCGGGCGTGCCGATCCTCGGGACCTCGCCGGACAGCATCGACCTTGCGGAGGACCGCGAGCGGTTCGCCGATCTGGTCGCGACGCTGGGGCTCAAGCAGCCCGCGAACGGCATCGCGCGCAGCCGGGAGGAAGCGCTGCTCGTCGCAGAAAGGATCGGCTATCCGGTGCTCTTGCGCCCGTCCTACGTGCTCGGCGGGCGGGGCATGGAGGTGGTCGACGGCCCGGCCCAGCTCGATCATTATATCGCGACCGCTGTCGCGGTGTCGGGATCAAGCCCGGTGCTCATCGACCGCTACCTGCGCGATGCGATCCAGGTCGACGTCGACGCCATCTGCGATGGGACGGACGTCGCTGTGTGCGGGGTGCTCCAGCATATCGAGGAAGCGGGGGTCCACTCGGGCGACAGCACCTGCTCCATCCCGCCCCATAGCCTCCCGGCCGACGTCGTGCGGGAAATCGAGCGGCAGACCCGTGAGTTGGCGCTGGCGCTCGGCGTCAGGGGCCTGATGAACGTCCAGTATGCGGTGAAGGACGGCGAGGTTTACCTCATCGAGGTCAATCCGCGCGCGAGCCGGACAGTGCCGTTCGTCGCCAAGGCGATCGGCGTGCCGGTGGCGAAGATCGCGGCAAGGGTGATGGCCGGTGAGCCGCTGGCCAACTTCGGCGAGGTCGGGCGCGACCTGGATTATATCGCGGTCAAGGAATCCGTCTTCCCGTTCGCGCGGTTCCCGGGGACCGACCCGGTGCTTGGACCGGAAATGAAGAGCACCGGCGAAGTCATGGGTCTGGAACGCAATTTCGATGTCGCCTTCGCCAAGGCCTTGCTTGGCGCCGGGATGAAACTGCCGCAGAGCGGAACGGCCTTCGTATCGGTCAAGGACGCGGACAAGGATCACATTGTGCCGGCAGTCGAGAAGCTGGTCGAGCTCGGCTTCTCGGTCATCGCAACTGGCGGCACGGCCGCGCACCTCCAGTCGAGAGGCCTGCCCGTCGAACCGGTGAACAAGGTGGCGCAGGGCCGTCCGCACATCGTCGACCGCCTGACCGACGGTCAGGTGGTGCTGGTGTTCAACACGACCGAAGGCTGGCAGTCGCTGAAGGACAGCCAGGCGATCCGCGCGACGGCGCTGGTGAAGAAGGTGCCCTATTTCACGACGGCGTCGGCGAGCCTGGCCACGGCCCGGGCGATCGAGGCGCTGCGCGACCGCGCGCTTGAAGTCGCGTCGGTCCAGTCCTATTATTCCGCCTCCGCGAGTTAAGCTCCACCGACAATCAGCGCCCTTGTGTGAGCCCATCCGGGCCGCGGGGCGAGCTTTTGAATAAAGGGATCGACATGGCGAGTGCCGACAAGGTGCCGATGCTGGCCCAGGGCCATGCAATGCTCAGCGACGAGCTGAAGCGACTGCGACTGGAGCGACCGCAGATCGTCGAAGCGATCGAGGAGGCGCGCGCTCATGGCGACCTCTCCGAGAACGCTGAATATCATGCCGCCAAGGAACGCCAGGGCCAGATCGAGGCAATGATCGCCGACCTCGAGGACCGGCTGAGCCGGGCGATGGTGATCGACCCGACGTCGCTGTCGGGCGACAAGGTCGTGTTCGGAGCGACCGTGACCCTGCTCGACGAGGACGAAAAGACCGTTCGCTACCAGCTTGTCGGCCAGGCCGAGGCGGACGCGCGGGTGGGCCGCATCAGCTACAATTCGCCGCTCGGGCGCGCTCTCATCGGGCGCCAGGCGGGCGATGAGGTCGAGGTGTCGACGCCATCCGGCGATCGCTACTATCAGGTCGAGAAGATCGAGTTCGTCTGAGCCTGCTGGCGTGAGGAGCATTCCCCGCACGGCGACGGCTGCGATCATCGCGCTGACCTGCGCGGCGTGGCTAGTTACCATGGCCCTGGGGTGGGACGACCGCGCGGCGGGCGGCCTTGGCTTCATCCCGGCGCGAGTGGACGGCCTGATCCGCGTCGCGCCGGCTGTTCCCGCCGTCCTTACGCCCCTGACCGCGACCCTGGTCCATTCGGGCCTGCTGCACCTCGGCTTCAACATGCTGATGCTGTTCTGGTGCGGAAGCCAGGTGGAGCGGGTGCTCGGCCGGTCGTGCCTGGTGCTGCTGTATGTGGTCGGGGCTTATGCAGCGGCTGCGGCGCAGTGGCTCGCGGAACCGCACGGACTGACGCCCATGGTCGGCGCGAGCGGCGCCATCAGCGCAGTGATCGGAGCGTTCGCTCTGAGCTTCGGACGGGCGAAACGGGTGACGTCATCGGCCCGCTTCAATCGCTGGATCAACGTCGTGTGGCTGTTGGCTGCCTGGGTCGTGTTGCAGTTCATGGTCGGATGGCTGGCGAGCGGGCAGGGCACGCTACTTGCGACGCCCGCCCACATCGGTGGTTTCATCGCGGGCCTGCTGCTTCAGCGGCCGCTACTGATGTGGCGGTACCGGAAGGCCTAGCATCCCTGGTCTAGCCCAAGCTAGCTCGCCGGCTGCTTCGGTCGCGAGATCCCTTCCGGCTCCAGCAGGCGGTGCAGGTGGACGACGACATATTTCATCTCGGCGTCGTCGACACTGCCCTGGGCCTTCCCGCGCCAGGCGTCCTCGGCCGCGGCGTAGCTGTCGTAGATGCCGACCAGGTCGATCGTCGACATGTCGAAGTCGAGGCCGCGCGGATCCTTGACCCGGCCGCCGAACACGAGATGAAGCTTGCTCATTGCGGCCCGCTAGCAGGATTCTGGCGCCCTGCGAACCGCAACCAGCGTCAGTTCGCGTTCTTCGCGGCGTCCGTTGCCGCCTGCGCCGTTGCCTTCGCGACATCCGTAACCCGGTCGAGCAGCGAGCGGATCGTCTCCTCGCCCTTTTCCCGGCTGAGGCCGACCTCGCCGAGACGCTGGGTGCCGGTCGTCCGTGCCGCATCGAATGCGGCATTGGCACTCCTCCGGACCCGCCGGGCGGTCGGGCGAACCCACCGGTCCTCCGCATCGGTGCGCGGAAGCAGGGCAGCGATCAGCGCGCCCGCGGCAAGTCCGCCGGCAAGAGCGATGAGCGGCGCCTCGGTCAGGGTGTCGGCGGCACGGCGCCCTGCGTCGGCAACGCTTCCGCGCGCACTGTCATAGGCGTCGATCGCCCGCTGGCGAGCCGTCGCGCCGCTGCCCGAGCGGGTGGTGTCGCTGCTGCGTGAATCGGTCATTCGATCGTCTCCGTATTCCTGGTGTTCGATGTGGTGGTCTTGCGGCGCTTGCCCGACATCCCGCCCCAAGCCTTGCCGGCGAGGTCCATCAGCGGATGGCGAGCAAGAAACAGGGCGACCGCCGCGACCGCTCCGCCGGTTGCGACGGGCCGGGCACGGACCGCGTCGACCGCGTCCTCTGCGAGATCGGCGCCCTTGCTTCGCGCGCCCTGCCAGGCGTCACGGGCGAGCGTGCCGGGGCTGATCCGGTGCTGGAGCTCATGTGCGGTGGTCATCAGCCGCGCCCGCGATCGTTCGACTTCGATCCGGGCTGCGGCGACCTGCGGCGTGTCGGTCATAGCGCCCTCCTGATCCTGCCGACCGCGAACCAGGCGAGGCCGCCCGCGACGCCGGCGAAGATCAGCGTGCCGATCAGGCCGGCAAGCAGCGGCCCGACGAACCTCGCCAGTGCCAGGACGACGCCGAGCACGAGCGCGTTGATCGCGGCAAGGCCGAGCAGCAGCGCCGCGGCGAGGAGGCCCGCGGGCATCGCCAGCGCACCGGCCTTGGCGCTCGCAATCGCCTTAACCAGGCCGACCTCGGCCCGCGCATAGGCCTTGCCGTCCTCGATCAGCTGGTGGACCAGCTCACCGACTGGCCGCTCCGGCGCGGCGGGTTGCGCTTGCTCGGGCACCTTCAGCATCAATCGTCGCTTTCGTCGGTCCCGCTGGTCGCGATGCCGCTCCTCAACAGCCGGGCGACGACGAAGCCGACGACAGCGGCGCCGGCCAGGGCGATGCCGGGGCTGTTGCGGACGAAGTTGCGGGCATCGTCGATCAGCTCGTCCGGGTCCTTGCTGGCGATGGTGTTCGACGCATTCTCGATCGCGCTTGCGGCGCGGCGCGCATAGTCGCCATATTCGCTGCCCAGGCGGTCATCGATGCCGCTCGCGGTATCGCCGATCATGCGCCCGACGTTGGCAAGGGCTTCGGATGAACGTTCGAGGCCTTGGCCGACCAGGCCGCGCGCCCGGTCTCCCGCCTGGCCGGACAACTTATCTCGTCCGCTGCGAAGGCGCTCTGCAAGGCTGGCATCGGATGCGCCGCCAGCGCCCGCGTCGGTGGTGGTCGCGGTTTCGCGGTCTGCAAGCAAAGCAGTGTCGCTGTCGCCAGTTGCGCCGTCGACCTGCGAAGCGCCGGCAATCACGGTGTCGGTCCCCTCCGGCAGGGCAGTGTCATTGTCAGCCATGTCGAATCTCCTTTGTCTTGCCGCTTCAACCCGGGAGCGCGACGCCTCGTTCCTGACTTCCGAAGCGAAAGTTGCACGATCGGGCGCGGGGCCTAATAGGCTCGTCCTAAATCAGCATCGTTACGCATCTGCAAGGACCTCCTGCCATGACCATCATCGTCGACGTTCACGCCCGCCAGATCCTGGACAGCCGCGGCAACCCGACGGTCGAGGTCGATGTCGAGCTGGAGGACGGCAGCCTCGGGCGCGCGGCGGTGCCGTCGGGCGCATCGACGGGCGTTCACGAGGCGGTCGAGCTGCGGGACGGCGACAAGAGCCGCTGGGGAGGCAAGGGAGTGACCAAGGCGGTCGCGGCGGTGAACGGTGAGATCGCCGAGGCGGTTCTGGGCCTGGATGCCGAGGACCAGGCGGGGCTGGACGCCGAGATGATCGAGCTTGATGGAACGCCGAACAAGGGCCGGCTCGGCGCCAATGCGATCCTTGGAGTTAGCCTTGCGGCGGCGAAGGCGGCGGCGGAGTCGGTCGGGCTACCGCTCTATCGCTATGTCGGCGGCGCCGACGCGACGCTTCTCCCCGTGCCGATGATGAACGTGCTGAACGGCGGGGCGCACGCCGACAATCCGCTCGACTTTCAGGAGTTCATGATCGTCCCGGCGGGTCTGCCGAGCTTCTCGGAGGCGCTGCGTTGCGGAACCGAAGTGTTCCATGCGCTGAAAGGCGCGCTTCATGATGCGGGCCTGGCGACGGGCGTCGGGGACGAGGGCGGCTTCGCACCGAACATCGGATCCCCTCGGGAGGCGATCGAGTTCATCCTGCGCGCCGTCGACGCCGCGGGCTACAAGGCGGGCGCGGATGTCTTCCTGGCGATGGATCCGGCAGCGAGCGAGTTCTTCA
>NZ_JAFAVR010000044.1 GCF_019242355.1 Sphingomonas sp. | reverse complement strand
GAGCAGCCAGACGAAGGGCGCCGTGATTCGAGACAGCAAGGTCATGGGCCAGGACACGACCACCGCGATCGGCTCGGGCGAGCGAAGGGCGATCTGCTTGGGAACGATCTCGCCGATGACGAGCGAGATGAAGGTCGTCACGACGATAACCAGGGTGAAGCCGAGCGTGTGCGCGGTTGCCGTGCTGAGCCCGGCGAGCTCCAGCCGGTCGGCCACGGGCTGCCCCAAAGTTGCGCCCGAAAAGGCGCCGTTGAGGAAGGTGATCAAGGTGATGCCGCTCTGCACCGTCGAAAGGAAACGCCCCGGATCGGACGCGAGCTCGAGAGCAATCTTCGCGCCGTTGCTTCCGTTGCGGGCAAGCGCCTTCAGCCGCGCCTCGCGCGACGAGACGATCGCCAGCTCGCTCATCGAAAGGACGCCGTTGAGGACGACCAGAACGAGGATCAGCAGGACGGCGAGCCAGGGTATGGAGTGCAATTGATCGCTCATCGAGATGCGTTGCGGAGTCTAGCCTGTCGCCGAAGGTTCACAAAATGGGTAGTTGCACAAGCGGAACCACCGGCCCGCCGTGCCGGTTTCATGCCTTTCTTTTCCATCATGGTCCGGAGCTTCCTGATGCGCTCGTTTCATCCTGCCGCAAGCCTTGCATCGGCCGCCGCCGCACTCGCCCTGTCGGGATGCGGAATGATGGGCTCCGGAGCGCCGCCGCTGCCGCGCCCGGCCGAGTTCACCGCGCTGGGGCTGACTGCGGGCTATCTCAATGCCGACATCATCGGTGGCCGGCACGCCCGCGCCGCGAAGATGCGGGCGGCGCGCATTCGGCCGCTGGCACCCGCCGAAGCGCCGGCGACAATGCAGCGGCTGGAACAGGAACTGCGCGTGCAGACGGCGGGCATCGGCGTCGATGTGCTCAACATGCCCGATGGATTGCTGATTCGCATTCCTGCGAGCTTTACCTTCGACAGCAACAGCAGCGTGCTGAGGCCGGAGTTCGACGCGACGCTGCTCGAGCTCACGCGAACGCTGAAGCTCTATGGCTCGACCTATGTCGACGTGCTCGCTCACACCGACACCAGCGGCAGCGCCGACTATAATGCAGCCTTGTCGCAGAAGCGCGCGGCCGCCGTTGCCGCCTATCTCGCCGGCCATGGCGTCGCTCGGGCCCGGCTGGCGTCGAAAGGCCTCGGCAAGGGGGCGCCGCTCTATAATCCCGAAGCCGACGAGACTCAGCGCGCCGCCAACCGCCGTGTCGAGCTTCGGGTAATCCCGTTCCGCTCGACGGACCTGCGCTAGCGCCGTTCCAAAAAGAAGGCGCGGAGCTGGGCCGCCGCCTCCTCTTCGCCGATGCCACCCAGCACATCCGGGCGGTGATGACAGGTCGACTGCGCGAAGATCCGCGGCCCGTGCACGACTCCGCCGCCTTTCGGATCGTCCGTCGCAAAGCGCAGCGCCCTCACCCGCGCGATCGCCAGCGCTGCCGCGCACATCGCGCAGGGCTCCAGAGTCACCCACAAGGTGCAATCGTCGAGACGCGAAGTACCGAGCCGCTCGGCGGCGGCGCGAATCGCCTGCATCTCGGCATGGGCAGTCGGATCGAGTGTGCCTCGCATCGCGTTGCGGGTCTCGGCGATGACCTCGTCGCCGCGAGTAACGACAGCGCCAACGGGCACCTCGCCATCCGCGGCGGCTTCGGCCGCGAGGTCGAGCGCTCGGCGCATCGGTGGGGGCAGCGGGAAGGTCATCGCGCTCCAGCGCTAGCGCAGCGGGGGCACGACTGTCAGCTAGCTGTGGTTGACGCCGTTCGCGGTCGCCTCGTTGGACTCGGCGCCATTGGCGGGCTGCACGCGGATGTCGGGCACCTTTAAGGTCGCCGACCGTGTGCCGACCTGCACCGAGCCGGTCTCGACGTCGAATGCCGGCGCCTGGCCGCCCTTGGCGGTGACTCCATGGCGCGTCGCGGTCACCTGGGGCGTTTGCGCCGGCCGGACCTGGTTGACATGCAGGAAGCCGGTCGCCAGCGCAGCAAGCACGACCAGCACGGCAATGATGATAACGAAGATGACGGCTCGCATCGTCGTGGTCCTCCGGTCTTCGCGAGTCCTAACTTGCCGGGATAACGTCAGTAGAGCCGCGCGGTTTCTCTCGCGCTGCCTCACCGCCGTTGACGAGACCGGCCCGAACGGGTAACGGGCGGCGCTTTCCGGGCGCACCCACGCGCTCGACCAAAATCAGGATATAGACCATGTCGCGGGTTTGCGAGCTGACCGGCAAGGGCCGGCAGGTGGGAAACAACGTTTCTCACGCCAACAACAAGACGAAGCGCACCTTTCTGCCGAACCTGCAGAACGTGACCCTGATCTCCGATGCGCTCGGGCAGAGCGTCAAGCTGCGCGTGTCGACGCACGGGCTTCGTTCCGTCGAGCATGTGGGTGGTCTCGACAACTGGCTGGCGAAGACTAGCGAAGACAAGCTGAGCCCGAAGGCTCGCAAGCTCAAGCGCGAGATCGCGAAGAAGGCCGTCGAAGCGGCTTAAGGGATCAGGCTGCCCGACGCGGCCTCTCGGCTAGATCCAGCCGCGCCTCTTGAAATACCAGTACGGCAGGACCGCGCTCGCCACCATCAGGCCGAGCGCCCACGGATAGCCCGCGAGCCAGTGAAGCTCGGGCATATGCTCGAAGTTCATCCCGTAGATGCCGGCGATCAGCGTCGGCGGCAGGAAGACGACTGCCGCCCACGAGAAAAGCTTCATGGCCGCGTTCTGCTCGATCGAGATGAGGCCCAGCGAGGCGTCGAGCAGAAAGGTCAGGTTATCGGCGAGAAACGTCGCGTGCTCCGCAAGCGCCGTGACGTCGG
>NZ_JAFAVR010000051.1 GCF_019242355.1 Sphingomonas sp. | reverse complement strand
GGTCGTTCGGGGCGTCCTTGCAGTCGCGGCTGCGCTGCTGATCGCAGTGGCAGTGGTGCGCAATGCCGTCGTCGCTCAATTCGCGGAAGTGCGCCCCAGGCTGGCCGCTGCTGTCTGGCCTGAGCATCCCGACGCACAGTTGTGGTCGGCATTGACCGACATCGCTGCGGCGGCGCGCGCAGGAAAGCCGGTCGATCCCAAGGTGCTTCAGTCGGTGAACGATGCCGCCGACAAGGATCCGCTTGCCGCCGAACCCTTCCTCGTGCGCGGCGTCCGGGACCACCTTGCCGGCAACGAGAGCCTGGCCGCTGCGGCGTATGAGGAAGCGGAGGATCGCGATGGGCGCTCCGTGCCGGCGCGCTATTTCCTCGCCGATCATTTCCTGCGGATCGGGGACGGACGCGACGGCTTGCGGGAAGCGGCGATGCTGGCCCGCATGGTACCCAACGGGATCGGGGCGCTTGCGCCCTTCGTCGCGACCTACGCGAAGGATCCGGGCAACTGGGCCGAGCTCGGGACGATGTTCGCGTCCGACCCGCAGCTCGGCAACGCCACTCTGTCGACGCTCGCGAAAGACCCGCGCGACAGCGACCTCGTCCTCAGGCTTTCGACCCTGCAGCCGCGGGGGACTGTTCAGTCCTGGATGGACGTGCTGATCTCCAGCCTTGTGGCCGACGGCGAGTTTGCGAAGGCGCATCAGGTTTGGCGAAGCACCGGTCAGGTCAACGGCGCAGCAGATGCGCTGATTTACGATCCCGCCTTCCGCGACGCGTCCGCGCCCGGACCGTTCAACTGGACCTTGACCTCCTCCGCTCTCGGGCTGGCCGAACGGCGGCCGGGGGGCAGGCTGCACGTCATTTATTACGCTCAGGACGACGGTGTCCTCGCGTCCCAGTTGCTCGTTCTCTCGCCCGGCCGCTACCGGATCGCGATGCAGGCGTCGGGAGATCTTCGTAACGTCGGCCTGCTGAGCTGGCGGCTGACTTGCGCGAATTCGCCAAAGGAGTTGTTCGGGCTTCGTCTCGGCGCGAGCACGCAAGGATCGTTCGATGTCCCGGGGGGCTGCGCGGCCCAGCGGCTCGAACTGATGGGATCGGCGCCGGACCTCGCCCAGGCCGTCGACGTGACGATCAGCGGCCTCAGCCTGACTCGGGAGTCGTCCGGTGGCTAGCCGCGGAAGCCAGACGGCAGCCCCGATCTACCTGTTCCTCTGCCTGATCCTTGGCGGAAGCGCGCAAGGCATGTTCGCGAACATGGTTCTTCAGCTGCTCGGTCTTGGCCTGGTTGCCTGGGCGGTGATCGCGCCGAAGACGAGCGCTCCATCCAGGGCGGAGCGCCAGCTTCTCGCCCTGATCCTGCTGGCGCTTGCGCTCGTCGCCCTCCAGCTTGTGCCGTTGCCGCCTTCGATCTGGCCGCATCTTGGCGGCCGGGAGCGGTTCGCGGTTGGCTACCTGCTGCTTGGCGTGCCGGTGCCGTGGCTGCCGATCTCGCTTGCGCCCTATGACAGCCTGGCGACGCTTCTCGCGGTCATTCCGCCGCTCGCACTGCTCTTTACCGTGCTCCGGATCGGCGCCCGGCCCTTGTGGCTGATTGCGGCACTGCTTGCGGGCCTCGTGTCCGGCATCCTGGTCGGAGTCCTCCAGGTCAGCAGCATCGGCCCGGCCGGGTCGCCCTGGTATTTCTATCCGGAAACGAACGTCGGTGTCGCGACCGGCTTTTTCGCCAATGCCGATCACATGGCGACCCTACTCGTGATCTCGATCCCGTTCCTCGGTGCGCTCCTCGGCTCGGTCCGTACGGCGCGAGCCGGGTTGCCGCATTATTCCGGAGTGATCGCCGTCGTCGCCGCGGTCGCCGCGGTAGTTGCGCTCGGGATCGTCCTCAACGGGTCGCTTGCCGGATACGGCCTGGCGCTGCCGGTCGCGTTGATGAGTATCCTGTTGGCGCTTCGCCCTCGCTCGCGCGCGCGCATCTGGGTGGCGATCGGAACGGTCGCGCTGATCGCATGCGGGATTGCGGCGCTGGTCCTGATGCCGATCGGCGACAACCTGATGCGGGACCACGAAAGCCGCTCCGTGGCACCGCGGCGCGAAATCCTGGCAACGTCCGCCGCCGCCGGCCGCGCCTTCATGCCCCTTGGCTCTGGCCTCGGCACCTTCCCCCGCGTCTATGCGCTTTACGAGGATCACGATCGGCTGGATCCGACGACCTCGGTCAATCACGCGCACGACGATTACATCGAGCTGGCCCTGGAGACCGGGGTTCCTGGCGTGCTGTTGATGGCCTTGTTCCTTCTGTGGTGGGCTGGCACCGCCATGCGGACCTGGATGGTTACCGATTCCGGCCCGTTCGCGCGCGCCGCAGTGATCGCGTCGGCCGCGATCCTGGTCCACAGCCTGGTTGACTTTCCACTGCGAACGGCGGCGATCGGCAGCGCCTTTGCAATGTGCATCGCGCTTCTCGTCCGATGGCGTCCTTCGGCGACCAGGGCGCCAGCCGAGCAGTCGGAGCTCAGGCCGGCGCGGCATGTCGTGATCGGCTGACCGGGCGGATTGCCACATCGAAGATGACCCCGCTCGACGCCACCCGGTTCGTTTGGCAGCTGATTGAGCGCGGGATGTTCTCCTGGTATGAACTGAAGATGTTCGTCGAGCATGCGGCGATCATCACCAGCGATGCTCTTCACGTCCTCGCGGGAATCGCCGTTTGGATCGTCGCCGGCCTCGCACAGCGACGCCCGCTGACCGGCTGGCTACCGTGGCTGTGGGTGCTCGCGGCTATCCTGCTCAATGAGACGATCGACCTCTGGGTCGAGCAATGGCCGATCGCAGCCATGCAATATGGCGAGTCCGCGAAGGACGTCATGCTGACGATGATCGTTCCAACGCTGTTGATGGCGGCAGCGCGCTGGCGTCCGAACCTGTTCGCAGCTCGGGCTCGAACGCCGCGACGGTCCCGGCGCCGCTGAAGCCGAACCTGCGCTTAGTCCCTGCCAAGCGTGAGCAGGGCGCCCCCACGCCACAGCACCGGCTCGTTCGTCCGCGTCTCGGGAGCGGGACTGGCGTTTCGCGCCATGAGCAACAGCCGCATGAAGGCGCGCAGCGTATGCGGCTCGGCTGAGGCCCATGCGGCCCAGACGAGGGCGCTGAGGGTACGGAAATTGAATTTGAGGTCACCACGAAGGAGGAGTCGCCGGAAGAGGTGTGGGCGCATGCCGGACCAGAGCTGCGCGGAGCCGAGCGAGATGAACACCCGGGGATCGAGCTTGCCTTCGCGACGCCCCGACGACGCGAGCAGATCGTCGTAGGAGCGGTCCTTGGCGACGCGCTCGCGGCAGCGGTACATGAGGTCGACCGCCCGCTCGACGCGGCGCGCTTCCGATGCGATGCGCGTGCTCGCGGCCGACTGCCGCACCGCATAGACGGCGTAGGGCAGTACCATCACCTTCGAGATCGCAGCCATTCGGATGATGAGATCGTGGTCCTCCCAATACTCGCACTCGCTCCGGTATCCTCCGACTCGGTCGAACAGCTCCTGTCGATACATCAGGGGTCCATTGCCGAAGGGCGGGACATGCCGGGGATGAAGCAGCCGCCAGCTTTCGGCCCGCCGGATGATCCTCCCGGCCGAATCGATGACGTCGGTCAGGCCGCCGACAACGTCGACGCCCGGGAAGCGCTCGAAGACGGCAAGCTGATCGGCGAGCCGCGACGGATAGGAAATGTCGTCAGCATCGGTCCGCGCGACGAAGGGGGTCGACGCGGCGAGTGCGACGCGCTGGGAGCTTAGCGCTGGGCCGAGATTGCTCTTCTCCTCGAGCAAAGTGATGCGGAAATCCCGCGACGCCCAATAGCGAAGGCGTTCGGTCGAGCCATCAGTCGAACCATCGTCGAGAATGATGAAGCGGAAGTCGCCGAGGGTCTGGCCCAGAATGCTTTCGACCGCCGCATCAAGGTAGGGCAAGGCATTGTGCACCGGCATGACAACGCTGACTTGCGGAGATGCAGTGACCGGCATTCGACCCAATGGATTGTGATTGGCGAAGTTAGTTATTGCAGCTCCCGGTCAAAGTCGATGAGGCGCCAGCCCCGGCCGCGATTCTCATCGAAGCATGTTCCGCGCCGCCCGCCGCGCGCGCTTGAGGAATTGTGAAGCCAGGTCCGCGGGCAGCGTCCGGAACCGCCGTAGCCCGTGCCGCAGCAAAGGCATTCGAGCAGGGCGCTCCGGAGCCGAACGCGCCAGGACATAGATGTCGGCGGTGACGCGATAGGCATTGAGCCCAGTTGCTCGAGCGATGGCTGCAATATCGTCGAAGTCAAAACTCCAGCGCTCGTGCGCCCCTGGCCACGACCATTGCAGGCCTTCGCGATCGGTGACGATCTGTCCATTGCTTCCAAGTCTCGAGGCATAGAGCGAGAACAGGTCTGCCAGATGCCGGATGCAGCAGCACGGAACCGCCGGATTGTTGTCGATGATGAAATCGAACGTTTCCGCGGGAATTCCGGTAGAGCCCGAATATTTGTTGTGTTTGATCGCGCGATAGTTGGGAAGCCCTAGCGCGTGCGCCACGCGGATCTCGGGGTCGTCGACGGTGGTCCCGACGATCGCTTTCACCCGCTTGTGGAGGCGACGGGCAAGGCCCGAATTCCCGATGCCAACATGCAGCAGGGTGCGGTCCCGCAGGTCGAACCGGTCGATATAGCTTTCGATGCGCTGTTGGTCGTCGGTAGTCTTTCGTCGGGACCAGTCCCGCACATGCGGGCTGTCGACGATTCCCGGATCGACGTCGTTGCCGCAGTCGAACGGGAGTTCGGCGAAGCGCCGCCGATGCAGCTCATGCCAACCTTCGCTAACGGGCATGCAACCGGTTCATTCGCCGGGTGACGCGTCCAGGCAGACTCCTCAGCTGTAGCAAGCGGCCAAACAACCGGGGTGCAGTCGTCTTGAGGCGGAATCGCCAGCCATCGTCGCTCGCAAGGATCATCACTCGCGGGATCCTGTAGCGATCGTTCGGGGAGGTCGCGTGTTTGTATGCAACTGCGAATCCTGCAGTGAAGCCTGAAGCGCGGACCGCCTGCTCCGATGCATCGTCCAGCGCTCCATAGGGATAGGCGAAGAACCGGGGACGCACACCGGTTGCCCGTTCAAGATCGTCCGCGGAGCCCCTGATCTCCGCGGCTTTGCCGCTCGGAGAAAGTCGCGGGAGTTCGCGATGGGTTCGCGAGTGCGATCCGATTTCCAGCCCTATCTCAACGAGTCCGGCCAGCTCGGCCGCGTCGAGTAGCCTGACCTGCCGTGCTCCGTGAGGCTGGTCCCACTCGTTCGTCCCCGAGCTTGCGCCCGTCACGACGAACAGGATCGCCGAGATGCCTCGCGAGGCGAGGGTGCCACGAGCCAGGCGGACCATGCTCGCATAGCCGTCGTCGAAGGTCAGAAGGACCGGACGCCGAGGCAAGGGCGCGCCGTGGGCCAGGAACTGCGCATATTGTTCGGGACTGATGAACGAAAAGCCGCGCGCGGTCAGCCGGTCGAGATGCTTTTCGAAAAGGGCCGGAGGTACGCTGTACATCGACAGCAGGGGATCGTCGCGATGGTCCTCGATCGCATGGTAGCAGAGGATCAGCGGCCGCTTCGAGAAGGGATAGCCGCCCGCAGCTCGAAGTTCCGACCAATAGGATAGGCTGCGCGTCGCCGAGAAGAAGCGAGCGAGAAGGCGGTTCGAATGGAAGGGCGTCGAAAGCGCTGCCTCCGATAATCGTACCGCTGCGGCCGCCAGCATCTTCGCCAGGAGGGGCACCTTCGACAGCGGCCGATAGACGAAACGTGTGACCGGGCTCGACCAACCCTTCTCTTCGAACAGCGGCTTCGCGAGCTGCGGGCGCTTGCGGATCAGTCGGAGATCCGCCTGCACCGCCCGAGCCGCCCGTTCCGAATATTCACGCGGACTGACGACGTAGCGCTGGCGGGTGACGGCCGACGGATTGTGCCGAACGTCGCAGTGCTCGAGCAGGTCGACCCCGAAGTCGGCATCTTCATTGCCGAACGCGCTCCCGGTTGTGAATTGCGGGTCGAAGCCGCCGATCCGGTCGAAAACCGCCTTCCGAACGGACAGTTGGCCGGTGAAGATGTCGAACGGCGAGAGGGGAGTCCGGACGCGGGTGGACTCGATCCATCGCGCGACGCTTCGCGGCAGGAACCCGCGTGGAGAATCGTCGTCGATCACCGTGTCGCCGATCACCGCGTCGGCTCCGTCGCGATAGCAGGAGGAATGGTGCTCGATCAGGTCAGGACCGCAGATCATGTCGTCGTCAAGGAACAGGATGACCTCATGCCGCGCAGCGTGGGCACCGCGATTTCGGGCTCGTGCGGCGCCCGCGTTGGGCTGATCGATCACTCGCAAAGGGAATGGGCAATCGATCGCAGCGAGCGCTTCCGCAGTGCCGTCGTTGGAGCCGTCGACCACGACGATAAGCTCGAGATCGGCCACGTGACGGACGCTCGCCAGCGCCCGAACGGCGTCGCACACGACCTCCCGCCGCCGATACGTTGGGATGACGATCGAGAAGCTCGGCGATGTTCGGGATGGCTGCGACGCGACGCGCTCATCAACCGTCCCCAACCCGGCGGAAAGCAAAGGACGTTCAGGCGCGATGTCGGTCGTTCGAGTCATTTCGCCTCGTGCACGTAGGTTCGGGCGGCCCGCGAGGGCGCGACACGGCGCCTCAATCCAGACAAAAAACGCATGAGTTCGAACGAGACGAGTCGTCGAATGACGACTGCGCGAGATCGAGCGTCGAGTGGGACTTCGCGCGTCCAGCGCAGGAAAGCCGAATATCTCCGCGGGCTCGTGAAGCTCATCGAATTGGACGTGATCCGGTAATCGGAGACCGGTTCGTCGAGCAGGTAGACATCCTCCTTCGCCAGCAGCTTCACAAGCAACGCGGTGTCCTCGTACATCCCATGCCATGTCGACGCCGTATCCCGCGCGGCGATGAACTCCTTGCGGCGGAACATCATGCTGCACACATGCGGATGATGATCGTCGCTCAGGACCAGGTAGCGAAGGAACTTCCGGCCCTGGACCATTCCGCTGCGAAGCGGGCGATAGCTTTGGACTCGCCGTCTCGAACTGCCCGACGCGTCCCAAGTCCAGAAACGGGTGGCGGCAAGTACGGCGGCGGCGCGCGGATGGGCTTCGAGCAGTCCGGCGAGGCGCTCGAGCGCTTCCGGGTCGAGGATGTCGTCATGGTCCAGGAACAGAAGGTACAGGCCACTTGCGGTGTCGGAGCCCAGCACCCGGCTGGCCGCAAGCCCTCGGTTCGCGCGGCCCGGGTGGGTCACATAGCGCGCGCGCCGGTCGGCAGCGACGAAGTCCTTCGCGATGACCGCGCTAGAGTCGGTCGAGCCGTCGTCGACGAGCACTAGCTCCCATTCCGACAGACTCTGCGCCACGACGCTGGCAATGGCCTCGCGGATGAAGGCCGCGCCATTGTAGAAGCTGATGACGACGCTGACCCGGGGCTGCATTGCAGGCAGCATACAACGGCAGGCGAGCGGCTGGAACCGCTGCGACTGCACGAGTCTGGTGAGCCCAGCTGGATTCGAACCAGCGACCTACTGATTAAAAGTCAGTTGCTCTACCAACTGAGCTATGGGCCCACCTTGGGCGGCGGTTAGCCTCGTGGGCGCCGGCGGGCAAGGCGCTGCGCAAGGTGGCGCGCGGTAAGCGGGCCGCGGATGCGCCACGCCGGAGCGATCGCTGCGAGCGGCTGGAGGACGAAGCTGCGCTCGGCGAGCCGAGGATGGGGGACGGCGAGCGCCCGCGATTGGAAGGTGCCACCGCTCCACAGGATGAGATCAAGGTCGAGCACGCGCGGGCCCCAGCGGCGGCCGGGCCGGCGGCCGAAGTCGCGCTCGATTGCCTTCAGGCGGCAAAGCATGGTCAAGGGTTCGAGCGGGCTCTCGACCAGCGCGACCGAATTGGCGAAGTCGCGACCGGCGCCGCCGTGCGCGGGGTTGAGGATGATGGGGGCTGCGTCGAACAGGCCAAACTCCGCGTCGAGGCGGGCGATCGCAGCTTCTACGACCGCAGCCGGCCGGCCGAAGCGCCCGTGCGGTCGGTTCGATCCAATCGCCACCGCATAGAGGTACGTTGCGCCTGCCACGGCTGCTCGCCTAGGTCAGTGCAATGCCGTTCGCTACCCCCGCCGAGCGTTCGCCGATCCCGCAGGCCGAAGCGCCTCGAGATTGCCCGCTGTGCCCGCGCCTTGTGGCATTTCGGCAGGAATGCCGGGCGGAGTATCCGGACTGGTGGAACGGCCCGGTACCGGCGTTCGGCGATCGCGCGGCATGGCTCGCCATCGTCGGCCTCGCACCGGGAAAGCATGGCGCAAACCGGACCGGGCGGCCATTCACCGGCGATTATGCCGGCGAGTTGCTCTACGCGACACTTCTGAAACTCGGGCTGGCGGAGGGTGAATACCGGGCCGACCCCGGCGACGGCTTTCGGCTGACGGGCGCGATCATTCTTAACGCGGTTAAATGCCTCCCGCCGGCGAACAGGCCGGAGCCGTCGGAGATCAAAACCTGCCGCAATTATTTCGAGGCGGCATTGGTTGCACTGCCCAATGTCCGGGTGCTGGTCGCGCTCGGCCAGATCGCCCATGTCGCCGCGGCCCGGGCGCTGGGACTGCCGCCCGCGTCGACCAAGTTCGGGCATGGTGCGGAAGCGCTCGCGCCGGATGGGCGCATCTTGCTCTCGAGCTACCATTGCTCGCGGTACAATCAGAATACGGGCCGGCTGGATGCAGCGATGTTCGAGAGCGTTTTTGAGCGCGCGCTCGCTCTCAGATGTCCTCGGTAAGCCTGCCGTAGAGCTCGGGCCGGCGGTCGCGGAAGAAGCCGAAGGCGGCGCGGTGCTTCTTCGCCTGAGCGAGGTCGAGCGTCGCCACAAGCACGCCCGTCTCCTCGGCGCCGAACTCCGCAAGCATGTCGCCGCGCTCGTCACAGATGAAGCTGTGGCCGTAGAAGCGCTGACCATGTTCCCTGCCGACGCGGTTGGCCGCGACGACTGGCACCACGTTCGATACTGCATGCCCGATCATCGCCCTCCGCCACAGCCGCGAGGTGTCGAGGTCCGGGTCGTGCGGCTCGGTGCCGATTGCCGTTGGGTAAAAGAGGATGTCCGCGCCCATGAGCATCATTGCGCGGGCGGTCTCCGGATACCACTGGTCCCAGCAGACGCCGACGCCAAGTGTTGATCGCTGCGGGCCCGGCCAGACCTTGAAGCCCGTGTTCCCGGGCCGGAAGTAGAACTTCTCCTCGTAGCCGGGACCGTCGGGGATATGGCTCTTGCGATAAACCCCGGCGACCCTGCCGTCCGGCCCGATCATGGCGAGACTGTTGTAGTGATGCGGCCCGTCGAGCTCGAAGAAGCTGGTCGGAATCCAGATCTTCAATTCGTCCGCGAGCTTTTGCATCGCGACGACGGACGGATGCTCGGCGGTTGGCCGGGCAGTGGCGAACAGACTCTCGTCCTCGACCCGGCAGAAATAGGGCCCTTCGAACAGCTCTGGCGGAAGTACGACTTGGGCGCCCTTCGCCACCGCCTCACGCACGAGCTCGCTCACGGCGCGAATGTTGCCATCCGTGTCGTCGGTGAAGGCGAGCTGCAGTGCAGCGACGGTGAGCTTGGTCATTCCGGAACCTGTTGGGAGATGCAGTGGAAGCTTCCACCACCGGTCAGGATGTGGTCGGCCCGCATCCCGATTGCAACGCGGTCGGGGAAGACGGCCTGGAGCGCGGTCACGGCGGCTGCGTCGTTGGCGGCACCGTACTGCGGCACCACGACCGCGGCGTTGCCGATGTAGAAATTCATGTAGCTCGCCGGAATGACATCTCCGTCCTCGCCGGTCACCCGGCCGAGCGAGGGCAGGGGCACGACCTCGAGACCGGCGGCGCGAAGCCGAGTCCGAGCGTCTTCGAAGGCGGCGCCGTTAGGATCGTCCGAATCGGGATCCGGCACTCCCACCACCCCGGGAGCAAGGAACCTGGCAAGATTGTCGACATGGCCATCGGTGTGGTCGTTGAGCAGTCCCGATCCTAGCCAGATGATGCGGTCGAATCCGAGGTCGCGCCGCAGCCGCTCTTCGATCTCAGTGCGAGTCAGGCTGTTCCGGTTCGGGTTGAGAAGGCACTGTTCGGTCGTGACCACGGCGCCAGTGCCGTCATGATCGATTGCCCCGCCCTCAAGTACCCAGTCGGCCTTGGCGAACGGAAGTTGTGCCTGGCGCGCCAGGCGCTCGCCGATGTCCTGGTCGCCGTCGAGATCGTACTTACCCCCCCAGCCGTTGAAACCGAAGCCCTGCGCCCGGCGCTCGGCGCCGCTGCCGGCGACAATCGGCCCCGTGTCGCGCAACCAGATGTCGCCGAACGGCTCGACGATCACCTCGGCAAACGGAGCGAGCTGCCTCGCGGCTTTAGCCGCGCCTTCGTTCGCAGCGACCAGCCGCACCCTCTCGCCCTTCCCGCCGGCATGGACGGCCTCGGCGAATGCGGCCACCTCGCGCTCCGCTTGCTTGAGGTCGCCGAGCCACAGGTCGGGATCGCTCGGAAAGCCGATCCACACCGCCTCGTGCGGTGCCCATTCGGGTAGGGGGGATTTCGTCATGTGGGCGGCGCCTACCAACAAAAAGGGCGACCCGCGAGGGCCGCCCTGATTGATCGCTTTGGACGAAGGCTCAGCGCGAGTAGAACTCGATCACGAGGTTCGGCTCCATGCGGACGGGGTAGGGGACTTCGTCCAGCTTGGGAACGCGGGTGTAGGTGACCTTGGTGTTGCCGTCGGGAACGACATAGTCGGGCACTTCCCGTTCCGCGAGGCCCTGAGCTTCGATCACCAGCGCCATTTCCTGTGCCTTGGTCCCGAGCTCGATGACGTCGTTCACGTTCACCCGTCGCGAGGCGATGTTGCACTTGACGCCATTGACCCGGACGTGGCCGTGGCTGACCAGCTGGCGAGCCGCCCAGATCGTCGGTGCGAACTTGGCGCGGTAGACGACCATGTCGAGGCGGCGCTCGAGCAGGCCGATCAGGTTCTGCGAAGCGTCGCCCTTCATGCTGGTGGCGTCGAGATAATTCTTCTTGAACTGCTTCTCGGTGATCTCCCCGTCATTACAAAACAAATTCTGCTTGGCGCGGAGCTGGATGCCGTAGTCGGAAATCTTGCCCTTGCGGCGCTGGCCGTGCTGGCCGGGGCCGTATTCGCGGCGGTTCACGGGGCTCTTGGGACGTCCGAAGACGTTCTCACCCATGCGGCGGTCGAGCTTGTACTTGGCGCTGGTGCGCTTGGTCATTGTCAGTCCTTCAATTTGCTTCGTATCGATGTCCGGACCGCACCGGCAGGCGTTGCACCTGACGCGATCACCGCTTCACCGGACGTGCGGGATCAATTGCGAGCGGCGCACCTAGGGGGACGGGGCGCCAAGGTCAAGTTTTGGCGCGGTTTCTCGCGGGGCCGACGAGTGCCCGAATGATTCCACGGACGGCCTTGACCTCTCGCGACGACCAGTCGGTCTTGGTGAAGATGGTGCGGATCGTGTTCCTGGTCGCCTGGGTTCGTGATGGCGGGTGGAAATAGCCCTTGGCGTCCAGCTCGGCGTCCAGGTGCTCGATCAGGCCGTCGACCTCGCCGTGGATAGCCCTTGGCTCCCCTTCCTTCGCGGTAGGTTGGGCGAGTCCGGACCGCTTCGACCATTCGTAGGCGAGCAGGATCACCGCCTGGGCGAGGTTGAGCGAGCCGAACTCGGGGTTGATCGGGACCGTGACGATGGAGTGAGCGAGGGCGACGTCTTCGGTCTCGAGACCGGACCGCTCGGGGCCGAACAGGACCGCGGTGCGGCCGGCCGCCGCGGCGATCTGCTCCGCCATCTCCTCGGGTCCGACCACCGGCATGACGAGGTCGCGGCGGCGGACGGTCGAGGCGAAAACGGTCGAGCAGTCCGCAATCGCTGCCTTGACCGTGTCGAAGACCTGCGCCTGTTCGAGGACAACATCGGCGCCGCTGGCCGAGGGACCGGCATCCGGGTTCGGCCATCCGTCGCGAGGCGCCACCAGTCGCATCTCCGTCAGCCCGAAATTCAGCATCGCCCGCGCTGCCTTGCCGATATTCTGGCCGAGCTGCGGACGGACGAGGACGATGACGGGTTTGTCCGCTGCGCTCACAGAAGCTTGTCGCCCGGCGGGGGCGCGCCTTCCTTTTCGACGCGTTCGGCGATTTCGGCGAAGTCGCCGGGGTCGCTGAAGTCCTTGTAGATGCTTGCGAAGCGGATGTAGGCGACGTGGTCGAGGGCGCGAAGGCCGGCCATGACGGCTTCGCCGATGCGGGCGGAGTTCACTTCGTCGCCCTGAGTTTCCATCTGGCGCTGAACGCCGCTGACGAGACGATCGATCCTGGTCGCGTCGATGTCCCGCTTGCGGCACGCGTGGCCGATCGCCCTGGCGAGCTTGTCGCGGTCGAACGGCTCGCGCTTGCCGTCCTTCTTGACGACCGTGAGGTCGCGCAGCTGGACCCGCTCAAAGGTCGTGAAGCGGGCGCCGCACGCCTCGCACTGACGCCGACGCCGGATCGCCGCGCCGTCTTCCGACGGGCGGCTGTCCTTCACCTGGCTGTCTTCATGGGCGCAGAATGGGCATCTCATCAGCTATAGATGGGGAAGCGGCCGCAAAGGTCGAGTACGCGCTGGTTGACCTCCTGCTCGACTGCGGAATTGCCTTCGAGGCCGTTCGCCTTGAGGCCGTCGAGGACATCGGCGACCATGTCGGCGATGTCGCGGAACTCGGCCTCCCCGAAGCCTCGGGTGGTGCCGGCAGGCGAGCCGACGCGGATACCGCTGGTCTGCATCGGCGGCAGCGGGTCGAAGGGGACACCGTTCTTGTTGCAGGTGATGCCCGCGCGCTCGAGGCTTTCGTCCGCGTCTTTGCCGGTGAGGCCGAGTGGCCGAAGATCGACCAGCGCAAGGTGGGTGTCCGTGCCGCCGGCAACGAGGTCGGCGCCGCGCTCCTTCAGGCGATTTGCGAGCGTCTTGGCGTTGGCGATGACGGCCCTGGCATAAGCCTTGAACTCGGGCTGCAGCGCTTCGCCGAAGGCGACGGCCTTGGCGGCGATGACGTGCATCAGCGGACCGCCCTGAAGCCCGGGGAAGACCGCCGAGTTGATCTTCTTGGCGATGGCCTCGTCGTCGGTCAGGACCATGCCGCCACGCGGGCCGCGAAGGGTCTTGTGGGTCGTGGTGGTCACGACATGGGCGTGCCCGAACGGCGTCGGGTGCTCGCCGGCGGCGACCAGGCCGGCGAAATGGGCCATGTCGACCATCAGCAGCGCGCCGACTTCGTCCGCGATGGCGCGGAACCGGGCGAAATCGAAGTGGCGCGGGTAAGCGGACCCGCCGGCGATGATCATCTTCGGCTGGTGTTCCTTCGCGAGCCGCTCGACCTCCTCGAAGTCGACCAGGTGATCGTCCTGCCGGACGCCATACTGGACAGCGTTGAACCACTTGCCGGACTGGGCCGGCGGCGCGCCGTGGGTGAGGTGACCGCCGGCCGCCAGGCTGAGGCCCATGATCGTGTCGCCGGGCTTCAGCAGCGCCATCATGACCGCACCGTTGGCCTGCGCGCCCGAATGCGGCTGGACGTTGGCGAAGCCGCAGCCGAACAGCTTCTTGGCACGCTCGATCGCCAGCGTCTCAACCGTGTCGGACGGCGCGCAGCCCTGGTAGTAGCGGCGGCCCGGATAGCCTTCGGCATATTTGTTGGTGAGGACCGAGCCCTGGGCTTCGAGCACGGCCTTGGAAACAATGTTCTCCGACGCGATTAGCTCGATCTGGGTCTGCTCGCGGCGGAGTTCGGCGCGAATTCCGTCCTCGACCGCCTTGTCCTGCTCGGCGAGGCCGCTGGTGAAGAAGCCGCTGGGCACTCGATAATTCTGGTCGCTGTGAAGCTCGGCGGCGGTGGCCATCAGTCGCTGTCCTGCAGTTCGCGTGAGAGTTGATCGACGCGGCGGCCGTGGCGTCCGCCGGCGAAATCGGTGTCGAGGAACGCCTTCACGCATGCCTTGGCCATGTCGGGGCCGATGAGGCGCGCGCCCAAGGCAATGACGTTGGCGTCGTTGTGCTCTCGGGCCAAGGTCGCGGAGAGCGGATCGTCGACGCGGGCGCAGCGGCACTCGAGGTTGCGGTTGACGGCGATCGAGATGCCGATGCCCGAGCCGCAGACAGCGATTCCGCGCTCCGCCTTGCCGAGGCCGACGAACGAGCCGAGCTTCGCGCCATATTCGGGATAGTCCACGCTCCCTGGGCCGTTGGTGCCAAGGTCGGTAACCTCATGGTCTTGCTCGCGGAGCCAGGCCGCCAGTTCATCCTTGAGAAGATATCCCGCGTGGTCCGCGGCGAGAGCGATGCGCATAGTCGGCTTCTAGCCACCCGAGCGGTGCTTTGCCACCGCCTGAAAGGTCACGAAAGTCGCGGTGCTACGCGCGCGCGTGAGTCCCATCCGCAAAAAGCAAACAGGAGAGCTGTGCAGTCGAAAGATGGGGTGCGGCATGAGTCGAGGGCTAACCGCAAAGCCGCAGTGTAGGACAGCCCCTCAGGCGGCCAGGCGGATCTCGTCGCGACTGAGGACCTCGATGAGGGCGCTCGTCAGCTCGTCCATCGCCTCGGCGCTGTGCGTCGGGCCCGGGGTGAAGCGAAGGCGCTCGGTGCCACGCGGCACGGTCGGGAAATTGATCGGCTGAACGTAGAGGCCGTATTCGGCGAGCAGGATGTCGCTGACCCGCTTGGCCTTGACCGGGCAGCCGACGAGCAGCGGCACGATATGGGTGACGCTCGGCATCAGCGGCAGGCCGGCGGCGGTAAACTTGGCCTTGAGCATCGCGGCCGCTTCCTGCTGGGCGCGGCGCTCCTCGGCGGAGGCCTTGAGGTGGCGGACGCTGGCGAGCGCTCCGGCGACCAGCACCGGCGACAGCGAGGTCGTGAAGATGAAGCCCGGCGCATAGGAGCGGATCACGTCGATGATGGTCTGGTCGGCAGCGATATAGCCGCCCATCACGCCGAACGCCTTGCCGAGCGTGCCCTCGATGATCGTGATCCGGGCCGCCGCGTCGTCCCGATCCGAGATGCCGCCGCCGCGCGGGCCGTACATG
>NZ_JAFAVR010000025.1 GCF_019242355.1 Sphingomonas sp. | reverse complement strand
CCGGCCACGTCTTCCCGCTGATCGCCAAGCCCGGCGGCGTGCTGGTCCGCGCCGGCCGCATGGTCATCATGGTCGACGACGAGGACCGCGAGAACGAGGGCGACCTCACCATGGCCGCCGATCTCGCCACCCCCGAGGCCATCAACTTCATGGCCCGTCACGGCCGCGGCCTCATCTGCCTGTCGCTGACCAAGGAGCGCTCCGACCAGCTCGGGCTGGAGCCGATGACCCGAACCAATCGCAGCCGCAACGAGACCGCCTTCACCGTCTCGATCGAGGCGCGCGAGGGAATCTCGACGGGCATTAGCGCGGCGGATCGTGCCCGAACCATTGCGGTCGCGATCAATTCGGCCAATGGCCCCGACGCGATCGTCTCGCCGGGCCACGTCTTTCCGCTGGTCGCGAGGCCCGGCGGAGTCCTCGTCCGTGCCGGCCACACCGAGGCCGCGGTCGACATCTCCCGCCTCGCCGGCCTCAACCCGAGCGCCGTCATCTGCGAGATCATGAGCGATGACGGCACCATGGCGCGGCTCGACGCGCTGATGGATTTCGCGCGCACGCACGGCCTCAAGATCGGCACGATCCGCGACCTCATCGCCTACCGGCTGCAGAAGGACCATCTCGTCGAACGCGTCGCCTCCGCGCCCTTTGCCGCGCGCAGCGGCGCCAAGTGGCAAGCCCAGGTGTTCCGCGACAAGGCCAGCGGCGAAGAGCAGCTCGCCCTCGTCTATGGCGCTCTCAACCCTGAAGAGCCCGTTCTCGTCCGCATGCACAGCCTCGACCTGTTCGCCGACGTCCTTGGCGAAGCAGGTCCGCGGGCCGGGATCTTCCACGGAGCGATGCAGGCGATCGAGGACCACGGCTCCGGAGTCCTCGTTGCCCTTCACGCCGCCGCGGCGGGCTCGCTGTCGCGCACCATCGGCCAGCGCTCCGGCAAGCCTGCCGAGGCCGGCGACGCGGTGCGCGGCTACGGCATCGGCGCCCAGATTCTCGCGGCGCTGGGCGTGCGCGACATGATCCTCCTTACCAACACGCATCATTCTCCGGTCGCGCTCGCCGGCTACGGCCTCGCGATCGTCGAGGAACGCTGCATTCCGGAGGCGAACTGACCATGGCGACCATCCTCATCGCCGAGGCGCGCTTCTACCCGCACCTCAACGACATGCTGCTCGCCGGCGCCCGCGCGGCGATCGAGGCGGCCGGCCACAAGCATGAGACGCTGACGGTGCCGGGAGCGCTCGAGCTTCCCGGGGCGATCGCCCTCGCAGCACGGAGCGGCCGTTTCTGCGCGTTCGTCGCGCTTGGGGTGATCATCCGCGGCGAGACCTATCATTTCGAGGCGGTCGCCAACGAAAGCGCGCGAGGCCTGATGGACCTGACCCTCCAGGGCTATGCGATCGGCAACGGCATCCTCACCGTCGAGAACGAGGAGCAGGCCCGTTATCGCGCCGATCCCCGGCGAGGCGACAAGGGCGGTGGCGCGGCCCAGGCGGCGCTGGCGTTGTTCGACGTGCGGCAGAAATACGCGCCCTAGTGCATCGCGTCGCTCCGCCGCTATGCGCGGCCCGTGACTAGTCCCGAGCCTCACCGCTTCGCCTTTCCGGCCCTTCTTCTCGGCAATGTCGCGTTGGCGTTCGGCCCGTGGCTGGTCCGGCTTGCCGACGTCGGGCCGGTGGCGGCGGGCGTTTGGCGCCTGACACTGGCGCTGCCCTTCCTGCTGATCGTCGGGAGGATCACCGGCCAGCCGCCGCGCTGGCCGAAGCGGGCGCTGCTCGTCACGGTCCTGGTCGCCGCGATCTTCTATGCGCTCGATCTCGCCAGCTGGAACGCCGGAATCCGAATGACCAAGCTCGGCAACGCGACTCTGTTCGGCAACAGCGGCAGCTTCGTCTTCGCCATCTATGGCTTGTGGCTCGCCCACCGGATGCCGACCACGCGGCAGAGCGCGGCGCTCGCGCTGGCCATCGGCGGAGCCGCGCTGTTGATGAGCAGCAGCTACGAACTCTCGCCCAAGAACCTCGGCGGCGACCTGCTGACCCTCGCGGCCGGGCTGCTTTACGGAGGCTACCTGATCTTCGTCGAGCGCGCCCGGACGGAGCTTCAGCCGATGCCACTGCTCATGCTCGTTACCCTGTTCGCGATCGTGCCCTTGCTGATCATCAGCGGCGCAACCGGCGAGCGCATCTGGCCGCACGACTGGACGCCGGTCCTCATCTTCGCGCTGTCGAGCCAGGTGCTCGGCCAGGGGCTTCTGGTCTATTCGATCGGCACCTTGCCGCCGATGATCGTCGGCCTCGCCTTGCTCACCCAGCCGGCCATCTCGGCGGTCATCGGCTGGATCGCTTATCGCGAGCGGCTGTCCGTGGCCGATTTCGTCGGCGCCGCGGCCATTGCCGCCGCCCTCGTGATTGTGCGCCTGCCGGAGCGGGGCTTGCGTGCCCGTGCCAAGCAGCCCAGTTGACCCGCATGGACGATCCGAGTCCTCTCGAGCAACTGCGCCGCCGCCTTGCGCTCGCGGTCGGCGAGAATGCCGTATTCGATGGCTGGTCGCAGGCTGCTGTCGACAGCGCCGCGCGGCAACTCGGCATCGATCCGCTCCAGGCGCGGCTTGCCGTGCCCAAGGGCCAGGCGGCGATGATCGATCTCTATATCCAGGAAGTCGACCGGGCGCTCGACGCCTGGTTCACGCCGGAACGGCTCGCCGGATTGAAGATCCGTGACAGGATCCGCGCCTTGATCTGGCGTCGGCTCGAGATCATGGCTCCGGCCCGCGAGGCCGTACGACGCGCGCTCGCGATCCTCGCGATGCCACAGAACTTGCCGCTCGCGCTCCGCATCGGCTGGCGCACCCCGGACGTCATGTGGCGCATCGCCGGCGACACCAGCACGGACTTCAACCATTACACCAAGCGGATGACGCTCGGCGCGGTCTACGGCTCGACCCTGCTCGTCTGGCTGGACGACCAGAGCGAAGGGCTGGTCGACACCGCCGCCTTCCTCGACCGGCGAATCGACAATGTGATGAGCTTCGAGAAATGGAAAGCGGGCTGGCGCGGTTCTTCGGAGCGCCACCTTAGCCCCGCCCGCTTTCTCGGGAGGCTGCGGTATCCCCCTCGCTGAAATTACGGACAGCCATGCGCACATTTCCGTATGGAAATCTTAAGACGTTAATGATAATCAGTCGCAAGAATGAACGCGCCCTTCGATCCGGGGACCGTCCCTCTCGACGAGCTGGAGCTTGGCCGGCGGGCGCGCGTGCTGTCGATCGACTGGGGCGCGCTTGACGAAGGCGAGGCCTGTCGCCTCCGTAATTTCGGCTTTGACGAGGGCGTCGCGATCGAGCCTCGGCACCTTGGGCCATTCGGCCGCGACCCCATCGCGGTCCGGGTCGGCCGGATGACGGTCGCGATCCGCCGCCGCCACGCCCGCGCGGTCCGCGTCCTCCCGCTCGCCTAAGTGAACCCGCTCCCGCTCGTTGCGATCGCCGGCAACCCCAATGCCGGCAAGAGCGCGCTGTTCAACGCGCTCACCGGCGCCCGACAGAAGGTCGGCAACTATCCCGGCGTCACTGTCGAGCGGAAGGCCGGGCGCCTGACACTCGAGGACGGCCGACCGGTCGAGGTCGTCGACCTCCCCGGCTCCTACAGCCTCGATCCCGTCAGCCCCGACGAAGCCGTCACTCGGGATGTCCTGCTGGGCAAGCAACAAGGCGAGCGGCAGCCCGATGCCCTGCTGATCGTCCTCGACGCCTCCAACCTCGACAACCACCTCCGCTTCGCGCTCGAACTGATCGACCTCGGCCTGCCGACCGTCGTCGCGCTCAACATGGTCGACCTTGCCCGCCGCGACGGGCTCGAGCTCGACCAGGAAGCGCTCTCGCGTGAGCTCGGAGTGCCGGTGATCGAGACGGTGGCCGTGCGCCGCCGCGGCATCGCCGAGCTTCACGCCGCGCTCGATGACATGCTGTCGGCGCCTCGCTGCGGCGTCCATGTCGCCGTCAAGCACGATCTCCTCAACCTGCAGCGTCGCGCTCGTGACATTGCCAGCGCCGCGGTCGTCAGCGAGACGCCGGTCCGCCGCTGGACGCACCGGCTCGACGCTGTTCTCCTGCACCCGATCGCCGGGCCTCTCATTCTCGCCGCGGTCATGTTCGTGATGTTCCAGGCGGTCTTCTCCTGGAGCGCTGCTCCGGTCGCCTGGATCGCAAATGGGGTCGCCTGGCTGTCGGCCACGGTCAGCGCTGCGCTCCCGCCCGGCCTTCTGCGGTCGATGGTGGTGGATGGCGCGATCGGCGGAGTCGGGGCGGTCATCACCTTCCTTCCGCAGATCCTGATCCTCTTCTTCTTCATCCTGCTGCTCGAAGGCACCGGCTACATGGTCCGCGCCGCCTTCCTGATGGACAAGCTGATGCATGGTGCCGGACTTTCCGGCCGAGCCTTCATCCCGCTTCTGTCGAGCTTCGCCTGCGCCGTGCCGGGCATCATGGCGACCCGCACCATCGAGGACCCGAAGGACCGGCTGACCACCATCCTCGTCGCGCCGCTGATGACCTGCTCGGCGCGGCTGCCGGTCTATACCCTGATCATCGCCGCCTTCATCCCCGATCGCCGGCTGATGTTCGGGGTCGGCCTTCAGGGCCTCGTCATGTTCGGCCTTTACCTGTGTGGCATTGTCGGCGCGCTGGCCGCGGCCCTGGTGCTGCGTCGGGGAGTCCTCAAGGGGAGCAGCGGCGGCTTCATGATGGAGCTTCCCAAATACCAGCTCCCATCGGCTAAGGACGTCGTTATCGGCCTGGTCTCGCGCGCGCAGATCTTCCTGAAGCGCGCGGGCACGATCATCCTCGGCACCACCATTGTGCTTTGGGCACTCGCCAGCCTGCCTCAGGCCGCGCCGGGCCGGAAGCAGACCGACGTTTCCATCGCCGGCCATATCGGCGCCGCGATCGAAACAGTCGTCAGGCCAATCGGCTTCAATCGCGACATCGCCATGGCGCTTCTGCCGACGATGGCCGCGCGCGAGGTGGCGGTCAGCTCGATCGCCACCATCTACTCGATCGATTCGCCCGACGAGGCGAATGGCACCAGAGATCTCGAGAGAAAGCTCCGCGACGGCTGGCCGCTCCCGACCGCGCTCGCCTTCCTCGCCTGGTTCGTGTTCGCACCGCAGTGCATCTCCACCATCGCCGTCACCCGGCGGGAGACCAACGGCTGGAAGTGGCCGCTTTTCATGGTGACTTACCTGTTCGCGCTAGCCTATCTCGCGGCAGGAGCGACCTACTGGATTGCGGTCGCAGCGGGATTGTAGGGAGAGCAAGGTGGCAGGCAGCGTCAACAAGGTCATCCTCGTCGGCAACCTCGGCAAGGACCCCGAGTCGCGCAGCTTCGCGAACGGCGGCGAAGTCGTGAGCTTCAGCGTCGCGACGTCGGAGAACTGGAAGGACCGCAGCTCGGGAGAGCGCAAGGAAAAGACCGAGTGGCATAACGTCTCGATCTTCGCCGAAGGCCTCGCTCGAGTCGCCAAGAACTATTTGCGCAAGGGCTCCAAGGTCTATCTCGAAGGCCAGCTTGAGACCCGCAAGTGGCAGGACCAGTCCGGCAACGACCGCTACACCACCGACGTCGTGCTTCGGAACTTCAACAGTTCGCTGGTGCTGCTCGACCGCAACGAAGGTGGCGGCGCCGGCGCCGGCCGCGGCGGTGGCGGCTTCAACGCGGGCTATGACGAGTTCGGTGGTGGCGGTGGCGCTGGCGGCGGGTCCTCGCGCCCGCAATCGCGTCCGCAGCCGGCGGCGTTCGACAGCGACCTCGACGACGACGTCCCCTTCTAGGTCGTGTCGCCGCCCTTGCGGAGAGCGGCCAGCGCGGCGAACGGCCCGGCCTCACCCTCGCTCATCACTCCCGCCTCCTTCAGCGCGGCCTCCGCGCCCGCGCTTCTCGGATAGGGGTCGAGGCTGAGCGCCAGCGTATCGGCGATCGCTGCGCCGAGGTCGATCGTGCTGCCGTCGTGGAAGACCAAGTCGCAGTCCGCGGAGCCGAGCTCGACTTCTTCCTCTGACCGCCCGACCTCGGGCTCCGGCATGAACAGCAGGTCGAACGGCTCGTCGACATGCGCCGGCACCGGGTCGCCCGTCACGACGCAGCTTTGCTCCAGCGAGGCCAGCACGCGTCCGTGCGCTTCGACCGCCAGGCCCTTGCGGGACAGCACGGCATGGGCCTCCAGCCGCGCGATCCGCTCGATACCCAGCCGCTCGGCCGCCGCCCGCCGCTCGGCCTCCGATGCCACCAGGTCGACCCGATCGCCGTCGCGGATTTGCTCGATCCGCAGCCGGTGCGCGAAGTCGTCGCTCATCGAAGCCTCCCGTCGGCAAGTCCGGCGACATCCAGCGCCTTCAGCCTCGCCCACAGATCGTGCAATGCACGAACATTGTGCGACGCGGTCCCCGTGCCTGCCAGCCCCAGGCTGTCCACCGCCGCGCCGGCGAAGTCGTCCATTGCCACTGCCGCGCGCCATGATTCGACTCGGCGGCCGAGCGCGGACACCAGCTTGCGCACCTTCCGCCCCAGCCCCGGGTCGCCGAGCCCGAGCTCGCGATGCTCGGCTTCCATAACCGCGACGAACCGCTCGGTTAGTGCAACGCCGGCCGCGTCTCCCGGCTCGCCACCGCTCTCAAGCCGCACCAGGACCAACGCCGTCACCGTCGCAAGCACCGCGAATCGACCGTCAAGCGTGTCCGGCACTCCGCCGTCCGCATACCAGTGCGGCTGCCGCGCCTCGCGCGTGACCGCCGCGAACAGGTCCGCGCCGCGGGCCGGCCGATCCGTTAATCGCGGGAACAGGAAGCGGAGCATAGCGTGCCGTCGGCCTTGAAAGATGGTGCAAGCCTTGCGCCTGCGCCGAAGGCCGGGATATTGAGGCGGACGCGCCGGCAGGCAAGGGCGGCGGCGGTTTCCCCGTCCAGGGCTCAGCACTCAGGGCGTCCAGAAGAGGGTTCAATCGATGAAGCTTGCGCTGTTCAAATTCTCCCTCGCGGCCGCCGGCGTGGCGTTGCTTGCGGGCTGCGCAGGCGTCCGGGCGCACAAGGGTGCGGTCCTGGATCCGCAGCTGGTTGGCGCGATCCAGCCCGGCATCGACAACAAGGACTCGGTCGCCAAGACGCTGGGCCAACCGACCTTCGCCGGCCAATTCACGTCCAATGACTGGTATTACCTCTCTCGCGACACATCGGCCTTCGCGTTCCGCAGTCCGCGCGTCACCGACCAGACCGTGCTCCACGTTCGCTTCGACCAGGCTGGCAACGTCGCGGCCGTGGATCGCACGGGCAAGAACCTCGTCGCCAACATCGATCCGGCGAGTCGCCGCACGCCGACGCTCGGCCGCAAGCACGATCTCCTCAGCGAGATCTTTGGCGGTATCGGTGCGGTCGGCGCGCCTGGCGTGGGGAACGCTGGTTCGGGCGGTCCAAGCCACTGACCGGCGCCCGGCTGGGCTCGTTCGGCCAACTTCCTAGGCGAGCCGCTTTCCTTTAATCGCGGAACCATGACCGCGACGCCCGCTGGCATGACCTATGCCGATTATCTGAAGCTCGAGCAGCTGCTCACCGCGCAGCAGCCCTTGTCCGACCTTCACGACGAAATGCTGTTCATCGTCATCCACCAGACCAAGGAGCTGTGGATGAAGCAGATGCTGCACGAGCTCGCGCTCGCGATCCCGCTGCTTGGCGAGGACAGTTTCGCAGAGGCCTACAAGGCGCTTGCCCGGGTCAGCCGCATCCAGTCGGTGATGACCTTGTCCTGGGAGGTGCTCTCGACCCTGACGCCGGTCGATTACCTGGCCTTCCGTCACGTGCTCGGTACCTCGTCCGGCTTCCAGTCTGCCCAGTTCCGAGAGCTTGAATATCGGCTCGGCCTCAAGGATGCGGCCTATCTCGATCATTATGAGGCTGGCACCGAAGAGCGCCGCCGGCTCGATCTCGCGCTTCAGCAGCCGAGCCTCCGCGACGCCTCTCACGCGGCCCTTGAACGCTCGGGCTTCGACCTCGGCGACCGTTCGGTGGACTCAGTCGCTGCCGCGTGGCTCGAGGTCTACCGCGATGCCGACCGCTGGTTCGATCTCTACCAATTGGCAGAAAAGCTTATCGATCTCGACGACGCTCTGGCCTCATGGCGTCACAAGCACGTCCTCACCGTCGAGCGGATCATCGGCAACCGGGCGGGCACCGGCGGCTCTGCCGGCGCCTCCTATCTCCGCTCGACGCTCGACAAGCGCATCTTCCCCGAGCTGTGGGCGCTGAGGACGGCTCTTTGAGCGTCAAGGCGCTGTTCGATCGAAGCCTCTCGGCCGCGCCGTGCCGGCTCCACTTCGCCGCGCACAGCCATCATCTCTGGCCCGACGCAAGCTTTGACGGACAGCTCGAGGCCTGGGCCGACGCTGCCCGCCTCGCCGACGCCAAGTGGGACAAGGTGATGGGCGAGGTCTGGCCAGAAGCCCAGGCCCATGTCGCCCGCGAGCTCGGCACCGGCAATCCCGACGCCATCGTTTTCGCGTCCAACACCCACGACTTCCTGGTCCGCCTTTGGGCCGCCGCGCCGCGCCGAAACGGCGCAACGTTGCGCGTGCTCACGACCAGCGGCGAGTTCCACAGCGCTCGGCGCCAGATCGCCCGCTGGGTCGAAAGCGGCGATATCCAACTCGAACAGGTCGAAACCGAACCGTCGGACGACTTCGCTGACCGGTTGTTCGAGGCCGCCGCGACCGGCGAGCACGACCTGATCCTCGTCAGCCAGGTGATGTTCGGGACAGGCCGCATCTTCGATCAGATCGAACGGCTGGCGTCGCTTGCCCGGCCCCGCGGTCCATGGGTTGTCATCGACGGCTATCACGCCTTCATGGCGCTTGAGCGCCCGTTCACCGCGCCGGCCGCAACATCGGCTTTCTACCTTGGCGGCGGTTACAAATATGCAATGGCGGGCGAGGGGTGCGCCTTCATGCACGCGCCGGCCGGATTCGGCCCTCGCCCAGCGATCACCGGCTGGTATGCGGAGTTCGAGGATTTGAGCCTGCCACCCGGCAAGATCGGCTACGCGCCCGACGCTCGCCGCTTCCTTGGCGCGACGTTCGATCCGTCCGCGCTCTACCGCTTCAACGCCGTCCAGCGCATGCTCGCGGACAATGGCCTGACGACGGCCCGGATTTCCGAGCATGTCGCGACCCTGCAGAGGCAGCTGCTCGAGCAACTCGGCCGAACTCCGCTCGCCAACGCCGAGCTCCTCAATCCCGTCGATCGGGCCAAGCCGGCTCACGCGCGCTTCCTAGCCTTTTGCGACACGCGCGCGAAGCAATGGCAGGAAGCCCTCGCCGCACGCGGCTGCGTCACCGACGTCCGCGGCGATGTCCTCCGAATCGGCTTCGGCATCTATCAGGATGGGGCTGATGTCGACCGCCTAGCCGATCTTCTGGGCACTCTCTAACTATCTGAACAACAAAGAAATCTGACGTTCAGGCGAGTGCGATAGACCGATGCTTCACGTCGACTGTCGACGGAACGACAGTCGCGGCGGACCGTTGGCTCGCGCAAGAAGGAGATTTCACCATGACGAAGGTCATGCTCATTGCCGGCGTTTCGGCGCTGGCCGTTGCGGCTCCGGCCGTTGCCGGTCCCCGCGATCATGGCGATCGCGGCGGTGGCCGGCCGAACAACGGTCCCGCCTTTGCCGCGCAGCGCCCTGAGCGGGCGCCCGCGTATCGGATGCAGGCGGCGCCCCGCCTGGAACGTGCGCCGATGCAGCGCCAGGCGATGCAACGTCAGGCCATCCAGCGCGAGGCCATGGCGCAGCGCCAGTCGATTCAGCGCCAGCGCAACGAACAGCGGCAGGCCATGGTCCAGCGGCAGGGCCGCTTGACGCAGCAGCGCAACCGCCAGCGTGAGGCGATGGTTCAGCACCAGGCGAAGGTCCAGCACCAGGCGATGGTGCAGCATCAGGCGAAGGTCCAGCATCAAGCCATGGTCCAGCGTCAAGCGGTCCAGCAGCGCAATCAGCGCCAGGCCATGATGCAGCAGCATCAAGCCCTGCAGCGGCAGCGCGTCCAGCAGCAGCAACAGCAGCAGGCGCGGACGGCCGAGGTCCGGCAGCGTCAGCAGCAGGCTCGCGCCAACCAGCAGCAGGCTCGCGCCAACCAGATGCAGGCGCGCGACCGGATGCTCGCCGACCGCCAGGCCATGGCCGAAAACCGCATGACCCAGGCGCAAATGGCGGCGCGTTTCCAGCGCCAGCGCGCCGCGCAATATGCCGGCCTGCCGCAGCGCCAGCTAGTGGCCAACTATGCACCGCGCTACGCAGCCTATGCCCGACGCGAGATGATCGCTCCCGCTCAGGCCATGCAGCTGATTGGCGTCCCGGTCTCGCGCGCGCCCTCCTATGCCCGCCTCGCGGCGCTTCCGGCTTCGCTGCGCTATCTCTATCCGGACACGCCGGACAGGTATTACCGTTATGGCGACGGCTATATCTACCAGGTCGATCGCAGCAACGACGTCATCGACTCGCTGCTGCCGCTGGTCGCCGGCGGTTTCGTGCCCGGGATGACGTTCCCGTCCGCCTACATGAATAGCTACGTCCCGGCCTCGTACGGGTTTGACAGCTTCTATCCGGACACCCCATACGCGAACTACCGCTACCTCGACGGCAACGTCTATTCGCTGGACCCGGCTTCGGGTGCGATCGAGGACGTGATCCCGACTTATGCCTACGGCTATGGCGTGGGGCAGATGCTGCCCGCAGGCTATGGCTATTACAACGTGCCGAGCCAGTACCGGAACCTTTACTACGACACGTCGGACTATGAGTATCGCTATGCGCCGGGCGCGATCTACCAGGTCGATCCGGGCTCCCAGCTGATCACCGGCGTTGCGTCTCTGCTGTCGCCCGGCCTTGCCGTCGGGCAGCCGCTGCCGGCCGGCTATGGCATGTACAACGTGCCGATGGCCTATCGGTCGACCTATTATGACACGCCCAACGCCTGGTACCGGTACAACAACGGCTACATCTACCAGGTAGACCCGACGACGCAGCTTGTTACTGCTGTCGTGAGATCGCTCCTCGCCTGAGGAGCGGGCGTTCGAACAGGGAAATCGAGGGAGGCTTGATGAACAGGATAGCGCTCATGCTCGGCGTCGGGGCCGCGCTCATTGTCGGCGGGTGCGGCCAGGGCGGCGGCGGCAACGATGCCAGCGGCCAGACCCCGGCGGCGACGAAGGCTGCTGGCGGCCAGACGATCGCGGCCGGCCTCCCGGCCAACGGCCAGTTCATGGCAGCGGCCAAGGCCGCCGGGATCGACAAGACGCTTGCCGGGCCGGGGCCCTATACCGTCCTCGTTCCTGATGACGCGGCCTTCGCCAAGCTGCCGCCGGGCACCATCGGCAATAATGCCGACCCGCAGCAACGGGCCAAGATCACGAGCATGCTCACCTACCTGATCCTGCCGGGCACGGTGCTTGCCGCCGACATCGGCAAGACCATCGACAATGCGCACGGCAAGGCGGTCATCATGACGGTCAGCGGCCAGACCCTGACCGCGTCGAAGGAGGGCGATGCGATCACCCTGACCGACGGCTCAGGGAACGCTGCTCACATCACTAAGGCGGACCAGCAATTCTCGAACGGCGTCGTGCACCAGATCGACGCCGTGCTGATGCCGCCCGCGCCCACGAGCCAGGGCACGCCAGCAAAGTAGGGACGCCCCGCCCGATCGGCGCAAACAGCCACTTCACCGCGCGTGAAGGCTCGCTATAGTGATCCGACAGCGTGTCTGATGGGGCGAACGGGCGATGAAGGCGACGATTGAGC
>NZ_JAFAVR010000268.1 GCF_019242355.1 Sphingomonas sp. | reverse complement strand
CCTTGGTCACTACGTAAGCCAAGCCCCGCGCAGGCCGGTCCAGCAGGTGTGGATGCGACCAAAATCTACGCTGCCATTGGATCGTGTGCGAAATGCGGCAGTTTTGGCCTTCATGAGCGACATCACCCTACTCGGGGTGGCAACGTTCGCTCACGGAGGCGCGCTAACAAATCCTGGTGTCCAGTCGAGCAGCATCAGCCATGTGATGTGGTTCCACCGCCCTTGCCCGCTTGACAATTGGCTGTTGTATTCGCAGGACAGTCCGAGTTCACAGAACGCCCTTGGCCTCGCTCGTGGCAGCATCTATGGGTCTGAAGGTGTTCTGATCGCAACGGTCCTCCAGGAGGGCTTACTGCGGTTCCCGGCCATTTGATGGACGGACCAGGTCACGCGAGCACACTCCACGGAGGGGTGTTGGTCCCGCGACTAAGCGGTCGCGCCGCCATCGATGACCAAGCTTGACCCGGTCATGAACCCCGCTTCGTCCGAGGCTAGGAATACCACCGCCGCCGCGATGTCTACCGGTGTCGCGACACGCTTAATCGGAAGCGACGTCGCGATGGCCTGCCGAGCTGTCTCAACGGCCGCTGGATCATCCGTGCCGGTCCTGCGATACTGCATGGCCATCTCCGTTTCCACGGCATGGGGATGCACAGAATTGACCCTGATGCGATACCCCTTATTGCCGAACTCAATTGCTATAGACTTGGTAAACGTTGTGATTCCGCCTTTGGTCATTGAGTATAAAGGATCTATGGACGAGCCTCTGAGGCCCGCTATCGAAGACATGTTTATAATTACGCTACCTTGAGGGCTGGTCTTTGCTCGCTCTCGCAGCGCAGCGAGCGCAAGCTTGGTACCTATCACGGTTCCCGTGAGATTGACTGAGCAAATATTCTGCCAATCCAAAAGGGACGCTTCTTCGCATCCCTTAGCTAAGTAGAGACCGGCGTTGTTGACGAGCACATCGAGACCTCCATAGCGACTGACAGCCGCCCCTATAGCGGCGGCCCATTCTTCTTCTCGGGTTACATCTAAATGGACGAAGAAAGCATTACCTCCGTCGCGAGTTATTTCTGCGGCGACTGCTTCGCCAGCGTCATCATGAATGTCGGCGACTACTACGCACGCACCTTCTTGCGCTATGTATTTTGCTGTCGCTCCACCGATACCGCCCGCAGCGCCAGTGACCAATGCAACTTTACTCTCAAGTCGTTTCATTAACGCGCTCCTACGGAAGATGGTTAGCCTACGTTGATCCGGACGGGTCAATGGCAGCAGGGAGGCGATGACCTAAGTGCGCGGTCGCGACGGGCTGAGGGCACGGACGGCGACACTGCACCAGTTAGGGCCAACCAAGTCGCACACTCGCCGCGATGTCGTCATGGAGCTCCCGTCATGTCTGCCACCGACTTGCTCGATAATGTGGGCGTCGTTGTCAGCGGCCGCGGACGAACCGTCGTAGCCGCGCAGAGCGGGGTCGACGCAGGTCCCAACGTCGGCGGCTTGGCCCGGCAGGGCGCCGCGCTCATCCCGAGGAGGACAGAACGTCTCTTGATTGCTCGATCGGACCTCCAATCAGATGGCGTTAGGTCGTGGGCATTCGCACTCTATGTCACCGAGACGCTTGCAGGCAGGGGCCTAATTCCGCATGCAGCCTGAAGCAAAACTTCACAGCGACACCGTTTGCAGCAAACGACACTCTTGCAGGGGCGCTTTTGCAAACGCTCTCTGGAGCCGCCCGATGCCAACCTGTTCGAAGGCGTCTTCTCCAAGATGACGCGCTCCGCGCCACATCCGCGTCCGACGTTCCCGTCCATGAAGGCCAGCTCGTCCATCAGGGCGACTCCTCTTCCGTCTAGACGACCGCCAATTCGAAATCGCCCTGCAAGCCGCGAAAGCCGACCTCGCCCAATCCGCTCTCCAGCTCGAAGCCATGAAGCGCGACTTCGTCACCGGCGTCGATGCCGCGCAGCCCGGCCTCTACCTCGCCGCCAGCACCGCCGCCTCCTGCATGCAATGGATCGGGACTAAGGCCCGAGTGGAGGCTCGACATCCCTGGGACTGACTGCCGTCGCGCGCGTGATCCGCAGCCATCGCGCTGACCAGACCGGCCGGCCACTCAGCCGGGAGGAGTGCCCTTTGGTTAGAAAGTGGCTATCTTCCGGCCATGAGTAATGCTGACCGTGTGGCCCTCGTGACCGGCGCGGCGCGTGGCCTCGGCGCCGCGATCGCCCGGCGGCTGGCTTCGGCCGGGCATCCGGTCGTGCTCGCGGATGTGCTCGACCTCGTCGGCGAGACGGCGGCCTCAATCGCCGCGGACGGGCAGCGGACACGGGCCATTCGCCTGGACGTCGCCGACGAGGCGGCAGTGGGCGCGCTGCCGGAGATGCTTGGTGAGTGGTGGCCCAACTTAGGCGTGCTGGTGAACAACGCCGGAATCTCGCCGAAGGTGAACGGCCGCAAGCGCATGGTCGAGGACACGCCTCTCGAGGAATGGCGCCGTGTGCTGGACGTCAACCTGACCGGCCCGTTCCTGCTCTCCCGCGCCGCGATCCCCGTGCTCAAGCGGCGTGGCTGGGGTCGGATCGTGATGGTGACGAGCCAGGCCGCACGCATGCCGAGCAGCATCACCGGCGCCTACTACGGGGCCTCAAAGGCCGGCTTGATCGGGTTCGCCCGCAACCTGGCCGCCGAGCTCGGGCCATACGGCGTCACCGTCAACAGCGTCGCTCCCGGGCGGATCCGGAGCGACATGGTCGCCGGCGCCGCACCCGGCCTGAACGAAGCCTTCCTTGCCCGGATCCCGCTGGGCCGCTTGGGCGAGCCGGAAGATGTGGCGGAAGTCGTGAACTTCCTTGCATCGGATGCGGCAGCCTACCTGACCGGCGCGACAGTCGACGTCGGCGGGGGCAGCTACATGCCGTAGGGCCCGGTCGCACTTGTTGGGTCCCGAATACAGCCGCAGAACCGCTCACCAGCAAAGCTCCGCCGTGCTGCGCCTGACATGACGCAATCATTCGAACAAGCCGCCAACTTCAACGCCGACGAAGGTCTACTGCGTCGTGCCGCGTCATCCACCCAACGGTCGCACCAGGTCGGCGCTGGCAGACCCTGTATCAGGGACGCCCGGGATGTTCCGAAAGTTGCAGACATACGCAACGCATGGAGCCACCGTGATGCAGGACGTTATCATTCACAGTAACTCGATCCTTCGGAAGGTATCGGTCCGCGTTCGCGAGGCTCAGCCGGATTTAGCGGTCCTGAGCAGCGAGTGCTCTAAGTGAGAGATGTCGTCCTTCAGAACCGCCAGCCAGGACCGGACATCGTCGTGGGTAGCTTCCTTGCTCAACAAAGGTCGCTGGATCATCGACACGGCCAGATCCGCGATGTCCTTCGCCACCTGTTCCTCACTTAACCGGCCCTCGGGTTTGAACCACTGTATGGTCCAGTTGCACATTCCAAAGATCGAGAGAGTTGTCACGGTCGGGTCCACGACACGGAACCGACCCGCGTCGATCCCGGCGCGGATCACATGCGAGAAGGCTTGCAGCAGTTCGCGCCTTCCTTGGCGCTGAATGTCTCGGGCACGCTGCGGAAGGTCCTGCTCGTCGCGACTCAACACGGCGAAATGCTGGGGGTGCCGCAGGATCCAGAGCGCGTAAGCGGTCACGATGGTCCGCAGCTTCTCACCCGGGTCCGTCGAATGCGCGGCATCGATCAGCAGCGTCTTGCGGATGCTCTTCAGCGTGATCTCTTCGACAAGGCTTTCGAGAATTTCCTCTTTATTGCGGAAATGATAGTATAACGCTGGCCGCGTAAGACCAACGGCGTCGGCGATCTCCTGCATGCTGGTCGCCGCAAAGCCCCGCTCCCGGAAGAGCGCTGCAGCAGCCGCTACGATCGGCTCCTTCATCCCGTTCTTGGACGCTGACCGGCGCGGCTCGTCCGTTCCTGATTTCCGAACGGACTCGCCGCTTACATCCCCCTCGCGCGCGCTCTTCACCTCTGAATTTCCCATCTCGGTTGCTGTCTCATGTCGTCCGAACGCAGCATCCTCACAAAAGCGACAAAAATTCTACACCAGCGTTGACAACCCTGACACAGATGTATAAATACCTGACGAACACGTAAGACGGAGGGATGCGCCGATGGTTACCCCGAAACTGACCCCGCTCTCGCCCAGGCTTGCCGGCGTCGACCACACGGCGCACCCGACTTGGAAGCTGAAAGAGACGGTCGAGTTCTACCGCGACGTGATGGGATTGCCTCTCATCCACGCGATCACGGCCAAGGGCTGGGGGCGCGAGAAGGAGCAGCACGCCGACTTCCTGCACATCTTTTTCGACAGCGGCAACGGCAGCTCGATCGCCTTCTTCTACTACATCGGCACCGAGCAGCCGGAGAACCTGAAGGTGCCGCGCGGCTACATGTCTATGGCGAACCACACAGCCTGGGCCGTGGAGACCCCGGAGGACCTGGCAGCCTGGAAGGAGCGGCTGCGCTCCTTCGGCGTGCAGGTTAGCGACGAGGTTCGGCACGAGACGATCGAATCGATCTACTTCCGTGACCCCAACTTCTACCCGATCGAGATCACCTTGCCTTTGCGCAAGCTGGACCGGATCGACGCATCCGATGCCGCGCTGACTGTGCAGGCGGCCATGGAACTCGAGACGGCGGGCAGCTGGAACTCCATCGACGCCATGTGGAAGCGCAAGGCGGAACTCGTCCAGGCCCGGATGGACGAAGCGTCGCACGCGGCCTGAGATCGAGGGAGGAAACGCAATGCCCAGCCTTTATGTTCTTGACGTCCCCGAGTTCAAGCCGCTGGTCGACGTCGCACTCAAGAACGGTGAGTTCAACGTGGTTGGCCCTGCAGCCGGCTACTACCGCGTGTCCACCGAAGGACAGCTCCGCATCAAGCGCGCCGACACCGGACTGACGGAAGCTTTGTGGTTCGGCGCCTTCACCGCCGGCTACGACGGCAAGGAGTTGGTGATCGACAAGGACCAGTTCTGGATCGGTCCGTGGCCAAACGGGACCGCCTCGTCGGAATAGCACCAACATCCGGGGGCTGCACGCAGCCGCCCAGCCGAACATCAGCGCCGGGCTTCAACCCGGTAGGGAGGGATTTTTATGAGCAGCACGCTCACCGGAGACGCGCGTCCGCGCGCCGAGGCGGCGCAGTCAGAGGCGACAGCCGGCTTCCTCAACACCGACTGGAGCCCGCGCGACGTGCCGGCCGGGACGGTTACCCGCAACGTCGTGCTTCGGACGGCCGATGGGGCTGCGACCACCGGGTCGCTGTACCTGCCTCCCGGCAAGGCGGCCGATACCGTTGTCTGCGTGATGCATCCGCGCGAGTTCATGGCCTGCCATTACCTCGTACCGGACGTGCTCGCCGCGGGCTGCGCCGCATGGTCGCAATCACCGCGCTCAGTCGGCAACGACCTCCGTCTCGAGCACGAGACGGCCCTGTTCGACGTGGCAGCCGGCCTGAACTTCCTGCGCGAGCAGGGCAACTTCCGCAATGTCGTGCTGCTCGGCAATTCCGGCGGCGCCAGCCTCTACTGCTTCTACAATCAGCAAGCGTCGCTGCCTTCGGTGGAGCGGATCGCCAAGACTCCGGGCGGCCGCCCGACGCGGCTGGCCCAACTCGCCATGCCCGCTATCGACGGCATGGTACTGGTCGCGCCGCATCCCGGCCAAGGCATGCTGCTGATGGGCTGCATCGATCCCTCCGTCGTTGACGAGGCCGATCCGTTGTCGGTCGATCCCAGCCTCGACCCGCTGAACCCGGTCAACGGCTTCTCCGAGCCACCAGCGACTTCGCAGTACGCGCCCGACTTCCTCGAGCGGTATCGCGCAGCCCAGCGTGCGCGTGTGGGCCGCCTGGACGAGGTGGCGCGGAGCATGATCGAGCGGCGGCTCCATGCTCGGCGGAAGGGCAAGGAGACGGGTAATGCGGATCTCCGCCGACAGGGCGCATACACCGGGGTAATGTCCGTTTGGCGCACAGACGCCGATCCGCGCTGCTTCGACCTGTCGATTGATCCATCCGACCGCAAATACGGCACGCTCTGGGGTCGCGACCCATTGACGTCGAACTACGGCGCCGTCGGGTTCGCTCGGTTCTGCACCCCCGAAGCCTGGCTTTCGACTTGGTCTGGCCTGTCCTCGAATGCGGCCCTGCATAAGACGGCACCCTCGATCCAGGTCCCGGCCCTGCTCGTCGAATACACGGGCGACGTATCCACCTTCCCGGCGACGCTGCGTGACATCTACGAGAGCATCGGCACCCCGGACAAACGGCATGTCCGCATCCGCGGCGACCACCACGGCCGTGCTCTCGAGGCGGAGGAGGAGCCGGGTCGGTACATCGCCGGACGGACGATCCGGGGCTGGCTCGGCGAAAAATTTCCGAACTGACCACTGCTTTAGCGTCCAAAACCCCTAACGGAGGGAACAGTCTCGTGCCCGGCATCCTGCACCCCATCGAGGGCGTGACGTATTGCGATCCCGAGCTCGCCGCCAACTACGTCCGCGACGGTGGTTGGATCGACATGACCGTCGGCCAGGCGCTGGCGACGACCACCGAGCGCTTTCCGGGTAAGAATGCGTTCGTCAGCGACGAGCGGACTGTAACGTTCAGCGAACTGAACGAGCAGACGGATCGGCTGGGCGCCGCCCTTCTGGATATCGGCTTTCGGCCTGGTGACCGGGCAATTTTCCAGATGGGCACCACGATCGAGACAGTGATCGCGCTCCTCGCCAGCTACAAAATCGGGCTGGTGCCCGTCTGCGCGGTCCCACAATACCGCGAAGTCGAGATCAACCAGCTCGTCAAGCTGTCGCAGGCGCGCGGCTACTTCGTCCAGGGTGACCCTGGCAGCTTCGACCTCGTCGCCTTCGCCGAGGCGATGATCGGCGCACACGACAGCCTCGAATTGCTGGTCATCGCCCGAGCCCGGCAGGCGCGCGCAAGTCAGGCGATGGAAGAGCTCATCGCGCGTACGCCGCTCGATGTCGCCCGCGCACGGCTGCGCGATGTGCAGATCGGCTCGGGGGACGTGTTGAGCTTCCAGCTTTCCGGTGGAACGACCGGGATCCCTAAGATCATCCCCCGCTTCCACGCCGAGTATCTCGGCCACACCAAAGCCTGCTTACGGCAATACGGCATGACGCCGGACAGCAAGCTGATCTGGACCCTGCCGATCATCCACAATGCCGGCCAGCTCTATGCGCTGATCTCCGTCGTCCTCACCGGCATGACGACGGTCCTGATGCCGAAGGTCGACATCCGCCGCATGCTGGAGTTGATCGAGGAGCAGCGGGTGACCCACGCAATCTCGATTGGGCCGGTCTCGCCACAGATCATCGCCTACGAGGGCACGAAAGACCACGACCTCTCCTCCCTCCGCCTGTTCGCGACCATGAGCCGCGCGGACAGCCTAGAGGCGCATATTCGTGTGCCCTGCGCCAACCTCTACGGCACGACGGAGGGGCTGCTGCTCTGCAACCCGCCTGAGGCGCCGGCTGCGGCCCGCCACTATACGCAGGGCGCCTCGGGCTGTCCGCTGGACGAGATCCGCTTGCTCGATCCCGCCTCGGAAACGCCAGTGGAACCGGGCGAGATGGGAGAGCTCTGCTTTCGCGGCCCGTCCAGCTTGCGTGGCTACTTCGGCGCACCGGAGGCGAACGCGACGGCCTTCACCTCGGACGGCTTCTTTCGCACCGGCGACATGATGGTCGCCGAAGTCATCGAGGGCCGCACGTACTACGCCTTCCGAGGCCGGCTACGGGACAACATCAACCGCGGCGGCGAGAAGATCGGCTGCGAGGAGGTAGAAGCCTTCGTCAGCCAGCATCCCGCCGTTTCGGACGCCAAGCTCGTCGCCATGCCGGACCCGATCTATGGCGAAAAGGGCTGCGTCTTCCTGGTCCTGCGACCCGGGCAGGACGCTCCCACGCTGCCCGAGTTGGTTCGGTTCCTGGTGGAGCAGGGGCTGGCGAAGTTCAAGTGCCCCGAGCGGATCGAGGTCGTCGACTCCTTCCCAGTGACGCGCGTCGGCAAGCTCGACAAGCCGGCGCTGCGAGCGATGGTCGCCGACATGCTGAGGCGTGAGGAAAGCGAGCGATCCCGCCTCGAAGGCGTGCAGCAATGACCGCCACCGAGAGCGTGGTGAGCGAGGCTCCCTTCATCGTCCGGCGCACGGTCAAATGGGGTGACTGCGACCCGGCAGGTGTCGTCTACACGGTCACGTTCGGCGAGTACGTCATCTCGGCAGCGAACCTGTTCTACAACCACCTGCTCGGCGCCCGGTCGGCTGACTTCAAGCGGGCGCACGGCTTTCGGACTCCGACGCGCGCCCTGGAGTTCGACTTCCGCCGGGCGCTCTGGCCGGACGAGGTGTTCGAAATGACCGTATCGGTTCACGAAATCCGTTCCCGTACTTACGTACTGGAGGTTATGGGTCGCATGGCCACGGTCGGCGAGGATGTGTTCCGCGCCATGCTTACACCCGTGTGCATAGCCCGAGACGAGCGCCGCGCAGTCGACATCCCGGTCCCGTTCCGGACCGCCTTGGAGCGGCACCGAGACACGTGCCGCGCCGTGCCTGCGGCAACCTAGCTGCTATCGGAAGAAGGAGGAACGCATGGGTCAGAGCACTTACCGCATCGGCCAGATCGTGCCGAGCTCGAACACGACGATGGAGACCGAGATCCCGGCGACGCTCCGCGCGCGGGAGGCCATCCGTCCCGAGCGGTTCACGTTCCACTCGAGCCGGATGCGGATGCACAAGGTGACGCGGGAGGAGCTGGAGGCGATGAACCGCGAAGGCCTCCGCTGCGCCGCCGAACTGGCCGACGCCCGCGTCGACGTCATGAGCACCGCCTGCCTGGTCGCGATCATGGCGATGGGTCTCGGCTACCACCGCGAGGTCGAGAACGAGCTGACGCGCATCGCCCGAGAGAACCATTGCGACGCTCCGGTCATGACCTCGGCAGGCGCGCTGGTCGAAGGGCTGAAGATCATGGGCGCCAAGAAGGTCTCACTGCTGGCGCCCTACGTGTGTGCGCTCACCGACCTGGTCGTGAAATACATCGAAAACGAGGGCATCGAGGTAATCGACGCGGTCTCGTTCGAGATCCCCGACAACCTCGAAGTCGGCCGGCGCGACCCGGCGCTGCTGCTGGAGGACGTGAAGCGGCTGAACACCGCAAACGCGGACGCCGTCGTGCTGTCCGCCTGCGTCCAGATGCAGTCGCTGCCGTCGATCCAGGCCGTGGAAGACCGGCTCGGGCTCCCGGTCACGTCGACTTCGGTCTGCACCACCCGCCGGATGCTCGACAAGCTCGCGCTCGAAGCCGTCTTGCCCAAGGCCGGCGCGCTACTCTCCGGCCGCTATCCTGGCGAGCGTGATCCCGCGCCCGTGACCGGCGAACTCGCGGTCGCGGCCGCCCACGCGGACGGCTGACAGCAGAGATGATCGGCAAGCTTGGCCACCATGCAAATCGGGGAACGACGATGAAGATTGCAGTGATCGGCGGCGGACCTGGCGGTCTCTACTTCGCCTACCTCATGAAGAAGCACGACCCCAGCCACCACCTCACCGTGTACGAGCAGAATGCGGCCGGCGCGACCTACGGCTGGGGGGTGGTGTTCTCGGACATCGCGCTATCCTTCCTGCGCGAGGCCGACGAGGAGTTCTACAAAGAGTTCACCGCGCGTCACGAGCGCTGCGACTACATGGAGGTCGTTCACAAGGGCGTCCACGTCCAGCTTGGCAACAACCACTTCTCCCGGACGGCGCGGATCGACCTGCTGAACATTCTGCAGGGCGCTTGCCGCCGGATCGGCGTGGACCTGTGCTTCGAGCAGCGCATCACGGACCTGTCGGCCCTCTCCGGCGCCGACATCATCGTCGCCGCCGACGGCGCCAACAGCCACGTCCGCAGCCTGTACGCGGAGGCATTCCGGCCCTCCGTCGAGCAGCGCCGAAACAAGTTCGCCTGGTACGGGACGCACCAGCTCTTCCACCCCGTATCGCTGATCTTCCGCGAGACGCAGCACGGCATCTTCATCGCGCATTCCTACCAGTATAGCCGGGACCTCAGCACGTTCCTGGTCGAGGTCGATCCCGAGACGTGGCAGCGCGCCGGGCTGGACCGCAAGTCCGAAGAGGAGAGTCGCCATTTCTGCGGGGAGGTGTTCCGCCCCGAGCTCGGCAGCAACGAGCTCCTGTCGAACCGGTCGCCGTGGTTCCAGGCCAGCATCGTGCGCAACGAGAATTGGACGCACAGGAACATCGTTTTGTTAGGTGACGCCTGCCGTTCCGTGCACTTTTCGCTGGGGTCGGGAACGCGCATGGCGCTGCAGGACGCGATCGCGCTGCACGATGGTCTGGTCCAGAACGGGAACGACGTGGCGGCCGCCTTCCGGTACTACGAGGCCGTCCGCAGGCCGGCGACGTCAAACTTCCAGAGCGCCGCGGACAAGAGCCTCGACTGGTACGAGAACGTCTCGCGGAAGATGCACCTGGACCCCGTCATGTTCGCCTACGACTACATGCGCCGCACCGGCCGTGTCAGCCACGACGCGCTGCGTGAGCGGGATCCGCGGTTCATCGCTGCCTACGAGGCCGCCAGCCAGGCCGCTGCCTGACTTGGTTGCCACCCCACGCCTGACTGTTCCCGAGCAGCGCGGTCGCAGACCGGCAAGCTGAGGATCGCCGAAGAAGTCACGAAGGAAGGACTCCGTGCTGAACGTCTCCGATCTGATCGACCGTGCCCGCCTCGGACCGACGCAGGTGCTGGTCGTGGCGCTCTGCGCCCTATGCATGGTCGTCGACGGGTTCGACGTGCAGGCCATGGGGTACATTGCTCCGGCCCTCGTCAGGGACTGGGGCATACAGAAGGCCGAGCTCGGTCCGGTGTTTGGCGCCGGCCTGCACGACATCACCATTGTTTCGCTTGCGCTGAGTTTCGAGGCCGACCTAGTCGGCCGCAAGCAGGTCCTGATCGCGGCATTGGTCTTCCTGTCGATCTGCATGCTCGCG
>NZ_JAFAVR010000040.1 GCF_019242355.1 Sphingomonas sp. | reverse complement strand
GTTCAGGATCATCGCCACGCAGGACAGCGCAAGGAACGTCAGCGGCACGATGGCGATCGTCGCGCGCATTCCCGCCAGCGTTGCCGCGCTCTGCCGTGCGTTGGCGACGTAGCCCACGCTGTCGAAGCTCCAGCCCAGGATTGCGGTCGCAAGCCCGATCGCGATCCTCTGGAGCAGCGCGGCCAGTCCGAACACGGTCCCTTCGACGTGAACACCTGTCGCGTCCTCGCCATATTCGATCGTGTTGGGCAGCATCGCCCAGAAGACAAAGTTGAGGCCGATGCTCGCGACCTGCATCCCGACCAGGAAGGCTTGCATCGTGCGCGGCTGGTCGAAGCGGAAGACCACGAACAGCGCGAGGCCGGCCATGCCAAGGCCCGCCGCGATCATCCACAGTGCGCGAAGTCCCGTCACCCTTGCGATCAGCATCCACAGCGGGATTGCGATGGCTCCGACCAGCCCGATTGCCCCAAGCGCGAGCTGCCCGGCAGTGGCGTCGCCAAGAACATATTTGAAATAATAGAGCGTCGATTTGTTGAGCGCGGTGTTGGCGACGACCATCGCCATCATCGCGGCGTTGAGGGTCACGAAACCGCGATTTCGGGCGAGGCTGAGCAGTGCCGCGGCGAGGCTTTGCGCGGGCGGGCGGTGGGGTCCGGATTGATCGCGATAGGTTGCACCCACCACGACCAGGATGACTGCACCGACGCAGGCGAAGACGACCGCCGCGGCGAAATAGGCGTCGGCGACCCGTCCCCCTGAAAGCCAGCTGCCGAGAGGCACCGTCGCCAATGCGACCGTCACCGCGGCTGAGGTACCGAACAGCATCCGCAGCCCGGCGACGAAGGCGCGGTCACGGTCGTCCGAGCTGATGCGGGCGGTCATTGCCAGATAGGGGACGTTGACCCCGGCATAGGCGGTCCGGAACAACAGATGCGCGGCGAAGATGCTTGCGACCATCCACTCGCCGGCCGCCGCCGGTGGCATGTAGGCAAGAATGAAGGTCAGCCCGAGCGGCACGGAGCCCGCGGCGAGCAGCGCCCCATAGCGCACCCGGTGGCCGAGCCGGTCGAGGAGAGCCCCGGCCGCAAAATTGGCGCAGCCGTCCCAGATCGATGCGACCATGTAAGTTGTCGCGGCGATCCCGATCGAGATGCCGAGCGCGTCGGTATAATAGAACAGCAGGAAGAGCATGACGCTCTGCCAGTAGAGATTGAAGGCGAAGTCCCCGAAGGCGAACAGCAGCAGCCGCAGCCGGGAGGGCCGATCAGGTACCATGTTGCGGGAGGCTGTTATTTAAGTGAGCAGAAAGTGCCTGTTGGCAAATCCTCAAAGGCATGACTTCCACGTCCCTACACGGAAATCGGGCACAACCGCGAATTCCCGCAAATCAACAAAGCCATCATGATTTACGTCTCGTTGCTCAAGCAAGCGAAGGCCGTCGTCGCCCCCAACCGCGTTGTAGGCACGGTTTATGCGTTCAGCCGAAGCGTCCAAACGCGCGGCCATCGCCTGCATTTCAATCTTGTTCAGGCGACCATCATGGTCGCGATCATACTTATCTATAATCGATTTGGCGTTCTTGGCGATGATTTGGCACTGCGATGGTCCCAATGATTGCTGGTCATGGATGGCAACCGTCGCCGGGCCGGGCTGGTCGGCGATGACGATGTGCGCGGGCCGGCCGCCGTGCACCGTCACCGCGATCTGCTTCCACCACGGCCGGAACGAGCCCTGGCGCGCACCGAACTGGAGAGTGACGCCGCGCGGCGTGGCAGTGCAGCCGATCGTCTGGCGAAGGCTCGGCCCACTCACGCTGATACCGTCGTCGAGGTAAAGCTCGCCGCGGCAATCCGTGCCCGGATAGACGTCGAGCTGCAGCGGCCCTGTCGGCGTCTCCGAAGTGCTCTGCACCAGTGCCTGGCGCGGCAGGATCGCGCCGGGGCGGACGAATACCGGCAGGCGGTCGAGCCGCGGTGTCTCGCTCGTCTTGTCGGCCGTCAGCTGCGCGCCCGTCCAGTAATCGTACCACCCCTTGCCCGGTAGGCAGATGTCGTAGGGCTCGGGCGAGTCCGGCTTCGGTGACGCGGCGACGAGCAGGTCGCTTCCGACCGTGAACGCCATCGACTGATCGCACGCGACACTCTGCATCTGCGGGTAATCGTAGAAGGTGGGACGCATGAACGGATCGCCGGTCCGTGCGCTTTCGTCCGCGACCGCGTAGAGATAGGGCATCAGCCGGTAGCGCGCCTCGATGAATCGCCTCCGGATTGCCAGATGCGCGGAGCCGTCGACCCACGGCTCGGCGCGCGGCGTGTCCTTCGCCGAATGCCCGCGATAGACCGGCGTGAACGCGCCGATCTCGAACCAGCGGGTCGCCAGCTCCGGGCTTGCGCCGCCAGTGAACCCGGGAATGTCGGCACCCGCCCAGGAGAAACCCGACAGGCCGAGGCTCAGCAACTGCTGCACGGCAAGCTTCAAATGGTCCCAGCTCGAGTTGTTGTCCCCGGTCCAGGTGACCGCGTAACGCTGCCCGCCGGCATAGCTGGCGCGGGTCATGACGAACGGCCGCACGTTCGGCCTCAGGGTCAACAGCCCGTCGTGCGTCGCCCGGCCGTTCTCCATCCCGTAGACATTGTGGATCTCGGCATGGGTCGCGCTGCGCGGCGCGAAGCCGTCGCCTTCGATCCGATGGATCGTGCCAAGCGGCATGGTCTTGGTCGGCGTGTCAAAGATCGCCGGCTCGTTCATGTCGTTCCAGAAGCCGGCGATGCCGTCATCCGTTAAGGTCTTGAACAAGGTTCCCCACCATGCGCGGGTCGAAGCGCGAGTGAAGTCGGGAAACACCGACGGGCCCGGCCAGACCGGCGCGACATAGGTGCTGCCGTCGGGGTTCTTGAGGAACTCGTCGCTGGCGGCGCCGCTGTCATAGGGAGCGTAACCCTGCTTGGGTGCATAGGCGACGTGCAGGTCGGTAATCGCGACCAGCTTGATGCCCTCGGCGCCAAGGCCGCGGGCAAGACCCCTGAGGTCGGGAAAGGCCTTGGCGTTCGTCGTGAACGGCCGGTTGCGATCCTGGTAGTCGATATCGAGCCAGATAACGTCCGCAGGAATGCGGTCGCTGCGCAGCCGGGCGGCGATCGACCGCACCTCATTGGCGCTCATGTAGCTGTAGCGCGACTGCTGATAGCCGAGCGCCCACTTTGGGGGCATCGGCGCCTTGCCGGTGAGGTCGGTGTAGCGACGGACGACATCGCGGACGCCGGGTCCGGCGATCAGGTAATAGTCGATCGGCCCGCCGTCGGCGCCGATCTCGATCATGCCCGGATCGCGGTGGCCGAAGTCGAACCAGCTGCGCCATGTATTGTCGAGGAACAGGCCGTAGGCGCCGCCCGCCGCTCCGCTGGCGATGTAGAATGGGATCGATTTGTAGATGGGATCGGTGTCGCGCTGGAAACCCCAGGCGTCCGTGTTCCAGTCGACGAAGCTCTCGCCGCGCCGGTCGAAATTGCCGGTCTTGTCGCCCATCCCGAAGATATGCTGGCCGGTGGGCAACGCCTTGCGAAGCGTGAAGCGCTGGCCCTCGACGCTGATCGGCAGCGGCGCGTCGCCGATCAACAGCTTGCCGGATGCGTCGGTCACCGTCAGCCGAAGCGTCGACGGGTCGATGTGGACCTGGAGAGCGGCCGTGGCGAAACCGTCCGGCGTTGCACGCACCGCCGCCCGCTCGGCGCGCACGGATGCCGGGACCGCCCAGCTGGCATCTTCGGGAAAGACCCCACCGGTGGCGACCCGGACTCGAAGGATCGAATCGGTGATCGCCGTCACCTGCAGCGCGACATGGCCATCGCTCGCCTGCAGCCCGCTCGGGAATGCGGTCACGCGAGGAGCTGCTCGAGCCGCGACGGGTGCGGCGAAGGTGAGTGCAAGGGCGAGCACAAGGCTCGGCGTCAGCGACCGTTTCATGCCGCAAGCTCTAACGGCGCGCGCCGCCGCCGCAACGGCTTCGGCTTTGTTTTCTCCTGCCCCTGGTGCAGAGGCGACGGCATGACATCGGACTCGATCCCACCCCGTACGGGCCTCCGCCGCCTCCGCCTTCTTCTCTGGTTTCTGGTCGGCCTCGTCCTCGTCGCGATGGCCGCAATGACCCTGATGCACCGCAGCCCAAGCGTTCCGCAGGCGCAGTCCACGACGGTCCAGTCGGGTTTCGGCGGCCCGTTCACCCTTGTCGGCGCCGACAGCAAGCCGTTCCCGAGCAGCCGCCTGCAGGGCAAGCCCTACGCGCTCTACTTCGGCTACACCCGCTGCGGCGACACCTGCCCGACGACCCTGTCGCGGCTGGTGAAGCTTCGCGCGGTGGCGGGAAGACCCGATGCGCTGAACATCGTGTTCGTCACGATCGACCCGGCCAATGACGGACCGACGGAAGTCGGCCAATACGCCGGACTGTTCAACTCGCCGATCATCGGCCTGACCGGCTCGGCGGCGCAGATCGATGCGGTGAAGAAGCAGTTCGGAACCTACGCCAAGCCCGAACCCGGCGCCGGCAAGGGCATGGTGATGATCAATCACACCGCGACCGTCTTGCTGTTCGATCGGGACGGCAAGTTCACGGGCACCATCACCTCGGACGAGCCCGACAGCGACGCGACGGCAAAGCTCAAGACCCTGACCGGAGCCTGATGACCGCCGGCTACCGCCCTGACCCGGCGATCCTCCTCCTCGGCCCGGATTTCTTCGATCCGGTCGAACCGGCCCAGTTTCCCGAGTGCCATCAGCGTTTCGTCAACGGCCGTTGGGCTGGCCGCATCGGACTTGGCGCGATCGACTGGCAAGCCCACTTCTGTCGGTTCGAACCGCTGCCCGACAATCTTCGACAGCCGCTGGCGTTGCGTTATCACGGTCATCAGTTCCCCGTGTACAATCCGGAGATCGGCGACGGCCGCGGCTTCCTGTTCGCGCAGCTCCGCGACGAGAATGCGCGTCTCCTCGACCTCGGCACCAAGGGGTCGGGCCAGACGCCCTACAGCCGCCACGCCGACGGCCGCCTCACCCTGAAAGGCGGGGTGCGCGAAATCCTCGCCACCGAGATGCTCGAAGCGCTCGGCGTCAACACGTCCAG
>NZ_JAFAVR010000271.1 GCF_019242355.1 Sphingomonas sp. | reverse complement strand
TCCAGACGTCTGTCCTACAGATGGCGCGCTATGCTCTAAGGGTGGCGTGATCGTTTTGCAGTGTGCGTGCGGGCAACCTTCTGAAGGTCACACATCCGGCCGTCCTGAGGCGTCTTCGCCGAGAGGCCCCGAACATTGCGCAACCCGATCGGACACGTACTTTGTGACCTTTTGCGCGCCGCCGGTTTGAACCCCCGCCCCTTCCCTGCTAGCCGCCCGGCGCATGGTCCCCCGCTATTCCCGTCCCGAGATGACGGCCATCTGGTCGTCCGAAAATCGTTTCCGCATCTGGTGGCAGATCGAAGTGTTCGCCGCCGAGGCGATGGGCAAGATCGGCATGATCCCGGCCGAGGACGCCGCGAAGATCCGCGCCGCCTACGACCGCGACGTGCTGGGCGAGATCGATGTTCCCGCCATCGACGCCATCGAAGCCGTCACCAAGCATGACGTGATTGCCTTCCTGACCTGGGCGGGGGAGAAGCTCGGACCCGAGCGGCGCTGGATCCACCAGGGGATGACCAGCTCCGACGTGCTCGACACCGCGCTTGCGGTGCAGCTCAAGCAGGCCGCCGACCTTCTGATCGTCGATCTCGACAAGCTGCTGGAAGCACTGAAGCGCCGGGCGCTGGAGCACAAGCTGACTCCGACCATCGGCCGAAGCCACGGCATCCATGCCGAGCCGGTGACCTTCGGGTTGAAGCTCGCCCAGGCCTATGCCGAGTTCGAGCGCAATCGCGAGCGCCTCGTCCGCGCCCGTGACGATGTCGCGACCTGCGCCATCTCGGGCGCGGTCGGCACCTTCGCCAACGTTCCCCCAGCGATCGAAGAGCATGTCGCCGCCGAGCTCGGCCTGACGCCCGAGCCGACTTCGACCCAGGTCATCCCGCGCGACCGCCACGCGATGTTCTTTGCGACGCTGGGCGTGATCGCCTCGTCGATCGAGCGGCTGGCGATCGAGGTCCGCCACCTGCAGCGGACTGAGGTCCTGGAGGCGGAGGAATATTTCTCGCCCGGCCAGAAGGGCAGCTCGGCGATGCCGCACAAGCGCAATCCTGTCCTGACGGAGAACCTTACCGGTCTCGCCCGCATCGTGCGGAGCTATGCGCTTCCCGCAATGGAGGATGTGGCGCTGTGGCACGAACGGGACATCTCCCACTCCTCGGTCGAGCGCTTCATCGGGCCCGACGCCACGATCACGCTCGATTTCGCTCTCGCTCGTCTCACCAGCGTCGTCGACAAGCTGGTCGTCTATCCCGAGCGGATGCAGAAGAACCTCGACCGGATGGGCGGCTTAGTCCACTCGCAGCGGGTCCTGCTGGCGCTGACCCAGGCCGGCCTCAGCCGCGAGGATTCCTACGCCCTCGTCCAGCGCAACGCGATGAAGGTGTGGCAGTCGGACGGCCAGCTGTCGCTGCTCGACCTGCTGAAGCAAGACCCCGAGGTGACGTCGAAGCTGCCGGGCGACAGGCTCGATGCGCTGTTCGACCTCGGCTACCACCTCAAGCACGTCGATACGATCTTCGGACGCGTTTTCGACCGCAACTCTTGAGGCTTTCGCCGATTGATGCAGCGCATGGCGAGCACCGTCACCTCGAAGCCCTCTGAAGCCGCGCCTCAGCCCGCGGCGCGTACCCAGTCGTGCGGCTTCGTCCTCGAGCTGTCGCCGGACTGGCTGATTATCCGCGCTTCGGAGAACGCCCACGCCTATCTGGGTGAATATCCGGCCCGGCTGATCGGCGAGCCCTTGTCCAGCTTCACCCTTGCCCAGCCGTTGCACGACCTTCGCAACAGCCTTGCCCGGCAGCGCAGCAGCAATGGCATTGCCCGCGCCTATCGCGCCCGACTGACGCATGAGCCGCGGCATTTCGATATCGCCTTCCAGCAGCTGGACAACGGCATGCTGCTCGAGTTCCTGCCGAGCGGCAACGACGGCTTTGGCGATGCGTTGGGCGCGGTCAGCCGGCTGCTCGACGGAATGACCGGCGATACCCGCGAGGCGCTCTGTAACAATGCCGCACGGCGCATGCGGGCACTGACCGGCTTCGATCGGGTGACCCTCGTGCTCGACGGCACGCATTGCACCGAAAGCGCTCGGAGCCCCTTCGCCGAGCCGGCCGGGTGCGACGTCCTGCCGTCGATGCTCGCCGACGCGAAGGCGGCGCCGGTCGGCGTTTTTCCGGTCGGCACGAGCGACGGGACGGTGTCCGGGGCATTGCTGCGCGGCCTTACCGCGGATGAGCAGCAGGAGCTGGCGGCCAACGGGGTTCGGTCAGCCCTATGCGTCCCGCTAGCCCGGCAGGGGCGGTCCCTGGGCCATTTCCGGTGCGAGAGCCGAACGCCATGGACGCCGTCGCTTGAGCTTCACGCTGCTGCCGAGCTGTTCGCCCAGATGGTCGGGATCGAGCTGGAGCGGCTCTAGCCGCCGAACATGTCGCGGACCCGGCTGAAGAAGCCCTTCGCCGCCGGGCATTCCTCGCCCGTCTCCGTCTCACGGAATTCCTCGAGCAGCTTCTTCTGCTCCTTGCTGAGCCGGGTCGGAGTCTCGACCAGAATGCGCGCGACGACATCCCCGCGCCCGCGGCCGTTGAGGACCGTCATGCCGGCACCGCGGTGGCGAAGCTGCTCGCCCGACTGGATGCCCGACGGGATCTTGAGCTCGACCTTGTCGCCGTCGATGCCCGGGAGGGTGATCGAACCGCCAAGCGCCGCCGTCGTGAAGGTCACCGGACAATCGGCGATCAGGTTCGTGCCTTCGCGGGCATAGATCGGGTGCGGCTTCATGTGCACGAACATGTAGAGGTCGCCGCTCGACGCGCCGCGAACGCCTGCCTCGCCTTCGCCGGCAATGCGGATGCGGGTGCCTTCGTCGACGCCGGCCGGGATCTTCACCGACAGGTGGCGGCGATTGAGAGCGCGCCCTTCCCCTTCGCAATTGCTGCACGGATCGCTGATAACTTCGCCGCTGCCGCGGCAGGTGGGGCAGCCGCGCTCGACGACGAAAAAGCCCTGCTGGGCACGGACCTTGCCCATGCCCCGGCAGGTGCCGCAAGTCGCCGCGCAATTGTCGGTGCGGGTGCAGCCTCGGCCCTCGCACGCCTCGCACCGCGCCAACGCGTCGACCGTGATCTCCTTGTCGACCCCGTTGAACGCCTCCTCGAGCGTCAGCTGGATATCGTAGCGGAGGTCGGCGCCGCGGGCGGCATTCTGCTGCTGCCCGCGTTGGTCCATGAAGTCGCCGAAGATGGTCGAGAAGATGTCGGAGAAACCGTTGAAGCCGGCCTCGCCGAACGGATCGCCGCCGCCATTTTGAAATGCCGCCTTGCCGAACCGGTCATAAGCGGCGCGCTTGTTCGGGTCCTTGAGCACGTCATAGGCTTCGTTGATCGCCTTGAAATGCGCTTCCGATTCCTTGCAGCCGTTCTTGCGATCCGGATGGTGTTCCTTGGCAAGCTTGCGGTACGCCGCCTTGATGGCGCCGTCGTCCGCGCCGCGCGCGACGCCCAGCAGCTCGTAATAGTCCTGCTCGACCATCAGTGAATCTTGCCCCTACGCAGCACAAGGTGCGGCGCCGCCCCCTTCGAGGTGACGGCGCCGCAAGTCATCAGCCCTTGGCTGCTTCGTCGTCGACCTCTGAAAACTCGGCGTCAACCACCTCGTCCTGGCTGCCAGAGGTTTCCCCGGTTTCGGCACCTGCCTGCTCGGCGCCTTCCGGAGCCTCGGTCGCGGCCTGCGCCTGCTGCTGCTCGTACATCGCCTGGCCGAGCTTCATCGCCGCCTGCGTGAGCGCATTGGTCTTCTGCGTCATCTGCTCGGCGTCGCCGCTTTCGACGGCGGTCTTTGCCTCGGCGATCGCATTCTCGATCTCCGATTTCACCTCTGCGCTGACCTTGTCGCCATGCTCGGCAAGCTGGCGCTCGGTCGAGTGGATGAGGCTTTCGGCCTGGTTCTTGGCTTCGGCCGCAGCGCGCCGCTTTTTGTCGTCCTCGGCGAACTGCTCGGCTTCCTTGACCATCTTGTCGATGTCGGCGTCGCCGAGACCGCCCGAGGCCTGGATCCGAATCTGCTGCTCCTTGCCGGTACCCTTGTCCTTGGCCGAGACATTGACGATGCCGTTGGCGTCGATGTCGAACGTGACCTCGATCTGCGGCACGCCGCGCGGCGCGGGGGGAATGCCGACCAGGTCGAACTGCCCGAGCACCTTGTTGTCGGCAGCCATCTCGCGCTCGCCCTGGAAGACGCGGATGGTCACCGCATTCTGGTTGTCCTCGGCGGTCGAGAAGACCTGGCTCTTCTTGGTTGGAATGGTCGTGTTGCGGTCGATCATCCGGGTGAACACGCCGCCCAAAGTCTCGATGCCGAGCGATAGCGGAGTGACGTCGAGCAACAGCACGTCCTTGACGTCGCCCTGCAGCACGCCGGCCTGGATCGCGGCGCCCATCGCCACGACCTCGTCCGGGTTGACGCCAGTGTGCGGATCGCGACCGAAGAACTCCTTCACCCGCTCGCGCACGCGCGGCATCCGGGTCATGCCGCCGACGAGAACGACGTCGGCAATGTCTTTCGCATCGACGCCGGCGTCCTTTAGCGCCTTGCGGCACGGCTCCATGGTGCGGTCGATCAAGTCCTCGACCAGCTTCTCGAGATCGGCGCGGCTGATCGTCTCGACCAGGTGGAGCGGAGTGGTCGTGCCACCCTCCATCCGCGCGGTGATGAACGGCTGGTTGATCTCCGTCGTCGCTGCGGACGACAGTTCGATCTTCGCCTTTTCGGCGGCCTCCTTGAGCCGCTGCAGGGCAAGGCGGTCGGTTCGGAGGTCGATGCCCTCCTTCGCCTTGAAGCGGTCGGCTAGCCAGTTGACGATGCGCGCGTCGAAATCCTCGCCGCCGAGGAAGGTGTCGCCGTTGGTCGACTTCACCTCGAACACGCCGTCGCCGATCTCGAGGATCGAGACGTCGAACGTGCCGCCGCCAAGGTCATAGACCGCGATCGTCTTGCCGTCTTCCTTCTCGAGCCCGTAGGCGAGCGCGGCCGCGGTCGGCTCGTTGATGATGCGCAGCACTTCAAGACCGGCGATCTGGCCGGCGTCCTTGGTCGCCTGGCGCTGCGCATCGTTGAAGTAAGCGGGGACGGTGATCACCGCCTGGGTGACGCCCTCGCCGAGATAGGCCTCGGCAGTTTCCTTCATCTTCTGAAGGATGAAGGCGGAAATCTGCGACGGCGAATAATCCTTGCCGCCGGCGCCGACCCACGCGTCGCCATTATTCCCGCGAACGATCTTGTAGGGCACCAGCTCGGTGTCCTTCTTGGTGATCGGGTCGTCGAAACGGCGGCCGATCAGGCGCTTCACCGCGAAGATGGTGTTGTCGGGGTTGGTGACCGCCTGGCGCTTCGCCGGCTGGCCGATCAGGCGTTCGCCGTCCTTCGTAAAGGCGACGACTGACGGCGTCGTGCGCGCGCCTTCCGCATTCTCGATGACCTTCGGCTTGCCCGCTTCCATGACGGCGACGCAGCTGTTGGTCGTGCCCAAGTCGATTCCAATGACCTTGGCCATGTGTCTCTGTCCCTCTTCCTATGCCCCTCTCCGATCTCCCGAAAGGCGACCGGATTGTTGATTTCGGAGGGCGATATAGGTGCAAGGAGCGCGACAACAAGGCACGGGCGGTCCAAGACCTGGCCCCACGTGCTTTGTGCAAAATTAACAGCTTCGTGCGACCCCTGCGCCATGGCCGCGGATCAACCCGAACGGATGAGCAACGACAGCATCAGCTGGGCGGCGATTACGGCGCTTGCCGTCGCGGTGATCGGCGCCGAGCTGACCTCCCCACTGCATGTCGCGATGGTCAGCCTCGCCAATCTCGCGTTTGCCTGCGCAGCCCTGGGCTCGGCGGCGCTGTTCTATCGACATGTCCGAGTCAACGACCGGTTCAGTGCCTGCTGCATCGGCCTCGCCCAGGCACTGGTCTTCAGCGCACTCGGGGCGGTCCTCTCCTACCTGCTAGCGCGCGATGGAGGGCCACTGTGGGATCCGACGCTACACCGTTGGGATCGGGCGCTCGGCCTCGACTGGCTCGCCTACGCGCGGTTCGTCGACCGTCACGCCTGGCTCGTCGCCGCCTATGGCTTCGCCTATGGGACGCTGATCCCGCAGACGATCGTCGTCATCGTCGCGCTTGGTTTCAGCGGCAGGCTGGATCGGCTTCGCATGTTCATCCTCGCCGCGATCCTGAGCGGAACGACGGCCATCCTGCTCTCGCCGCTATTTCCGGCGGTCGGCAACTTCACCTTCCTCGCGCTCAAGCCAAGCGGCTTCGCGCATGTCTGGCAGTCGGCGGACCTGGCCGACGTCCGCGACTTCCTGGCGGTGAGGAACGGCAGCCTTGCAAGCCTCGACCTGCGCAAGATGCAAGGGATCATCGTCTTCCCGAGCTACCACGGCGCACTTGCGGCGACGACCTTGTGGGCATTCTGGACGAGCGGCCTCAAGTGGCTGCGGTGGGGCGGCGGCCTCGTGGCCCTGCTCACCATTGCCGCGACGCCGGTCAACGGCGGTCATTATTTCGTCGATGTGATCGCCGGCGTCGCGATTGCGGGGGCGAGCATTGCGGCGGCGAGGCGACTAGTCTTCGCCCGCCTGCCGCTCGAAGCGATCACGGCATTGCCATTCCGCCGTTCACGTGCAGCGTTTGCCCGGTGACGTAGCCTGCCTCGCGGCTGGCGAGATAGACGCAGGCGGCACCGATATCGTCGCCGCTGCCCATCTGGCCGAGCGGAATGCGTGAAAGGATGCCCGCTCGCTGCTGTTCGTTCAGCGCCTCGGTCATTGCCGAGGTCATGAATCCGGGCGCGACGGCGTTGACGGTGATGCCACGGCTTGCGAGCTCCTGCGCAACCGCCTTGGTCATGCCGATCAGCCCCGCCTTCGACGCCACATAATTGGCCTGCCCGGGATTGCCGGTTACACCCACGACGGACGTCACCGAGATGATCCGCCCGAAGCGGGCCTTCATCATCGGCTTCGCGGCCGCCCGCATCAGCCGGAACGCGGCCTCGAGATTGATGCGGATCACGTCCTCGAACTCCTCATCCTTCATCCGCATCAGGAGATTGTCGCGAGTCACGCCGGCGTTGTTGACGAGGATGTCAAGCTTGCCGCCCAGCGCCTCGACCGCTTGCGGGACGAGCTGGTCGACGGCCGCGCCGTCGGAGAGATTACACGGCAGCGCGACATGATCGCCGCCCAGGCCGGAGCGGAAGCTCTCCAGCTTGTCGACATTGCTCCCACTCACCGCAAGCCGGGCGCCTTGCCCCGCCAAGGCCTTCGCAATCGCGCTGCCGAGGCCGCCAGAAGCGCCCGTGACCAGCGCCGTCATGCCCCTGAGGTCGAACATTAGGCGATCTCCTTCGCCAGAGCTTCGATGTCGTCGATGGTGAGGAGGCTGGTGACCCTGGCGTCGGGCAGGATGCGCTTCACCATGGGGCCGAGCACCTTGCCGCCCAATTCGACAAATTCCTCGACGCCGGCGCTTCCCATGTTGGCGACGCTTTCCCGCCAGCGGACCATGCCGGTAACCTGATCGACGAGCTGGTCGCGGATCGTGTCGGGGTCGGTGACCGGCTCGGCAGTGACATTGGCGACCAGCGGCACCGCGGGCTGCTGGACTACGACATAGCTCAGCGCATCGCGCATCGCCTCGGCCGCCGGCTGCATCAGCGGACAATGGAACGGCGCGGACACCGGCAGCGGCACCGCGCGCTTGGCCCCCATGTCCTTCGCAATCGCAATCGCCCGATCGATCGCCGCCTTAGCGCCGGATATTACGACCTGACTCGGGTCGTTGTCGTTGGCGACGGTGCAGACCTCGTCCTGCGCCGCCGCGTCGGCGATCTTCTGAGCAAGCGCGAGGTCCGCGCCCAGAAGCGCCGCCATCGCGCCCTGGCCGACCGGCACCGCCTGCTGCATCGCCTGGCCGCGCAGCTTCAGCAGCTTGGCCGTCGTCGCGAGGTCGAACGAGCCAGCCGCGCATAGTGCCGAATATTCCCCAAGGCTATGACCGGCGACGAAGCTTGCCGCCTTCGCCATGTCCACCCCGCCGTCCTGCGTCAGCGCGCGAAAAACGGCGATCGAATGTGCCATGATCGCCGGTTGGGCATTCTCGGTGAGCTTGAGCTCGTCCTCAGGCCCGTCACGCATCAGCCGGAACAGGTTCTGTCCGAGCGCCTCATCGACCTCGTCAAAGATGTCGCGCGCCGTCCGGCTCGCATCGGCGAGCGCGGCACCCATGCCGACCGCCTGGCTGCCCTGTCCGGGAAATAGAAAAGCGCGCATCGTTACCCCTGTTGCTGTCGGAGCCGCCGCTTGGCCGCTTGACCGGCACCGGTCAAGCAACCCTCGGAACCGGCACGGAGCGCCACGGGTTCCGTCAGCGCCACCTCGCATGGAGAGCCGTGATGCTCCGCACGATCCTGTTCGCCTCAGCCATATTCGTCGCCACGCCGGCCTTCGCCGCCCCATCCGCCCATTTCCTCAAGGATGCGGTCGAGGGCGATTATTCGGAGTCGACGCTCGGCAAGCTGATTCAGGCGCATGGCGCGTCGGCGCAGGTGCGCGACTTTGGCGCGGCCCTGAACCGCGACCATAGTGCAGCGCTGCCGAAGGCCCAGGCCGTCGCGGCTCGCGAGCATCTGCATATCCGCGCCACCATGGCGCCAGAGGCGCGCGATGAGCTCTATCGGCTGAAACGCCTCAGCGGCGCCCACTTCGACCGCGAGGTGGCGCGTTACATGATCGACGACCACAAGAAGGACATCGCCGAATTCAAGGAGCAGGCGCGCACCGGCGATAAGGCGACGGCGGCCCTTGCCACGGCGACCCTGCCGACGCTGCGCAAGCACCTCGCGATGGCGGAAGCGATCAGGCGCTAGCCGGCAACGGTACGAGCTATCGCATGGACCTAACGCCGTCCGGATTTTCGTTCGCGACAGCCGCAGCGTTTCCGCTATAGCTGAACCGCGTTAACCGCGGCGCTGCAGAGCCGCAGCCAGGCAGGAGACTTCAATGGCCGCGAGGTCGGTGCCTGCCGATATTATCGACCCACCGATGAACGTCGATCCGGCTGCGAGCGAGCGCCAGCTCGGCCTGCCAATGAGCATCGCTCTCATTGTCGGCAACATGATCGGCTCCGGCATCTTCCTGCTGCCCGCTTTGCTCGCCCCGTTCGGACCGAGTGCCATCTACGGCTGGGTGGTAACGATCGCCGGATCGATGGTTCTGGCGGCAACGCTCGCCCTGCTATCCGCGCGCATCGAAGGCGGACCGTTCGTCTATGTCGAAGAGGCTTTTGGCCGGCAGGTCTCGTTCCTCGTCATGTGGAGCTATCTCGTGTCGATGTGGACGGCAAATGCGTCGCTGGGGATCGCGGCCGTCAGCAATTTCAGCCACATCGTGCCCAGCCTCAATACACCGATGATTGCGCCAATGGTGGCAATCGCGATCATCTGGGCGTTCACGCTGGTCAACACCACCGGGGCGCGCAACGCGGGGCGGGTGCAAACCGTGACGACTCTGCTGAAGGCGCTCCCGCTCGTCGCCGTGGTTCTGGTCGCCGCCGCCTACCTCAGCCGGGGCGCTACGCCGGCCACGCAGGCAGACGTTCGGATCTCGACCGGCTCCGTCGCGTCCGTTGCCGCGCTGGCAATGTTCTCCATGCTCGGCTTCGAGTCCGCCACTGTCTCTTGCGACAAGGTCAAGAACCCTCACCGTAACATCCCGATCGCATCGGTGACCGGAGCCGCCGCAACCGGCATGATCTACCTCGCCGCGACCTGGTCGGTGCTCTATCTCCTCCCGGCCAAGGCGGCGGCGGCATCGCCGTCGCCCTTCGCGGACGCCGTTCAGCCTTTGGTCGGTCCCGTCGCCAGCTCGGCGATCGCCCTCTTTGCGGTGATTAGCGCGTTGGGAGCCCTCAACGGCTGGATCCTCTGCTCGGGAGAGGTACCGCTCAAGCTCGCTCGCGATGGCGCGTTTCCGGCTTGGTTCGGCAAGACCACGGGGCTCGGGACTCCGGTCCGTGCACAGGTCTTGGCCGCCGTTGCCGCAAGCCTGCTCATCGGCATGAATTACAGTCGGTCGCTGACCGGCATTTTCGGTTTCCTTACGCTTATCTCGGTGACCGCGACTTTCGCACTCTACACCGGGTGCACCGCCGCGGCCCTGACGCTGGTCGCGCGCAAGAAGCTTCGCGGAAGCGCGCTCGGCGTTTGCGGCGGAATTGGCCTGCTGTTTTCAATCTGGACCTACTGGGGCGCGGGCCTTTCGGCGGCGCTATGGGGATTGGCTCTGCTCGCCAGCGGGGTTCCGATCCTGCTGTATATGAAAGGCAATCGCCGGTCCGGGATCAGCGGCTCCAGCCGGGGGCCGGAGACGAGTCCAGCCGCGCTTCCGGAATGAGGCGGCGAAGCTTGCTCGCGAAACTCCTCAGGCAGACCTCACTCTTCCCCAGCGGCCCTGCGACGTAACTTGGCGACTGCATGCCGAGCTGGACCCGGGTGATGAGCTCGGTGTCCTCGGCGTTGACCCGCCGATTGATGCGCCAGTTGAGGTAGCGCGCGGCCCGCATCTCGCGCCGGTCGTCGGGGAGCGCATAGCTGATCTCGCGGATCACGGTCTCCGTCGCGCTGACCGGCAGGAACTGCATGAAGTCGACCTGGTCGGGGTAGATATCGAAGGCGACATTGGGGAAGAGCTTGTAATAGAGCCACTTGCGCCGATGCGAGGGCGGCAGGTGGTCGACCGCAGGCAGCAGCCGCTGGTAGGCCCGCTCGGACGGGTTGTCGGACTCCCGGTCGACGAGGTCGCCCTCCATCCGGTCAACCTCCGCCTGAGCCTCGATCCGGTAGTTGCGGCCGAACAGGCGGGTGAGGCCGGGATGCCCGACCGGGATATGGAGATGGTCGGAATAATTGTCGGCGATGGTCTTCCAATTGAGAGGACGGGGACGGAGCGTCACTCGGCCGATCGCTCGCAATTGCTCGAGCCGGTAGGGCGCGACCTCCTCCTCATAGGGCGCCATCATGTCGGCCACCGCGGGCGCGCCGGGCTCCAGAGTCACGAACAGGAAGCCGTGCCAGCGCTCCAACGCGACCGGCACGAGGCCCAGCTCATCCGTGCGCAGACCCGGATACTCGTTGCGGTGGGGAACGCCGACGAGCCGCCCATCGCGGGCGTAGCTCCAGGCATGATAGGGGCAGGTCAGAACCCGCGCGCAACCGCCGGTGCCGTCGACCAGCCTTGAACCGCGATGGCGGCAGACATTGACGAACGCCCGAACCTTGCCGTCGTCGCCGCGGATGACGATGACGCTCTCCCCGAGATAATCGAGGCTGCGCCATTCGCCGGCGAGGGCGATCTCGCTTTCGTGACAAACCACCTGCGGCGCGGCGCGAAGGAAGGCCCGGACCTCGGCGGAAAAGAATTCCGGATCGTGGTAGAGCCAGCCGGGCAGGCTCATGCCGTCGAGAGGATCCGGTTCAGCGGCAACTTCGCGCAATCTAGTGGCCATCCGGCGCTTTTACCGAGTCAATCGGCGGCTGTCGAAGCGGACGACGGTTTGGCCCGAAGGGCAATGTGCTCAGGGGCACCAGAGTACGGATAGAGTCGCTGCTGGCGTTACTTTATCGAGGGCTGTCGCTTTACGCGCAGACGCGAAAGGACGCCGCGACGGAGAGCCGGGCGGCAGGCGTGTGGGACAGAACGCTGGCGACCTTATGATCGCCTCGAAGCTTCGAGAGAAATGTGTCCGCGCCGCGTCGCGCCGAACGCCTCGCCAGCCGGCCTTTGCGCTTCTCTAGGACACAAGCGAGGCTTGCTTGGGCAAGCACTCGCTTATGCTCGGCGGCTTCGCTTACCAGCTGCTCGGGTGGGGCGGGAACTGGGCGTTGATGATCGTGCCGCTAGGCAGCTGGCACTGGCCAAGGCCGCCGCTCGCCATTCCGCCCGTCGGACGCATCAGGCTGAAGTGGCAGCGCATGAAGCCCTGCGGTCCTTGCAGGTTGGCGAGCACCTGGCCGCTATATTGCGTGAAGGTGTCGTCGTACGGACCCCACGGGCCCCAACCGCCCCAGCCGAAGCCGAAGCGGTGACCGCCCCAGCCGTGGCCCCAGCCGAAGCCGCCGCCCCAGCCGTTCCACAGCGGGTCATAGTCCATCCGGCCTTCCGACGTGATCTGGAAGAACGGGCCTTGGTAAACCGTGCCGTCGCTCAGCTGAGCGGTCATCATGCCCCTGGTGCCGCCATTCTCGGTCCAGGTGAACTGCGCGCCGAGATTCTGGCCGACTGCCTGGCCGGTCCCGATACCGGTCGTCGTGCAGCCCGCCATCGCGATTGCGATCAGCGAGGCGACGGCGCCCTTCATGATCCTGCTACTCATCTTACTGGTCCTCCTGACGCGTAAACGGCGGAAACGCCTCGCGGCTCCTTACTTCATTCCGCTTGCGTGTTAATGGCAAATGAATTGCCGCGCCGAGTTTCGTTTTTATTGCAATGCTTTGGCTTGGCTTGCCTTTTCCGCCGGCTTTGGCCATAGGCGCGGACCCGGCGGAGCGCCATGCCGACCGCCGGCAGCAATGAAGGACGACAGCCGGAGGGGCGCCGCATTGGGCGGCGTCAGCGATCGGCCAACATGAGAGAACAGCATGCCGCTCTACGAGCATGTTTTCCTCGCGCGTCAGGACCTGGCCCAGGCCCAGGTGGACGCGCTTGCGGAAAACGCCACCAAGATCATCGAGGACAACGGCGGGAAGATCGCCAAGACGGAGACCTGGGGCCTTCGCTCCATCGCCTACCGGATCGCCAAGAACCGCAAGGCGCACTACGTCGCCCTCGACATCGACGCGCCCGCTCCGGCCATCGCCGAGCTCGAGCGCCAGTCTAACATCAACGAGGACATCATCCGCTTCCTCACCATCCGCGTCGACGAGCATGAGGCCGGACCCTCGGCCATGATGCGGCGCGGTGAGAAGGAGCGTGAGCGCGGCCCGCGTGGCGGCGATCGCGAGGGCTTCCGCGGCGGAGATCGCGGTGAGCGTGGCGGTGAGCGGGGCGAGCGTCCCGACTTCCGCGCACGGGAAGAGGAGGTCGAATAATGGCTCGCGCATTCTTCCGCCGCCGCAAATCCTGCCCCTTTTCCGGCAAGGACGCGCCGCGCATCGATTACAAGGACGTCCGGTTGCTCCAGGGCTTCGTATCCGAGCGCGGCAAGATCGTGCCGTCGCGGATCACCGCCGTCTCCTCCAAGAAGCAGCGCGAGCTGGCCCGTGCGATAAAGCGCGCGCGCCACATCGGCCTGCTTCCCTATGTCGTGAAGTAAGGAGCGGCAGACATGGATGTGATTCTGCTTGAGCGCGTCGAGAAGCTCGGCGCCATCGGCGACGTGGTGAAGGTCAAGGACGGGTTTGCCCGCAACTACCTTCTGCCGAACAAGAAGGCGCTCCGCGCCAACGAAGCCAACCGCAAGGTGTTCGAAGCGAACCGCGCGAAGATCGAGGAGGATAACGCCTCCCGCCGCACGGATGCCGAGAAGGCCTCGAAGGGCATCGACGGCAAGACGGTCCAGCTCATTCGCCAGGCGTCGAACACTGGCCAGCTCTATGGTTCGGTCAGCGCCCGCGACATCGTCGACCTGCTCGACGCCGAAGGCGCCAGGGTGACCAAGAGCCAGGTCGTGCTCGACCGTCCGATCAAGGCGATCGGAATGCACGAGGTGAAGATCGCTCTCCACCCGGAAGTGTCGGTGTCGGTGAAGGTCAACGTCGCCCGCTCGCCGGAAGAGGCCGAGCTCCAGGCGCAGGGCGTCGACGTCATGGCGCAGATGTTCGAGCGCGACGACGCCGGCTTTACCGAGGCCTACGACCCGAACGCCGAGCCCGGCGCGACGGCGACTCCGGAAGGCGCTGCCGAAGCCGCGGCGCCGGAGGCTCCCGAAGCCCAGGAGGGCTAAGGCCCTTCGGCAACAGAACCGGAAAGGGCCGCGTCCTGCTCGCGGGAGGCGGCCTTTTTCTTTTGTGCCCGGCATTTGCGACCAGCGGTTGGTCGCATCGCCTCGCGACCGTGCGGAACGGTTGCTGTCAAGTCCTTGTTCTAGCCATCAGAGCAGATGGGGCCAGGAGAGGGAGTTTTCTCAATGGCTGACGAACGCAACCAGGACCAATCGAACGACATTCAGGACAACCAGCAACCCACCGGCCAGCAGAACCAGCAGAGCGCCTTCGGGCAGGGCCAGCAGGCGGAATTCGGGCAGAACCAGCAGAGCGCCTTCGGCCAGCAGGGCCAGCAGCAGGGCGACAGCTTCGGCCAGCAATCGACGATGAGCGGCGGGTCCGGTGGCCAGCCGATCGGCGGCAACGACAGCAGCATCGGATCGGGAACGACGCAGAGCCAGAGCGGAAGCTCCGACATCGGCAGCAGCGGCCAGGGCTCGAGCGGCCAGAACCAGAGCTACGGCCAGGGTCAGGCCCAGTCCGGTTCGGACAGCGACACGCTGACCCGCGACCAGAGCGGAAGCAGCCAGGGTGGCTCGTCGGGCCAGTCCTCCGACCAGGGCTTCATCGGCTCGCAGGGCGGCGGTTCGGGTGACTATCTGCAGCAGCAAGACCAGTCATCGTCAGCGAACGCGACCGGCGGCTCGGATTTCGCGGAACAGGGCCAGGGCGCGCTCGACGACGAGGACCAGGACAGCGGTACCTCGCCGAGCGGCCTGACCGGAGGCTCGGGCTCGGGCTCCGACAACTCGATCTAAGGCTTCAGCCTGACGGAAGCGCCGTGCTTCTCCCGGGGGCACGGCGCTTTTCTTTTGAACGGCAAGATCAGCGAATTCGGTAATAATCAGCGATCCGGTCGAGTGCGAAAGTGAGCACGAGCTTGCCCGCGCGCGCCGGCCAACCAAGCGCAGTTTCGGCGTCGCGCATCCCCTCGCCTGCGCAGACGACGCGCCATAGGATATCGGCGAGGCCTGGCCCGGCGCTGTCCACGGCAGCGTGGAAACGCCGCTTGGCATCGATCTGGGCGCCGACAAGATCGGGTGCCGGCAAAGAGCCGCCGCGGCTCGACGATTGCGGGGCACTGTTCCAACCCATCGTGACTCGTGGGGCGAGCTGCGACCGCTCCCAGTCGCTGCGCAAGCGCTCGCCGGCATCGAACTGACGCTGGGTCAGGAGGCCGCGTGCGAACAACCAGCCGAGGGGCGATTCCGCAAGATTGACCGTGACCGAGCGTGCGCGGCGGCTACGACCAGCGTCCTTCCCCTCCAGATTCGCATCGAGCGCCCGTTCCACCACCAGATCTCGCTGCCCTCGTCCCATGCCTTCTCCTTTCGAGTCGCGGGTGGCTTGCCACAGCGGCGAAACTGTAGGACAGAGAGAAACCGTTATGGTTAGGTGGCACAACATGATTACGCGAATTCGGGATGTTCGGAAGGCCCGCGGGCTGACCCTGGACGATGTCGCGCGGCGCTGCGACCCGCCGACGACGCCGCAGACGATTGGCAGGCTCGAAACGGGCACGCGCACCGTGTCGGTGGGCTGGCTCAACCGCATCGCAGGCGCGCTCGGCGTCGATGCGCAGGATCTCGTCGGCGGTGGTGAGGCGCCGGCCGAGCTCAAGGTCGCGGCGGTGGTTGGGGCATCGGGGGCGGCGGCTCCGCGCAAGGCCACCATCGTCATTCCGCCGCGAGTCAAGAACGGCGAGGTGGCGGTCACGGTCTCCTCGAGCATCGGCAATTACCGCGCCGGCGACGAGATCTGGTGCGAGATGCTGGGGACCGAGGATTTCGGCCGAGCGATGAACCGCGACGTGCTGGTTCCGCGCGCCGCCGGACGCTTCCTGTTCGGACGGTTGATCAACCGCGACGCCGACAAGCTTCAGATTCTGCCGCTCGAGGCCGGTGGGCGCCAGCAAATCGTGACCAACCCACCCTGGATCGCGGTCGCCTCAACGCTAGTTCGCGGGCTCTGACGCGAGAGGCGGACGGCTGTTGCCAGGGGGCAACAGGCGGTGGCCGATGCAGGGGCCGGCGAGCATTTGCCGGAACGGCCGTGGGGCTGAGCGCTTTTTGTCGCCATGGACGAAGACGTGGTGGCCAACATCCGCGCGCGCATCGAGCGCTGCCGGCGGCTCGCGGCAAGCACGACGGACCGGCAGGTCGCGGCGATGCTGCTGCAAATGGCTGAGGAAGGAGATGCCGACCTCGCGAGACTTGAGGCCGACGGTGGATCCGCCAGTCAGGCGGCGCGTCCAGACTGAGCAACCACGACGTCGATGAAACCGAAGAGCAGGCATCGGCCTTCGCGCTTCGAACCGTACCGTGGGCGGTGACGGGCTCGAACCGCCGACCCTCTCGGTGTAAACGAGATGCTCTACCAGCTGAGCTAACCGCCCTACCCTGCCGCCGTGCCACGCCGGGCGCTGTGCCGCAAGCGAGCGCAGACTCGCGGCCAGACGGAAAGCGGCACTTCCTCTAGATCACTGCGGCCGCGCCAACCTCCGCGAAGTAGCGGCGCAGCGCGTCGCTGGTCTGGGGCGCAAGCTCGACAAAGACGCGGCGGCCGTCGTGCGGGTCGGCGCGGCGCAGGAACAGGCCTTCCCTTACCATCGTCTTCAGCCAGCGCAGCGCGGTCGTCGCCGGGACCGAAGCGGCGATGCACAGGCTGGACACGGGGACCCGCAAGTGCTGGATCTCCGCGTGCAGCAGGTCCAGCAGCATGTCCCAGGCGGGGTCGGCGAACAGGTCGTCGCGAAAGAAACGGCTGCGCAGGCGCCGGGCGCGGATCACCTTTCGGATCACCTCGATCGGGACCTCGCCCGATTCTCCGCTCTGCTGGACCGGCGGCGCAGTAAGGGCCGGGGAAGGCCCGGTCGATAGCCGCGCAAGGGTCGCGGCGATCCGCCCGACCTCGTCACTCAGCTGGCGAAGGCGCTCGGCGCTGCGGTCCGATGCCACGTCAGCGGCAAAGTGTCGCTCGCTGTGAAGCGCGATGGCAAGTGACAGAGCGGACGCGCGCTCGGCATCGTCCGCGTCGATGAGGAGATGGACCTGGTCGTCGAGCACTCCGAACAGATCGTCGACCAGCGGCGGCGTTGCCGACACGATCGCGGCGTAGCGCCCGTCCGCGGCATCGCGGTTGAGCGCGGACAGCGTTCCCGAAGTTCCGTCCGTAACCTCACCGTCGAGCTCGACCCACACGGCGGAGGCCGCCGCCTGCCGGCTCAGCCGGGCCGGAGCCTCCTCGATCGGGACCGCATCGCCGATTCTGAGCCCAAGCGCCCGAACGGTCCGCGATGCCCGCATCAGGCATGCATCACTCGACCCGGCAATCAGAACTGGAGGGGAATCGGAATAATCGAGAGCAGGCGCTGTCGAAATCGCATCCATAGTGGGTCACCTCATCGGAAGAAGGGGGACCGAGCCCCGCGGCAATAACCCGCATTCTGGATAAAAGTGAGGCAAATTCGCCTCCACAACGGATGCGTCCACGGGAACCGTCAAGGGCCCCCGCCTCATATGATCGCCCGACATTTACCGAGGGCGCGTTCGTGAATGAGATGTCAAAGGATCTGACCAGTGCGGAGCGCGCACGATGGCTTGCGGAGCTTTCCGATACGCTCGTCGCGGCCGAGGAAATCGCGTCCCAGCTTGGGCTTGGGCGCATGCATCATGCCGATGCCGTCGAGTTGCTCATGCGGCTGGCGGCGGCACGCGCCCAGGTGACGGCGCTGCGGCTCGGCCGGCCGGACGGCGGGTTCGATGATGCCGATCCGAAATGGACCAATGCGCCCTTGTGGCCGGAGGCGCCAAGGTGATCGCTAGACGCCTTGGGGCAGGTCGCCGCCACCTGAGAATGGCTCCAGGAAAGGCGCGATCGCCGGTGGCTCCCATCCGCTCGTGGCGACGAAACCGCGATTGAGGAAGGTCGGCTTGCCATAAAGCAGAGGGCCGCCCTCGGGCCCGTCGACCCTACCGCCGGCTGCGAGCAGGACGGCGTGGCCCGCCGCCGTGTCCCACTCGCTGGTGGGCGCAAGACGCGGATAGATGTCGGCCGAACCCTCGGCGACGATGCAGAATTTGAGGCTGGAGCCGATGCTGACATGGCTTCCGCCGAGCCCGACGGATTGCGCGAGATAGTCCGCCGTGGCCTGGGTGAAATGGGACTTGGAGGCGACAGCGACGGCTGGCTGCTGCAGCGGGCGCGTACGAATCGGGCGGCGTCCGGCGCCCTCGTCCAGCCAGGCGCCTTCGCCGACCAGGCCGCCGTGCAGTCGGCCGGTCGCAGGCGCGAACACGACACCTAGCCGGGTCTCTCGATTCTCGACCAGCGCGATGTTGACCGTATAGTCGTCGCCGCCGCGGACGAATTCCTTGGTCCCGTCAAGCGGGTCGACAAGGAAGAAGGTGCCGCCATGGGCGGGGATGCGGCCGGCCGCGACTTCCTCCTCGGCGATCACCGGAACACCGGGCGCGAGCCTTGCGAGGGCGGCGAGGATGACCAGCTCGGCGGCTCGGTCAGCTTCTGTCACGGGGGAGGAATCGGACTTCGCTTCGACGTCGAAGCCGCGGCGAACGATGGTCAGGATCGCTTCACCCGCTTCGCGGGCGGTGACTGCGAGGTCATCGACGAGGCGCGCGTAATCCATCACCGCGGCGCCATGCGGATGCCGCCGTCGAGCCGGACGGCAGCGGCATTGAGATAGGGATTCTCGACCATGAAACAGGCGAGCCGGGCATATTCCTCGGCCTGGCCGAGACGCTTCGGGAAAGGAACCTGAGCGCCCAATGCATCCTGCACGTTGGGCGGCATCATCGCCACCATCGGCGTCTTGAACACGCCGGGCAGGATGGTGTTCACGCGAACACCGTCGTTCATGAGGTCGCGGGCGATGGGCAGCGCCATGGCCATCACTCCGCCCTTCGATGCTGAGTACGCAGCCTGGCCGATCTGACCGTCCTCGGCGGCAACCGAGGCCGTGTTGACGATGACGCCGCGCTCACCCTCGTCAAGCGGATCGAGTCCGACCATTCCGAACGCCGAATGAGCAATGCAGCGGAACGAACCGATGAGGTTGATCTGGATGGCCAGCTCAAACTGCTGCATTGGGTAGAATTTGGGCGCCTTGGTTTCCTTGTCGCGGGCGACCGTCTTCGCAGCGTTCGCGACCCCGGCGCAATTGACAAGCACGCGCTCCTGGCCATGCGCCTCGCGCGCCCTCGCGAAAGCGGCGGCGACCTTCTCGTCGCTGGTGACGTCGACATCGCAGAAGATACCGCCGATGTCGCCGGCAATCGCCTCGCCACGCGCGCGGTCACGGTCGAAGACGGCGACCTTGGCGCCGCGGGCTGCGAGCGTCCGCGCAGTCGCCTCGCCCAGTCCCGACGCGGCGCCGGTGACCACTGCCGAAATTCCCTCGATGTCCATGCAGGTCCCTTCCGCGCTGACGAGGCGGAAGGCCTATGCGCGGATTGCGGCCAAGCACAAGAGCGGCCATGGGAGGAAGCCGTTTAGGGACAGCCAAGCCTGGTCGCGCCGCTTCCGATTCATCTTCCGTCCACATGCGCTGGCGCATCACATCCGGACTATGCAATGCTGTGCGCGTCTCGTTGAGGGGGATGAATAGTGAAGGTTCAGAACGGCTTGAGTTCAATTCTCGGCGTGTTGGTCGCTGGCGCCGGCGGGATGGCTCAGGCGCAATATGTTGCGCCCGGCGATCCAGGTCTGAGTGCCGCAAGCTCCGTCGCGAGTTATTACGACCGCTTCCACGCCCGGCCGATCTGGTTCCGGAACGGCGTCGCCGATCCCGCCACCGCGCAGCTCGTTTCCATCCTTCGCAGAGCATCCTTCGATGGCCTGCCGAGCGGTCCGGCACTCGCGGCGCGCGCAGAGGCAGCGCTAGCCCAGGCGCAAAGCGGCAATCCCATGGATATCCAATCCGCTGACCACCTGCTCTCCACCGACTGGGTCGAATATGTGCAGACGATCAAGCAGCCGACAAAGGGTATGTCCTACGCTTATCGAGTTCTTGCACCGCAGGGGACGCGCGCCGACCAGATTCTCCTGACCGCAGCCGCCGCGCCGTCGCTCGCAGCGTACGTGACGGCCACATCCAACGTGAACCCGATCTATTCGAGCCTTCGCGATACCGCCTGGGCGCAGGCGCAGGCGACCGGCAATTTCACGCCCGACCCACGCCTTCTCGCCAATCTAGACCGCGTTCGCTCGATCCCGGCAGCGGGACGCTTCATCGTCGTCGATTCAGGATCGCAGCTGCTGACGATGTATGAGAACGGGCACCCGGTGGACTCGATGAAGGTCGTCTCCGGCAAGCCCGAACTGCCGACCCCGCTCATCGCCAGCATCATGAGCTACATCGTCTACAACCCCTACTGGAACGTGCCCGACCACCTGGTTCGCAAGGTGACCGCACCGAACGTCCTGAAGGAGGGCGACGCCTACCTGAAACGCCAGGGATACAAGGTGATGGCCGACTGGACGGTGGACTCGGCGGTCGTGCCCTGGACGCAGATCGACTGGAAGGGTGTTCTCGCCGGCAACGTGCACATTCGCGTCCGCCAGGACCCGGGCCCGAAAAATTCGATGGGCAGGCTCAAGTTCCCTTTCCCGAACGGCGAGGACATCTACCTCCACGATTCTCCCGAACGGGAATATTTCGACAAGAATGCGCGATCCCTCAGTAATGGCTGCGTGCGCCTGCAGGACGCCAGGCGCCTCGGCCGGTGGCTGCTGGGTCAGGAGCCGGCGGCCCCGAGCCAGGATGCGGAAGTTCAGGTGCAGCTGCCCCGCGGCGTCCCGGTCTATGTGACCTACATCACCGCGCAGGTGCAGAACGGCCAAATTGCCTATCTGCCCGACGTCTATGGATGGGATTCCGCGCCACCGCAGCAGATTGCCTCGGCTCGATAGTAATGCGCTAGCTTCCAATCAGTCCGTGGGTTTGCAGCGCGGACAGGATCTGCGCGATCGCCGTCCGTGATTGAGCGTCCACGGTGGCGCCTCCGGTCGGGGCAGCGATCATCGCGGCACGCGGTCCGACGACCTGCTGGCCGGCGATCACGAGCTTGTCGCCGCGAACGGCGCCGATCTCCCACGCGCCTCCGCGATAGAGTGCCCAGGTCGACTGGCTCACGACATAGGCCAGCATCCCGTCCCGCGGCGAAATGAATCGCCACCCGGCGGCGCTATAGCCCGCCAGGCTATTGTCTTGCCCGGCCCACCCTTCTGTCGCACCCTCCCCGACGATATAGGTCGCGCCCACTTGCGGAGCGCCCGGAGGAGTTGCTCCCGGCACATCCTCGACCGCCGCCGCGGCCAGAAAATCGAGCAGCTGGACCGCTTCATTGTGCACCGCTTCCTTCTGCGCCTGTCCGGCGGCGAGAAGGGGCAGCGAGAATCGCGCGCTTGCGCCCACTTTCGTTCTCCTAGCTTAGCGTAATGTGTACGGTGGCCGGACGCGACGCGCCCCAGTCGCCGACCTGCCTGACCGAGATCGTCGCCGTTCCTGTGCCGAGTCGTCCCAGCTGCACAGCGGAAATCGTGATCGCTGGCATTCCGCAGGAATAGTCCAGCGACTGCTCCCCGGCCGTGATCGTGACGTCATATTGCTCGAGCCGCTCGCCAAGCGGCATGTCGATGTCGTCGAGCCAACCGCAGCGCACTCGGCTTCGGCGGATCCAGCCGATCGCAAGATCGCCACCATCGGTGAGCGCGGCCCGAAGTCCAACCGGCGACCAGGGCCGAAGACTGTCCCCACTGACCTTGAGCGCCGCGCTCGCGCTCCCCTGCCGCGCGGGTTGCAGCACCTCGAACTCGCTTCCGCTAGCCCAATCCGGCAGCGGAACCTGCCGAAGTGACGCCGCCTCAAGCAGCACGAATGCCTCGCCGGCCTGGTGCCCGGCCGTCGCCCATTCCGTTCCGCCCCTGCCGCGCAGCAATCGAGACAGCCGAAAAGCGCCCGCGCCAAGCGGCTTCGCCACACCGAACTGCAGGATCTCGCCGCCGAGAAGGGCAAGGTTTGCGCCCGCCATCAAGGCCTCGTCGTCGCAGCTTAAGAGCCACTGTTCCGCATCGACGAGCCGGACATCCACGAACCCGACCGCGTCGACGAGGTCGGTGCTCCCGTCCGGCAGAATGCTGATCGCAGCACCCAGAACCGATTTAACTGCCGAAGTCGTGCTGCTCGCCAACCATCCCGGTCCCGTGACCTCGACCGCGAGCGGCTTCCAACCCTGCGTTGCACTGGCCGCGGCAAGGTAAACATTCGGGACTGACGACGGCGTTCCGTCGATGCTCGGAAGCTCGGCCAAGGCAAAGCTGGCTGGCCCGTCGACGCGGTCGGCAGCGGCGTTCGACCGTCCGCTGTCCGCGGCGATGTCAGGCAAAGGCCGCCATTCCGGCCGCAGCTCGAGCGCAACCGCCATCGCGTCGATCGTGCTCTGCTCGACCCGCCAAATTCCCGGCATCGCCGGGACCTTGACGCGAGCACCCGGAAGGAGCCCGATCCGGCTGCCGGGCAGACTCAGCTTCAACCGGTCGCGCCGAGCCCATGCTCGCGCAATCGCTTCCTCGGCTAGCGAGCGAGCAGAGGCAGCGGAAAGGACGGCCGGCAACTCGATCCGGGTCTCCTCGCCTTCGCGCGCGCCGCCATCCGCTCGCGCCAGCCCGGACTGATAATCGCGTTCCGGATCGTAATAGGTCACCAGAACCGATGCCGGCAGGGACCGGGCCGGGTCTTGATCGCGCTGCATCCGCGTGGCGGTCGAGCTGTTTGCCGACGTCCCGAGCTCATCCTCGCCAATCTGGAGCGTCTCGCCGTCGGCAGGCCCTATCAATCCGCACGCATCGACCAGCTCCACATCGAACGTGTCGACTAGCGGCCGAATCGCCGCGCTCATCGACTTGCCGATTGCGGAATAGCCCACCAACGTCCGCCCATCCGCGATCCTGATGCACCCATCGCTCGCGTCGCCGAGAATGTCTGCAAGCGTCGGGTCGCCGTCGTCCGCGACGACTTCGAAGGTCAGGAACGGAATGCGGTTGCCGAAATCGGCAAGCTCGAGATTCTCGAACATCGCCATTGCCAGTCCGCGATAGGCTGGCGTCCCGTCGGCTCCTTCGATGGAGCCGATCAGCGGATCGACCGCCTGATCCTCGCCGCCGTCGTAGAAGCGGAAATCCGTGCTCGTCTTGAAATCGCCGGCCTCGCCCCGCAGCAGATTGCCGTCGGCCCAGATGCGGCGGATCTCGCGCAAGGGCCGTGATGACAGCGCGACCGCCATCGACACCGAATAACTGTAGGTGACGTCAGGCTCGCCCTTGGCGCCCGCGATGGCGCTGCTTTCGATCAGGTCGGTTGACCAGACCACGCTGCCTGCCACGCGCATCGTCCCATAGACTCGCGGGATTTGCGTCCCGTACGCCGACGTCTGGACCGACAGGTCGCCGAGCCGGGGCCCTCGCGCCGGCGGAGCCAGCATCTGCTGATCGATCGACTGGCCAATCAGACTGCCGATCGCGCCGCCGACGGGACCGCCAAGCGATGTGCCGACCGTGCTGAGAACAAGAGTCGCCATCGCCTAGCTCTCCCCACGTACCCGGCGCCGATAAACGCCCTCGCATGGCCACGAAGGCGTTCCCGGCGTCTCGACGACGCGGCCGATCCTCCCGTCCGCGTGGACGAAGGCGCCGTCGCTGATGATCGAGAGATGCAGCTGGTCGAGGGCGACACTGGATATCACCAGGTCGCCGGGCGCCGCGGCCACCTTGCCGACGCGCCGGAAGAACCGCAGCACCTCGCGACTCAGCTCCTGGCCGTGAGCGCCGCGCAATCGGTAGTCCCGCCGCACGGCGTTCGCGCGAATGCCGAACACCGCCAGTGCAAGACCGACGCAGTCGAGCCCTGTCTCCGGGCTCCGTCCCTGCGGGCGAAACCGCGTGCCGACCAGAGCGCGCGCCCGGTCGACGAATGGATTGGTCATGTCAGGCCCCCGGGTATCGGGTGAGAAGGTCATTGCCGGGCAGGTACGGCTCGCCCCGAAAATTCGCGGCATTGGCGAAGCGCGTTCGGCAGGTCGCGAATGTCTTGTCGCACCCTTCGCGAAGCTCGACCCGGCAACCTTCCTCGATCGCCGCTCGCGGCAGGTCGCGAACCCGAATCTGGTCACCGGCAACCCCAATGATCACGGTCGAGAGCCCGCAATTGGATCCGCTCAGGTAGCGCAGCCGGCCGAGGAGGAACCTGCTGTCGACGGCGTCTTCCAACGTCAGCTCGCCGCCGCTACTGCCCGCCACGATCGCCCGCGCGCTCCGCCCGCGAAGATCGATCCGGCACGCCGCGTCGCCAAGCTCGGCCCGGCATTGCGGCGAGGTCGACGGACAGATCGGCCGGTCCAGCGCAGCGGCGGCGCCGTTCAGGTCGGCGGAGAAGCCTCCGTCCTGGGTCTGCACTTGCCCGATCTCACCCGTGAGCAAGCTGGTCTCCCCGCGGTCGGGGCTGCTCCAGTCCACTGCGACGAGCACCGCCCGCGCACCGTCCCACCGGCCGAGCGTGAGCTCCGTCTCATCCAGCGCGTCCGAACTGAGACCGCCTGAAATCTCCGACGTCTGGGCATCGAGCCCGAGCCTGCGGCTCACCGACGCGGGCACGATGCCCGGCTCAGGCTCGTAGCGGTCGTTGCCGATCAGCACAGCCTCGTCGTGACTGGTAAGCGCGATTCCGGCGCCGTCGGCCCGCTCGAGCCGCCAGCACAGGGCGAGGCTCGTGGCCTCCCCATCGATCATTGTCGCCACCGCTCAGCCCTCGCGGACTTCGACCAGCGGCACGCTCGGCGCCTCGCCGGCCAGGAACGTCGCCCGATTCACCTCGATCTGATCTTCGGCGAACCGCACCGGCACGTCGAACAGAAACCCGGCCGTTACGGTCGCCCCAACTGCGGGCGCCTCCGACAGCTCGATCACGCCGAGCGGCGCCAGCGTCCATCCGCTCGCGAGCTCGGTCCCGTCGATCGCCACCCGAACCGTCCCGGCAACGGGCCGAGTGATTCGTCGCGTCTCGCCGCCGCCGTAAGCCTTCACCAATTCGAACCGAGCCGTCGCGCCGTCCCCGAATCCGATCGCCTGGTCGCTCGCGCTCGGTGTCGCCGTCATCCCGTTCGAGCTGAAATCATAGGGATCGCGGAAGCGGAACCCCACGGCGGGCCCGCGGCGGGCTCGGAAGAACGCGATCAGGGTCTCAAGTTCCGAATCGCCGCGAACGCCCGGCCCAGCATCGAACTTCAGCCGCGCCTGCTGCCAGTTGGCGTTGCGGCTCTCATATCCGCTCGCCGTCGTCACGATACTGGTCGAATAGCTTGGCGCAACGCTCGCCTGCGCGCCGATCTCGATCGGGAAGGATAGATCGTCAAAGGGCGCCACCGCCGCCTCCGTTCCAAAGATTGTCAGTCCGTCGCGAAGCACCTGCGGGAGGGCCCAGATGAAGACCTCCGCGCAACCGCGCCGCCGCGCCTCCAGGGCTGCGTCGATCACCTCGCGCCATTGGCCGCGCTCGGCGGCGTTCGCGACGAAGCCGGACAGATAATGCTGCTCGCCGGCCGAATAGCCGAGCCGCGCCTGCACCTCGGAATAGGCAAACGCCCGCAGGTTGCTTCGCCCGCTCGTCACCCAGTCGTAATCTTCCAGCTGAAGGACATCGAACGCAGGCTTCGCCCAGCCGACCGGCAGGTTGGCCCGCGCCAGCTCCGGCGCCGCAGGATCGAGCACGACCGGCAGGTAAGCGAGCAACAGCGTCCGAGTGTCCGCCGCCTTTGCCTTCGCCGCATTCGCGATCTCCGCCGTCGATGCCGCGAGCAAGGCCCCGGCGGCATCGAGCAACTCCGTCTGCGCCGTCGTCATCGCCGCACGCACGTCCGCGATCTCGACAGGCGCGCCGCCCAGCGCTGCTTTCGCCGCATCGTCGTAAAGGCTGAGCCCGCCGCTCGCCGTCACCCACCACCACGGCTCGCCAACCTGGACCTGCGGCTGCAGGCCAGCCTCGACAGCGATATCTACGAATTGCTCCCCGACCGAACGCAGGAAGGCGATCGCGTCCTCGTTCGCCGGCGACACGAGCGTCGAGGGCGGATCATATCCGGTCGCCGCCGACGCGCCGTGATAGTCGCGTTGCTTCCACGCGTCCGGGCAGAACTGGTCCAGGATTTCGTACGACAGCGACCAGATCACGTCATAGCCGCGCACTTTGGCCGCCTCGGCGAACGCGCGATGCCACGCCAGCGCAGCATCGTTCATCGGTCGCGACGCATCCACCAGCCCCGCGCCGTCCAGCGCGAAATAGTGGCTCATTCCGATATAGTGATTGATGACCCCGCGGTAGCCGAGCCGCTCCACTGCCTCGACAATCCGTTCGGGCGTCAAATTGTACATGTCGTCATAGGCCGTCGCGATGCGCAGGTCATGCTCAGGCACCATCGCATCGTTGATGCGAAGGACGCTGGCATGGCCGTCGCAGGCAAGTCCGCTGATCGTCACCGTCGCCTTCGCCGGCGCGGCGCGCAGCTCTGCCGATCCCTCCGCGTAATCGGGCGCGACGATGCTGATGAACAATCGGTCGATCGCGCTCGGATTCACCCCGTCCGCGTCCGCTGGCAGCCCGAAGCCGCCATCCATCGCGTCGAAGTCGAGCGTAATCACGGCATCGGTCGAAGAGCCCTGCGCATAATTCCAGAGCCGCACGTACCAGGACCGCGGATTGCCCGCGGCGTCCTTGCCTTCGATCGTCAGCGTCGGACCGTTCGCCGCGTCCAGCGGCATCACGCCGCTCGACTGCCAGCGAAAGCTCAACGTACATCCGGAATAATCGACACCCGTCCGGTACGCATGCGCCGGATGCGACAGCCGGTCGGCGCTCTCGTAAATGAGTCCGACCAGGTCGCCCTTGCGCGCCATCTCCGCCGTGACCGTCATGCTATGCGGATCGTCGCCAGTGACGACGCTTGCGACGGTTCCGCGGGGAAAATCGACGGTCCAGTAGCGGGGATCGAACCGCTTGACCCACGTGCCGGCAATCGGCGCGTCCGGCCGAGTGAACCAGTATCTCATCGCCCGCTCGCCAACGCAGCCCGAACCGCGCGCGCCAACTGCCTGCTCGATTGTCGCAGCACCTGCGGGTCCGAAGGCGTCGGCGTCTGCACCGAAATCGCAACGCGCACGTCCCGCGCGCCCGATCCCCCGCCGGTCTCGATCCGCCCCGCGCTGCCCGGCACGAACAGCTCGGGCCCGTTCTCGCCCACGACATAGGCGCGACCTTGCGAAACCGGTCCGCCGGTCGCCCGGCCCGGAGACCCCATCAGCCCTGAGACGACGCTTCCGATCCCGCTCAGCAATCCCTTGCCGATACTTCCGCCCGTTCCACCCGACGTACCGAAGAGGGCACGCAACGACGACTGCTCGATGTCCGACATCGCCGACAGTGCCGTCTTCTTCAGGTCGTCGAAGCCTAGCTTGCCGGTCTTGAGCGCACTTGCGAGCGCATTGTCGATCAGTCGCCCGGCCCGGCTGACGCCGCTCGCAAGCGGCCCCTCGAGCTCGCCGCGCATCGATGCCACGTCACGTGCAAAGCCAGCCGTGTCCGCGCGCACGCTGACGACCAGCCGATCGATTTCCTCATCCATCTCTTACTGCTTTCAATCGTCAGGGAAGCGTTGCCGAAGATCGGCGAAGACGTCCGGCAGCATGGGCTCGGCACTATGCTCCGGCGGCGCCAGGGCCGTTGCCAGCTCCGCAGGCGTCGCGTTCCAGAACTCGTCCGGCCGCCACCCAAGAAGCGTCGACGCGGCCCCGCACAATCGCGAGGCCGCATTGCCGAACTTTGCGGTCATCGCCCCTGCAGGACCTGACTCAGGACAGCGCGCAGGACTGGCGTGATCTTCGCCAGCCCCAGCTCGACCACAGCCTCGCCGATCCGCTCACGCGTAATCGCGCCGACGCGGCTTTTCGAAAGATGGTCGAACAAGGCAACGATCTGCTGCAGCCCAAGCTGCCCGGCTGCAGCCTGCTCGACCAGCTCGAAAAGCGAGCCGAGCTCCTCCTCCGCCGCGACCAGCGCTGCAAAGCTCGGCCGAAGCACCAGCGTTTCGCCGCCGACCTCCAGGCTACACTCGCCACGATACGCGTTGGCCCCGCTCATAGCGCCACCACTTCGCCCGAGCTTTCGAGGGCTAGCGTGTAGTTGCGCTCGCCGTTGAAATCGCCGGCATATTCCAGCCGCGTAACCAGGAACTGCCCCTGCATCCGCTCGCCGCTCTCGAAGCTCAGCTGGCAGCTCTGCAACGTCCCCGTCAGCGCCAGGCCGCGCACCTGCGTTTCCGCGCTGCTGCCCGTGAAGATGCCGCTCGCCGCGACCGACACCGACCTCACGCCCGCGCCGGACAGCAACTCGCGCCAGCCGCCGCTGCCCTTGTTGGTGATCTCGACCGCATTGCCGTTGATCGACAATTGCGTCGTCTTCAGCCCCGCCACGGTCGCATAGGTCGGGGTCGCCGAACCGTCGCCGATCTTGAGCAGGAATGCGCTTCCGCGTTCCGCCGCCATAATCTTCTCCTCGTTGAATGAATCCCGCGCTCGGACCGCCGAAAATCAGTTCGCCAGCAGCCGCGCCCGGAAATCGATTGCCGCCGCCCAGGGCCCGCTGACATCGCGGATGACACGCCGGCGCACGAAGCGCAGGCTGACCAGCTGCCAGTCGCCGGAAAGCTCGATCGCCGCGATTCGCTGCTCGGCCGCATCGGCAAGGTCGCGCAGCCGCATCGGCTGGTCGTCCCAGACCGTCACTGCCAGCGCCACCTCGCGCCCGGTCCCCGTCTTGTGGCTCCAGTCGGCCTCGCTCGCGGCATCGATCGTCGCGTAAGGGTAAGCGGCCCGCGCCGGCGGCCCGTCATAAACGCCCGCAAGTCCCACGTCGGCCAGGCTCGCGACCACCGCCGTCGCCACCATCGCGCCCGCGCTCATCGCCGCCTGCTCGCCAGAAATCGGAGGTCCGCGGACTGCAGCCACTGCCTCAGCAGGCCGTGTCCGGTGACGACGAGATCGCTTCCGTCCACCTCAACGGTTTGTCCAGGAAGTTCCGCCCGCACCGTGTCCCTGACCTCTTCCGCGACGCTTTGCGCCCGCGCCTCGCCGAGTTGGCGGGCGCGCTCGACTGCTTTCTCCATCATCCTCGCACCTCGTCGCATCGCATGCTGATCCGATCCTTCGCTACGCGGTCGTCGAGCAGCTGCCGCACCATCAGCCGCCTCGCTCCCCAGCTGATGCGCTGGTCGATGGCGATGCCGTCGCGCCGCCGGATCGTGACCCGGAATCGCTGCATCGCGCTCGGCGCCTCGCCCTGGCTCTGCGGCCCGACACCGTCCGGCACGATGCTCGCACTGCAGGTGCAAACGCTCACCCAGCCCACGAGCGGAAGCCCGCTCGGGTCCCGCTGCATCGATGGCTGCTCGATGAGGATCCGCTCGCAGAGCGTCCCCGCGAATTCGCCGCTTCTCATCGCAAACCCAGCCTGCGGTAGGGCCGCCACAGCGCCGTCACCGCTGCCGGCGGTTCACCACCCGATCCGTCGCGCGTCGCGAACAGATGCGCGACCAGCCGCAACACGCCTTGCCGGATCGGCTCGGGGACGTCGCTCTGGCTCTCGGCCATGCCGACCGTTCCGCTCACCCTCAGGCGGGTCACGCCAGTATCTCGTGCCAGGCGCACCCAGCCCGACCCGCCGGAATCCACATCCACGCCATAGTCGCTGCTCGCGAGGTCCGCCGCGCTCCCGTCACTGGCGATCCCCTGCGCCGCCGAGATCGACTGTACCGGCGCTGCCGTCAGCCGCTGCCAGCAGCCGCTCGCCGGAACATCCTCGTTGAATGGCCGGGCGATCAACGCCTGGCCGATGAAGCTTTCGCATAATGCCGTGGCGGTGCGGATCAGGCCGGCGACGATCGCCTCCTCCTCGCCCGTGTCGATCCGCACATAGGCCTGCGCCTCGGTGACGGTGACCGCGGCCGGAGCCATCCCGACGCCGCCCATCACCGCCCCTCCACGCGCAGCACGATCGAGCGGCTGTCGGCCCGGCCCGACATCAGGACGACGGCGTTGACCAGCCGATACACGCGTCCGGCGATCCCGCCGGCGGCGGTGACGCTGGTTGTGGTTGCATCGAAATCCGAAGCCTGGACCGAAACCCCGCCGGCCTCGTCGGGAACCACCGACCATGTGCTTTCCGCAAGCAGGTCGCCGCCTAGATATTCGGCGCCCCAATCCACGGAATAATCGAGGACCGCGTCGGGGTCCTTGAGGAGATAGTTCATCTTTGTCCTCTTGAATCTCAGTTGCGTAGGCGCGGCTCAGCGCGCTTCGGGCACCAGGGTCGCGGAGTCGGGCTTGGCGACCGTCTGCCGGGATCGCGGCGCCTTGCCGCCGCGCGCGATCGCCACCTGCTGGGCAAGCGCCGCCTCGGCGATGCCGGATGCGCCGATGCTCACGCCGCCACCGCCTTGATCACTGCGAAGTTGAGCACGACCGCCTCCGCGAGCGCGCCGGCCGACAGGTTGCGCAGCGAGATCCGGCACGATCCGGCCGCGACCGCATCCACCCCGACGACGTAGCTGTCCGCGCTCGCACCGGACGCAATGTTCACCTTGACGATGTCGCTCGCCGCGATCTGCGAGTTCGTGAGCGTGAACCCAGCGGCGGCCCCGGCCGCAAGCGAGCCCGCGTTCATGGTGACCTGCCCCGACAGCTTGTTCAGGGTGACTCCGGTCGACTTGGCGGTCGCCTGCGTGACTGCGCCGCCCGCCCCGGTCGAATAACCGACCGGCGCAATTCCGAAGCCGCTGAAGATCGCCCGCCAGGTTCCCGGCGTCCCGGTCGCGACGCACTGCCAGGCAACCGCCGTTGTGCTCGTCGCGCCATTGTTGAACACGATCTCGCCGGCCGCGTGCGCCCCGGTCGTCGGCGCAGCCGCGCCATAGGTCAGTACTCGCGCTCCGGCGTTGTTGTAGGGCCCAAGCGCGAAGTTGACGACGTGGCGATAGTAAGGCTGCGCAGCCCCACGCCCATATTGCTCGCCCGTGCTCGGCCCGCTCAGTTTCTCGACCGGATTGTTGTTATAGTGGGTCCACAGGTCTTCGGCGTATTTTCGCCCCGCCATTCACGCCGAACGCCATCCGCCACGAGTTGGGAGCGTAGGTGGGATGAACGGCGCGAAGCAGCGTCGCCTCCACATTATATTCGCCGATCGTGTAGAGATTGCCGACGAACGGATCATTCTTCCCGATCGCGCCGCGCGCCGTGAAGCAGCCGGTCGAGCCGACTTCGGTCACGGTGCCGGTGCCGACGATTCCGGCACCATGGAAGCCGCCCCGGACCAGCGTCAGCGGGCCAAGCTGCGACGGCCCATGGTCCTGCTCGCTGTAGCAGCCGTCGAAGATGATACGCGCATTGGCGTTATCGGTCAGGAACGCCGACCCCTCGCGGCACGTCATTCCGCTGACCCACGCCGGATAGCCCGCCCGGACCGCGCCCGGCGTCAGATAGCCCCAATAGGCGTTGTCCGCGGTTGTTCCCGTTGGCGCGTTGGTCGACGCTCCGGCGGACTGCCCCAGCTTCACATAGTAGCGATTGCCGTTGTAGCTGCAGGCTGTCGCCGGATGCCCGGCAGCGCCGGTGCACCACGCGACGACGCCATTGCCTGACGATTGCGCGGCGATGTGCGTGTTGTTGAGGAACGAGCTGTCCCAGGTATGCGCCTGCCGGTTGGTGAAGGCATTGACGGAAATGCTGACGCCCGCATTGGTATCGGCGCCGTCGATGAACAGGCCAATCCGGCACAGGCTGATATTGCAATATTCGACGCGCCAGACGTTGGCATTGCCTTCCTGGGGAACGCCGCCGCCCGACGTCGCCTCGATATGGATGCCATCCCCGCCGAAATTGTAGATTTGGACGTTCCGGACGATCGCCGCGGCCCGCATGTGGATCGCATGGCTCTCGCTCTCGGCGTCGGTGAATCCGCCATAGAGCGTCATGTTCTCGATGACGCTGTTGTCGCCGCCATAATGAGTCGGCGACGACACCGCGGTCGCCCCTTGCGTGTTGTAGCGCTCGATCCGGATGCCGGTCGTGTTGTCCGCCCAACGCAGCTTGGTCGCGGCTTGCGGCCCGTCGCCCGACAGCATCAACGTATGCGTAAGCTCCAGGGTCGTCGTTCCAAGATAATAAGCGCCCGATGCGATCAGCCTGCGCGACCCCTTCGAAGTACTGTTCAGCGTCGATGACGTCGCATTCAGGAAGGCGATAGCCGCCGCGAACGCCGGCCCGTTGTCGGTGCCCGCCGTGCCCGTGTCGTCGGCAACCGCGCCGAACCAGCGAACGTCGACCGCGCCGCTGAACTTGCGCACCCAGGCGCCGGACGCTCCCGACGCATCCGAAGACGGAGCGACATAAATGCCCTGCGCCGAATCGGCGCTGACCTTCGCGCTGAGGTTCGAGCTGTCGAAGAGGAACGTGCCCTCGCGACCCTTCTCGGTGAGCTGCACCGGGACAGCGCCGGCCGCCGTCGCCGCAAGCGCCGTCCGCGTCGCCGCCGCCTGCGCTGCCGCGCCCGTTCCCGCTCCAGCCTGGACATTGTTGAACCATTCCGCCGCGGCGATCAGCGCAATCGACTTGCTGCCGGCGGTGAAGCTGGTCGGCGCGCCGGCGATCGCGGCGCGCGCGATGCTTCCGTCCGACTGCAGCGTCCCGCGTCCGACTTCGCGTTCGTTCGGCTTGTCGATCCCGATTGCGGAATAATAGAATTGGTCGCCGGTCTTGAGAGCGCTCGCAAAGCTCGAGAACCCCTGCACCGGCGGCCCGAGCACGAACGGTCCCGTGCCCTGCGAGATACTGTAGTTGCGCACGAGGTCGACAAACCTCGGCTGAAAGGCGTCCGACATCGGCGCTCCTCACCAAAAGAAAATCCTCCCCGGAACGGGGAGGGGGACCGCCGGAGGCGGTGGAGGGGGCCCGCGCCGACTGGCGACACGGGAAAAGGGGCTGAGCGAACGAACGCTCAGCCCCCGAGTCAAATCAGGCGAACTTCAGCAGCTTGATCGCTTCCGAATTCACCACCTGACCGCCAACCCGCTTGGTCGCGTAGAAGTGGACGTACGGCTTGTGCGTGTACGGATCGCGCAGGATCGTCGTCGCATTGCGCTCTGCGATCACATAGCCGGCCTTGAAGTTGCCGAACGCGATCGACAGGCTGTTCGCGCTGATGTCCGGCATGTCCTCCGCCTCGATAAGCGGATAGCCGAGCAAGGTCGCCGGCTGGCCCGCCGCCAGGCTCGGCTGGAACATGAACGCTCCGTCCGCGGTCTTGAACTTCCTGACCGCGGCCGCCGTCGCCGAGTTCATCACGAACACCGCGCCCTGCCGGTATGGCGAGCGAAGCGTCTGCACCAGGTCGATCAGCTTGTCGGCCGGGTTGCTCGCCGGGAAGGCGCCTGCATTGCCGGTGCCGATTGTCTGCAAAGTGCCCATCGGCCGCACGCCGTCCGCAGTCGTCGCAACCGGCGACGCAAGGAAACCGAGCGGCTGCCCGACACCGGTGCCGTTGACGTAAGCCGCACCTTCGGCGCGAGCGAACTCGGCCGCAATCTCGTTCGCCAGCCAGGCTTCGACATCGAACGCCGCATCGTCGAGCATCTGCTGCGACGCCGCCGGATTGGCATAGAGATCGCCCGACGGCGGCACGACCTCGGTAAAGGTCGGAGTCCCCGTCTCCGGCCGAGCGCCTTCAAACCCGACCCAGCCCGACGGCGTTCCGCCGACCGCAATCAGCTTGCGGTAACCCGCACTTCCCACCTGCACGACATTGGCGATCGCGCGGATGGGCGACACCGCTTTCAACGTATCGCCGATCACCTGGTCGATCTCGCGCGGCACCGCATAGCCGCCGATCGCATCGCTCGAGCTTCCGACCGCCTTGGTCTCCAGCCCGCTCTCGATCCCGCGCCGCAGATACTGGTCGACGAAGCCCGAGGCCTCCGCCGACTTCACCCCGTCCAGCGCCGGCCGCTGCGCCGCGATCACCCCGCTCGAAATCTTCGCCTTCAGCGTCTCGAGCTCCGCCTTGAGCTCCGCCACCCCGTCGCTCTCGAACTGCTCGAACGACTGCTCGAGCGCATCCGCCTTCACTTCCACCATTCACTCATCTCCCGTGCACAAACAAAAAGGGCCGCGGACGCGAGCGCAGCCGCCAGTCCGGGGGACTGGCGGACCGCAAGCGCGACCCAGCCCATCGATTTTTCCTAATTCGTCATCCCGGCCTTGAGCCGGGACCCGCTTCATTCCATACCGTTATCGCCGCGCGGGCGGAGGAGCCGTTCCGCCCCCTGTCGTCGCCACGTCCGTCCTCCGGCGACGGCGCGGCGCTCAGGTCTCAACCGCATGCACCCGAGCCTTCGGGTGCATCGGGTTCGCCACCACGCTCACCTCGACGAGGTCCAGCTCCGTCAGCTCGCGCTGCCCGCCGACGCTCGTCGCGTCCCGCACTCGATAGCCGAAGCTCAACCCATCAACCTTCCCGCTCCCAAGCAGCCCCGCCGCCCGCGCGTCCCCAACCACCGCAATCACCCGCAACCCGCGCTTGTCCTCGCTCAAATGCTCGATCCGCCCGATCACCGCGCCCGGCTTGTGCTGCCACAGCAGGGGCACCTCGCCCGCCCGCTCCAGCGCCCGCTGGAACGCGCCCTTCCGCACAATATCCCCGGCCTTGTCCGGCCGATCGAACACCGCCGCGTACCCCGCGAACCGCACCTCCCCCTCCCGCTTGCGGGAGGGGGCCGGGGGGTGGGCCTGTTGCAACCTCATTGCACCAGGTCCGTTAGCCGCAGCTTCACCGCGATCCCGATCAGCAGCATCGCCAGCCCCAGCCGCACCGCCCATGTCACCACCGCCCGCCACGCGCTCCGCTTCGCATCGCGCCACGCGCTCAGCAGCTCGCGCAGTTCATCCATGTCCCGCCGCGCCCGCTCGTCATCGAGCCCCAGCGACGCCAGCGCCCGCCGCGCGCCTGCCTGGCTCGACTCCTCGACCAGCGCCCGCAGCGTGATCAGGTCGACGCCGCGCCCCTCCGCCTGCGCCATCAGGGTGGCCAGCATCGCCCCGGAGTCCATCGACGCGCTCACTGCGTCAGCTCCTCGACGGGAAAGCCAAGCATGATCCGCTTCTCCGCGTCGCTCAGGAACGTCGCCGCGCCGACCTGCTGCCACAACAGCGCACGGTCGTCGGCGAGCTCGCTGATCTGGTCGGTGTCGACCGCCAGCCTGAGCGGCCCCATCCAGTCGCCGAGCATCGCCTCCAGCGTGCCCAGCACCCGCGTCGCCATCGGCAGGATCGTCTGTCGGTACAGCGCCGCCCCGCCTCTCGCGCATTGGCGTAAGTCGCGTCGCCCGGAAGGCCGACCAGCACGGGCGGCACTCCGAACGCCAGCGCAATGTCCCGCGCCGCGCCTTCCTTCAGCGACACGAAATCCATGTCGGCCGGAGTCAGGCTCATCGCCTGCCACTTGAGCCCGCCGTCGAGCAGCATTGGCCGCCCGGCATTGCCGCTGCCCGAAAACTGCTCGCCAAGCTCGTCCTTCAATCGCCGGAATTGCTCAGGCGACAGCGGGCTGCCGTCGCCAGGCTCATAGGTCAGCGCGCCGCTCGGCCGCGCCG
>NZ_JAFAVR010000057.1 GCF_019242355.1 Sphingomonas sp. | reverse complement strand
CATTTTGTCGAAGACCCGAGGCGAGTTCGAGGGCTCGGATATTGTCGGCCATGCCCTCGATGCGCTCGACCGGTCCGCCATCCGCATCGTCACTATCCTCGGCCGCCGCGGCCCGCACCAGATCGCAATGACCCCGAAGGAGCTGGGCGAGCTCGGTCATCTCGAAGCCGCTGCTCCCATTGTCCAAGCGGGGGACTTCCCGCCCAACCAAGCCGACGAGGCGCTCGAACCGGGCCTTCGTAAATCCGTAGGCCTGTTGCGCGGCTTCGCCGACCTCGACGTCGAAAAGCCGAAGCGCATCGTATTCGACTTCTTCGCCAGGCCCGTTCGCATCGAAGGCGACGGCAGGGCAGAGCGCATTGTCGTCGAACGCACCCGGCTGGATGACAGCGGAGCGGCGAAAGGGACGGGCGAAACCTATGTCGTTCCCGCGTCCCTCGTGATCACCGCCATCGGCTATTCGACGGCCCCGATCCCCGGCGTGCCATTCGAATCCGGCAAGTTCATCAACGATCACGGCCGCATCGCCGATGGCCTCTACGCCGTCGGCTGGGCCCGTCGCGGTCCGAGCGGCACGATCGGCACCAACCGTCCCGATGGCTACGAAGTCGCCGATCAGATCGCCGCCGCGATGCCGCCCGAAAGCTCCGCCGGACGGGCCGGTGTCGAGGGGCTGAAGAAACTTCTCGCCGGCCGCGACATAATGGCGACCGACTACGACGACTGGCGCAAGATCGAGCAGGCGGAGGTCGCCCAGGCCCGCGCCGGATCGCCTCGCGAAAAGTTCGTCCGCCACGACCACTGGCTCGGTCAGCTTGGCCGCTGACGCGTCGCTTGCGTTCCCGGAAAGGGCCTTCTATTCAGCCGCGGCCTTGGCTCCCGCCGCGACCCTGTCGCAACCGCGGGTTCCGGTCGGGGAGTAGCTCAGCCTGGTAGAGCACTGTCTTCGGGAGGCAGGGGCCGGAGGTTCGAATCCTCTCTCCCCGACCATCGACTTGCCCGACCGTCCGGTGGATGGTCGGTAGCAAGTCGATCCGAGCGTCCAGAGCAGCGGGGATGCCAAACCGGCATGCTCAGCGGTATCTTAACCCTCTTCGCTTAATTCGGCGGCATGGCCCTCGTCGCCAAACGCCTGCTTCGCCGCAGCGCGGCCGCCTCGGCCTGCGCCGCCGCGTTCTCGTGCGCGTCGCCGGCGCTCGCCGACCCGCAATCGGGCCTGTTGTCTCCCGACACCTTCCAGTTGAGCGCCGACATGCGCCTGGTTGCGGTCGACGGCGAGCGGAGCTGGGTTGACGGAGGTTTCGGCAAGCTCCGATCGGGAAGCGACGGCTCACTTCGGGCGCAACCGCAGCTCGGCAACCTCACCGTCGCCTGGCAGCCACGACTGACGTTCTCGCTTGGCGCGACGGTCACCGGCGTTGTCCAGGGCGGCCAGCGCACCGAGGCTGGGCTCGGCCAGGCATTTTTGACCTATAAGCCGATGCGCGGGAGCACGGTCGCGCTCTCGGCACGCGCGGGCCTGATGTGGCCGGCCATCTCGCTGGAGCATGAAGGCGCCGACTGGCACGTCCGCGATTCCATCACGCCCTCCGCCATCAACAGCTGGGTCGGGGAGGAGGTGCGACCGGTCGCCGCCGAGGGCACGGCCGCGATCAGCCTCGGGCGGCACACGCTTCGCGTCACTGCCGCAGCAATGGCCGCGAACGAGACGTCGGGAACCTTGCTGACCTTTCGCGGCTGGGCGCTTCACGACCGGGTCACGCTCGCGTTTCACCGCCAGCCGCTGCCGCCGCTCGAAGGCGAGCTCGCGGACTATCAGCCGCGCTTCACCCATCCGCTGATCGACCTTCACGCCGGCTTCGCCGACCGGCTCGGCTATTATGTCAAGCTCGCCTGGCAGCCGCCGGTGCCGGTCCGGATCGAGCTCTTCCGCTACGACAATCGCGCCGATCCCGAAGACGTGAACGGAGACAGCGAGTGGGGCTGGCGCACCCGCTTCGACCAGGTCGCAGCGGCAGCCGACCTCGGGGGCGGCCTCCAGCTCAAGGGGCAGGCGCTGAGCGGCACCACCCGGATGGGCTATGTCGAAGGCTCGCGGCGCTGGGTCGATGGGCGCTTTCGCTCCGCGTATCTGCTCGCAACCCGGCCGTTCGGCCCGATCGGCCTCGCGGCCCGGGTCGAGGCCTTCGACACCCGCAACAGCGGCAGCCTTGCGACCAAAGCCTATGACGAGCGCGGCACGTCCGAGATGATCGCCGGCAAGCATGACTGGCGCCAGTTCACCGGACTGGTGGAGCTGCTGCATGTCTCCAGCCGGCGAGAGGAGCGCGAAGAGCTCGGCATCGCGCCGCGGCAGTCGCAGACTCAGCTTCAGGCGGAAATGCGAATGCGCTGGTAACCACCTTAGTGGCGTAGGCGTTTACCCTTGCGCGCTTAATTCTCCGAAATGGTGCGTGGAATCCTGACATTCGCGGCGGGCGTGAGCCTGTCGGCGGCGGCGCATGGCGCACCGCTTTCGGTGCGAGTCGTCGATTCTGCCGGAAAGCCCGTTCAGAACGCCGTCGTCACTTACTATCCGGCCGATGCCGCCATGGCCCGGCCGGCGCAGCGCGGCGGTCGTTATGTGGTCGCCCAGCGCAACCTCCAGTTCCAGCCGTTCCTGTCGATCGTGCCGCTGGGGGCTGACGTTTCCTTTCCGAACTTCGACCCGACCAAGCACCACGTCTACTCCTTCTCGCCGGCGAAGAAGTTCGAGCTGAAGCTGTTCGCGAAGGACCAATCCCGCACCGTTCGCTTCGACAAGGCCGGAGTCGTCGCGCTCGGCTGCAACATCCACGACCAGATGACCGCGTTCATCGTCGTCACCGACAGCGCCTGGACGGCTCGCACCAATGGCCAGGGCATCGCGGCGCTCGGGGACGTTCCCGGCGCTGGCCGGGTGACGATCTGGCAGCCCTATCTCCGCGCGCCGAGCGGGATGCTGCAGGGCAACGTCACGGCGACGCAGCACTTGGTGAACGTGACCGTGCGCCTGCGCCCGCCGCCGACGCCGATGACCATGCCGGATTATTGATCGGATGCGTTCGTTCCGCTCCCTCAGCGCGCGCCTTACCGTCCAGTTCGCGCTTCTGTTCGCGGGAGCGATGCTCGCAGTGTCGGCCGCGCTGTCGACCTTCATCGCCGGGTCGGCGTCACGCCAGGTCGCGGACCAGCTGCAATCGAGCGGCGCCGTTTACGACCGCCTCTGGGCGCAGCGCGCGCATGAGCTTCAGAACGCCGCCCAGCTCCTCGCCCGCGACTTCGGCTTCCGCGCGGCCGTCGCCACGCGCGACCAGGCGACGATGCAATCCGCGCTGCGCAACGCCGCAAGCCGGCTTCGAGTCCGGACTGCCTTCATCGTCAGCGCGGACGGCAAGGCCGTGAGCATCGATTCGTCCATTCCGGCGTCGGAGACGGCCGGTCTCTGGGACCCACTCGACGATGGCCGCCTGACCGGCGTCGCCGTGCTTGCCGGCCGCCCGCGCCAGCTGGTCGCCGCGCCGGTCATGGCACCGACGCTGATCGGTTGGGTCGTGTTCGCGGCCGACCTCGACCGCCACGAGATGCGATCGCTTGAGCGCCTGTCCGCGATCCCCCTCCACGCCGCGGTGATTGCGCAGGACAATGGACGCTGGTCGGAAGCATCGGGCAGCATGTCGGTGCTCGACGGGCAGTCCGCTGCGCTTGCGCAGCAGCATGTCGGCACCGGCGCGACATTCGAAATGACTCTTGGGCGAGGGCGGTCGATCGCCCTTGCAAAGCGGCTGCCGACCTTTTCCGGCGATGGCGGAGCGATCCTCCTGCTCGCCTATCCGCGGTCCGAGGCCCTGGCGGACGCCCACAAGCTGCAGTTCGCGCTTGCCGTCATGACGCTGCTGGGCCTGCTGGCCGCCGCTCTTGCCACCTGGCGCGCCGCCGGGCGAATTACGAGGCCGCTCGCCCGGCTCGACGAGGCGGCCGGTCGGCTTGCCGCTGGCGAGCACGTCCAGGTCCGGGTGCGCGGCTCGGACGAGCTGGCGCGATTGGCCGACAGCTTCAACGACATGGCCGGCAAGATCGCGGAGCGCGAGCAGCGGATTACTCAGCTTGCGTTCAACGACGTCCTGACGGGGCTGCCCAACCGCACGATGTTCCAGCAGCAGCTCGAGCACCTGCTGCGCGTGTCGAGCGGCAGCGGCAGCCATTTCGCCCTCCACTGCCTCGACCTCGACCAGTTCAAGGTGATCAACGACACTCTTGGGCATCCGGCTGGCGACGCGCTTCTGGTCGAAGCCGCGCAGCGCCTGATGGATGCCGCCAAGGGGCATTTCGTTGCCAGGCTCGGCGGCGACGAGTTCGTCGTCCTCCAGGTGCTCGGCGGCGATCGCAACGCGATCGACCTGCTCGCTGCCGAGATCCTGCGCAGCGTGCGCCAGCCGCTCAATATCGACGGCCACGAGATCGCGCCGTCAACCAGCATCGGCATCGCCATCGCCCCCGGGGACGGCGCCGATGCCGAGACTCTGCTGCGAAGCGCGGATCTCGCGCTTTACCGAGCGAAGGAGGGAGGGCGCGGCGCCTTCGCCTTCTTCGAGGAGAGCCTCAACCAGCGCGCCCAGCAGCGCCGCCAGATCGAGGCCGACCTCAGGACCGCGCTCGAGCGCGACGAGTTCGAGCTGTTCTACCAGCCGCTGTTCGACCTCGAGCAGAACCGCATCTGCTCGTTCGAGGCGCTGATCCGCTGGCGCCATCCCGAACGCGGCATGGTCTCACCGGCCGAGTTCGTTCCCGTCGCCGAGGACACCGGCCTCATCAATGCGATCGGCAGCTGGGTCATCCGCGAGGCATGCGCCCAGGCGGTCCGCTGGCCCGATCATGTCCGGATCGCGGTCAACGTCTCGCCGGTGCAGTTTCACCGCGCCGGGCTTCAGGAAACCATCTTCCGGGCGCTCGCCGACAGTGGCCTTGCGCCACAGCGGCTGGAGCTCGAGATCACCGAGTCGATCTTCCTTGAAGGTGGCGACGCGACCTTGAAGCTGCTCCATTCGCTGCGCGGCCTTGGCGTCCGGATCGCGCTTGACGACTTCGGAACCGGCTATTCCTCGCTAAGCTACCTGCTGAGCTTCCCGTTCGACAAGTTGAAGATCGACCGCAGCTTCATCCACAACCTCCTGACGCGCGAAGGCGCCAGCGCGATCGTCGGCGCGATCACTGAATTGGCCCAGGCCCTCGGCATCGAGACGACGGCGGAAGGGGTCGAGGAGACCGCCCAGCTGCTGGAACTGCGCTCCCACGGCTGCTCCTCGGTCCAGGGCTATCTGTTCGCCGAACCAATGTCGCTGGCCGATGTCCAGCAGCTGTTCCACGACGACAAGCTCGCGATGCAGAGCGTCGCCTGACCGGCGCTTTGCGGTGCGACAAGGAAGAACGGTCCGCTCTGCTGCCGGCCGCGGGGCAGGTTCGCGACGCGCGTCAGGTCGCGAACGCGGGGTCGAGGCGGTATGCCTTCCGCTTGAGCGCCGGCCAGGCGAGGAACTTGCTCGCCACCGGTAGCGTCGCCGCGCCCTGCTGGGCAGCAATCTCCGGCGCTCCCTGCGGCGGCAGATTGATGTCATCGCCCGCTGACAACGCCAGGATCTGCACCTCGCAGGCGCGCTCCAGCGTATAAAGGCGGATGAAGCATTCGCCGACGCTTTCGCCAACGGCGAGCGTGCCGTGGTTGCGCAGCAGCATCGCGTTCTTTGCGCCGAGGTCGGCTACCAGCCGCTCCCGTTCCTCAAGATCGACGGCCACGCCTTCATAGTCGTGAAAAGCGACCTCGTTGCGGATGACCATGGCCGTCTGCGACAAGGGAAGCAGGCCCTCGGCATGCGCCGACACGGCCTGCCCGCACGGCGTGTGCAGGTGCATGACCGCATGCGCATCGTCCCGCGCCATGTGGATGGCGGAATGGATCACGAACCCCGCCGGATTGGTGACGAACGGGGTCGGGCCGACAGGATTGCCGTCGACGTCTACCTTGACCAGCGCGGATGCGGTCACCTCCTCAAACATCAGGTTGAAGGGGTTGAGAAGGAAGTGGTTCTCCGGCCCCGGCACCCGCGCCGACAAATGCGTGAAGATGAGGTCGTCCCAGCCATAATGCGCGACCATGCGGTAGGCGCAGGCGAGATCGACGCGAATGGCCCATTCTTCGTCGCTGACCTGGCCCTGCAGCGAGGGGACCTCGACCGAGCTCATCGGCATGACATCCGTGATGCCGCGGTTCATGCCGTCGACACGGTTCATTGCCGCTTCTCCTCCTGGGCATCCATCAAGGGCTATTCTGACGGGACTCGTTGCCGATCCGGATGCGCCGCCGCAAATCCCTCCAGCGCGTTGGCATTGGCCTCGGCGCGCAGCAGCGTCGGATAATCGTCGAGCGGCACGTTGAACCGACGCGCATTGTAGAGCTGCGGGACGAGGCAGACATCGGCGCCGGTCGGCCCATCGCCGAACAGGAACTTGCCGGAACGCGGCTTCGCCATCGCCTCGAGCGCGCTTAGCCCCTCGCGGATCCAGTGCGCGTCCCAGGCGAGGCGGTCCTCTTGGCTGACCCCGAGCCGTTCCTCCAGGTAGCGGTTCACGCGCAGGTTCTGCAGCGGGTGGATATCGCTCACGATCTCCATGGCCATGGCGACGACATGGGCGCGTTCCGCTGCGGCGCTTGGGATCAAGGGCGGCACCGGATAGCGGATGTCGAGATAGTTGATGATCGCCAGGCTCTGCGTCAGCCGGTTGCCGTCGATGACCAGCATCGGCAGCAGCCCTTGCGGGTTGAGCGCGCGGTAATCCGCCGAATTCTGCTCGTCCCCGCGCAGGTCGACTGGCCGGCTTTCGTACTCGACGTTCTTCAGCTTGAGCGCGATGCGCACTCGATAGGCCGCGGACGAGCGCCAGTAATCATAGAGGATCGGCTTCGGCACGCTGTCTTTTTACACCTGTGCCAGGAACGGCGCTATCACTTCCGGCGGAACCCGGATCGGGCGGGCCGTCGCCTTGTCGATAATCGCCCATTGCGTCCGGCAACGAACACGGGACTTGCCGTCTTCGCCAGTGAATTCGACGAACCGGTCGAACCGCGCCCCCTGCGGCGCATCCCCGACCCAGGTGCGCGCCACGACCCGGTCGCCCTCCCGAGCGGCGCGCAGATAGTCGATCTGGTGCCGGACCACGACCCAGTAATAAGCAGCCTTGTGTTCAGGGTCGGCGACCGACTGCCAATGCGCGACCGCGATCTTCTGAACCAACTGAATCCAGACGGCATTGTTGACGTGTCCGAGCTCGTCGATG
>NZ_JAFAVR010000221.1 GCF_019242355.1 Sphingomonas sp. | reverse complement strand
TTCGAATCCCTCCGTCTCCGCCAGCGTCCGGTTTCCCGTTCGATTAGCGCCAGTCCGCGCTTTGGGTGCGGCCTGCGGAGCTTCGCGGCGAGTCCGGCCGAGGCTATCCTTCTGCTTTGCGGGAGGATGCGATGGGTTGGTGTATCGGCCGGACAGAGGCGCTGAGCGACACATTGTCGGCGCGGCGCAAGGCCCTGGCGAAGCTTCGCGGGCTCGCGGATCTCGACGATCCCGAGAGCATCGTGGTGCCGATCCTGATCGACGCCATCCTGATGGCCGAATCCTACCGCGGCGCGCGGCACGACATCACCTTCCTGCCCGAGCTCACCCGAAGCGTCGACGCCCTGATCCGCGAGCTGAATGCCGCGGAAAAGGCGAAGGAGTGGGCGATCCCGGCGGAGTGAATCGAACCGTCCGCTAGCGACCTCAATCTCGCTCTCTTGCTCCTCTTGGCCCGTGAGCTATTGGTAGCGCTAACAGGGGAGGTCGAGAGCCATGCGTTTGCACCGGGTCGTCAGCACCGTCGTGGCGCTGCTTGCCATGAGTTTCGCGACGCAGGCGAACGCCACCGCTTATCGGAACTTCCGCGTCGCAATCTACGTGACCGTGCACGACACGCAGAAACTTGCCGACCCCGCGACGTTCGCGCGAGAGTTCGCCCGCGTCTCGTCGCAGCTCCAGTTCGACAAGGTCTATATCGAGGCCTACCGCGATCGCACCTTGGCGACGGACGCTCAACTCGAGACCGTCAAACGCGAGTTCCAGTCGAAGGGTATCCAGACGTCGGGAGGCATCACCCTGGCGGCGGGCGGGGCCGGCGGCCAGTTCGGCACTTTCGACTACGAGAACCCCACCGACCGCGCCGAGTGCGAGCGGGCCGTGCGACTGATCGCGCGGCATTTCGACGAAGTGATCCTCGACGACTTCTTCTTCTATAATTCCAAGAGCGACGCCGACATTGCGGCCAGGGGCAGCCGCAGCTGGACCGACTACCGCCTCGCCAAGATGAACGAAGTCAGCCGCGACCTCGTTCTCGGGCCGGCGCACCAGGAGAACCCGCGGGTCCGGGTGATCATCAAATATCCGAACTGGTACGAGCATTTCCACGGTCTCGGCTTCGATCTCGACCAGGAGGCGCATGCATTCGACGCGATCTACACCGGCACAGAGACCCGCGACCCGGAAATTACCGATCAGTTGCTCCAGCAGTATGAGAGCTACGAAATCTTCCGTTACTTCTCGAACATCCGCCCGGGCGCGAACCTCGGCGTCTGGGTCGACACCTATTCGATCCGCTCGATCGACCGCTATGCCGAGCAGCTTTGGGACGGACTGTTCGCCAAGGCGCCCGAACAGACGCTGTTCGAGTGGAGCGCGATGGCAAGCGACAAGCCGGCGGTCGCGGGTTCGCGGCCCTGGTCCGGGCAGGCCACGAGCTTCACCTGGTCGGCGATCGCGGCCAAGCAGCCTAACGCCGGCTGGGCAACAGCGGCGAATGCGGCGCTGCATATTGCCGACGGCGTTATCGGGCAGCTCGGAAAACCGGTCGGGATCGCCAGCTATCGTCCACCGCACGCGAGCGGCGAGGACTTCCTGCACAATTACATCGGCAACCTTGGCGTCCCCATCGAGCTTAAGGCGGACTATCCGACCGACGCGGGCACGATCCTGCTGACCGAGGCTGCAGCGGCAGACCCGAGCATCATCGCCCGGATCGACGACAGCCTGCACAAGGGCGCGAACGTGATCGTCACGTCGGGCTTCCTCGCGGCGATGCAGGACCGCGGCTTCCAGCAGCTCGCGGAATGGCATACGACCGGACGCGCGATCGCGCTCGACCGCTATTTCGACGGCTTCGGAGCAGGCAACGGCAGGGAGCTGACCGGCGTGCGGAAGCCGACGCCGGTGCTGTTCCCCGAGATCCGGTTCTATACCAACGACAGCTGGGGCATCATCCGCGGCGTCGTGGCGAAGAAGGGTTTCCCGGTCGTCCTGATGAACCATTATTCGAAAGGCACGCTCTACTTGTGGAACATGCCGGAGAATTTCGGCGACCTCTACACCCTGCCGCAACCGATGATCACTCGGATCAAGCAATATCTGTTCGGCGACGCGCCCGTGCAGATCGATGCGCCCGACCATGTCGCGCTGCTTACCTACGACAACGGATCCTTCATCGTGCAGAACTTCAGGGACGATGCGGCGCGCGTCGGCATCACGCGCAAGGAGAGGTCGGCCACCGAGTCAGTGGCCATTCCACCGCATAGCTTTCGACTCTTCGCCGCTCACTGAGAGCTGCGTGAAACGAGGTCGCCGCGCTCCGGCATATCCGTCTCTTCGAGACCCCGCTCACGGCGCAGCCGATTTGTGCGCTCCATGCCGTAGGCGAAGGAGCGGTCGACGGTGAACGGCTCGGGCTGAGCGCCTTCATCGCGCCAGATGCGGCGGCGGGGCAGGTCGAAGTGCCGATTGCCGTAGACGTGGATCGAGCCGGACGTTTCGTCCTGTGAATTCTCGATATCGTGGATCAGGTCGGGCGCGAGGATCTCGACCGACGGAGCGCGCATCACCTTGCGTCCGCGCCGGACCAGTCGATGCCCGTCCTCGGCATAGACGTAGAACTCCTCTGAGCCCTTGTAAACACCGATGACCGCCCAGCCGGCGTGATCGTGCGGAACCCCGTACAGGTTCGGCGGAAACGTGACGTGATAGATGGTGAGCTCGTCGCTGCTCACGAATACGTCCGCCATTGGTGTCGGTGACTGCCCAAACTGGCGCTGCGCGATCGCATTCGCAATGCCATCCGGATCGGCGATCGCCTCGCGAAGGATCGTGGCGATACGCTCGGGCGCGTCGTCCTCGCGAACGGCCGCGCTGCAGCAGGCAACGAAATCGTTGACGTCGAACGCCACTGAAACTCTCCCCTCAACACTCCGACTAAGTGCGCGAATCGACGCCGCGGATGAAGGCGTTGACGAGCGTGTTGAATGCATCCGGCTGCTCGATGTTGCCGAGATGGCCGGCCCGCTCGATCGGCTCGTACCGTGCGCCAGGAATGAGCCTTGCGAGCGCCTGCGACAAGGCGGGTGGAGTCGGCTTGTCCTCGGTCCCGCATAGTACCAGCGTCGGCACTCGTATCTCGTGTGCGCGGTCGCGCTGGTCGGCGAGCCAGACGGCCCGCGCGCCGATGACGTAGGACGTCGGGTCGATGCGGGCCATCGTCTCGATGACTTCCGACCGCACGGCCGGATCAGCGGGCTGCGCGAGCAGCACGTCCGCGCGGCCTTCCGCGAGGATGCGCATGTTCTCGCTTCCGGCCAGCGACCGGTCGTAAATGCCCTGTCCGTCGGGATGGTCGGCGAAACTGTCCGCAAGCACGAGCGATCGCACGCGCTTCGGCCAGGCATGGTGCATGGCGATCGCGATCACGCCACCGAGCGACAGGCCGCAGACATGCGCCTGGTCGACCTGGAGCTCGGTCATCGCGGCGAGGATCGATGTCGCGAAATCGTCGCGTGTCATGTCGTCGATCGCGGCGTCGCTCTCGCCATAGCCCGGGTAGTCGAACGCAATCGTTCGCCGGTCCTGTCCGAAACGCTCGAGCTGGCGACGCCACACGGATCTGTCCGAACCGACGCCATGCAGGAAGATGATCGGCGTTCGCTCACCGCCGCCGGCCTCGTCGTAACCGATGGTGATCCCGCTTGCAGTCGTCACCCGCGCCATGCCGGTATCTTGCCAGCCCAGGAGCCTGTCGAAAAGCGTCTTGCCATTCGCGCAGCTGGTGTATGACCCGCGCCAGACAGTTTCGAACGGGAAGATCGCATGCGCGCCATTGTCTTGGTACTCGCCGCCCTGATGTCCACGACGGCCCACTCGGCCGCGCCAGGCGCTGTGCCGGCGAAAACGAATATTGTCGCCGACGCGAATGCGCCGAAGGGCAAGCTTCCCGATACCGCAACGCCAAGGGCTTACCGCCTCGACCTCACCATCCTTCCGGAAGCGGCGCGGTTTTCAGGCCATGACGAGATCGATATTGCCGTCAATCGCCCGGCGCGATCCCTGTACCTCCACGGCCGCGACCTCGCCGTCACCCGCGCCACCGTACTCGCCGACGGCAAGGTCATTCCGGTGAAATGGACGCAGGTCGACAAGACCGGCACGGCCCGGATCGATTTGCCGCAGGAGCTTCCAGTCGGCAATGCGACCCTGCGGTTCGATTATTCGGCCCCGTTTGGCGACAGCGCGTCGGGCTTGTTCCACGTCAAGGTCGGCGACCGCTGGTACAGCTGGACCCAGTTCGAAAGCATCGACGCGCGCGCCGCCTACCCCGGCTTTGACGAGCCAGGTTTCAAGACTCCCTTCACCGTGTCGGTAACCACGCATCCCGGGCTTGTCGCCGTCAGCAATGCGCCGCAGGCTTCCGTGACAAGGATCGCCAACGGGCTCGAGAAGCACCAGTTCGCCGTTACGAAACCGCTTCCGACCTATCTGGTCGCAATCGACACGGGGCCGTTCGTTCACCGGACCGGCATGATCCCGCCCGATCCGGAGCGGGCGGCGCCGATGCCCTACGGCGCTGTCGCGACCCAGGCGCAGAAGGACAAGATGGGCTATGTGATGGCGGAAACGCCGCGCATCATCAGCCTGCTGGAAAAGTATTTCGGCGAGCCGTTCCCATTCCCAAAGCTCGACCAGATCGGAACTCCGGTCATGCCTGGCGCAATGGAGAATGCCGGCGCCGACACCTACGGCGACGGCATCATCTTCCTGCCTCCCGGCGCGACCACCGGCGACAAGCAGAGTTTCGGCATGATCGTCGCGCACGAGCTGTCGCACCAGTGGTTCGGCGATCTCGTTACGCCCGCCTGGTGGAACGACATCTGGCTGAACGAGAGCTTTGCAAACTGGATGGGCTACCGGATCGGCAACGAGTGGCGGCCCGAGCTCAACATCGGCGTCGGCGCGCTCGGCGAGGGCTTCGCCGCGATGAACACCGACGCGTTGATCGTCGGCCGGCCGATCCATCAGCCGATCAGCCAGAACAGCGAGATCGACTCCGCCTTCGACAGCATCACCTACGGCAAGGGCGGCCACGTCGTGGCGATGATCGCGGCCTACCTTGGCGACGACAAGTTCAAGCAGGGCGTCCGGCTGCACCTGCATCGTCACGCTTACGGCAATGCCACATCCGACCAATTCTTCCAATCGATCGCCGATGCCGCGCAGGACCCCAAGGTCCTCGCCGCGTTCAAGAGTTTCGTCGACCAGCAGGGCGTGCCGCTCGTCGACATCCGTCGCGACGGATCGAGGCTGGTCCTGACCCAGTCGCGCTATGCGTTCCTCGGCAGCAATCCGCCGCCGCTCACGTGGACGATCCCCTTCTGCGTCCGCGCCGGCGCGGCCAGGTCCTGCAGCCTGCTCGACCAGCATGTCACGACGATCGCCGCGCCCGGGCCGGGTGCGATCATGCCAAACGTCGGCGGCACCGGCTATTACCGGTTCGAGCTTGCGCCGGACGACTGGCGCGCGCTGATCGCCGGAGCGGCGCAGCTTCCCGCCGGCGAGGCGCTGGCGACAACCGACAGCCTTTGGGCCTCGTTCCGCGCCGGGCGAGCGCCGGCGTCCCTGCTGGTCGAGGAAGCGCGCGCGATGAGCGGTAATCCCGATGCGGCCGCCAGCGTCGGACCCGGCGAACGCCTGTCGGGGCTGCGCGCCCTCGGCCTCATCGCCCCTGCGCAGGAATCGGCATACCGCGCGCTGATCGGCTCGATCTACGGCCCCAGGCTGGCGAGCGTCGGACTCGATCCCGGCTTCGGCGCTCACGCCGGGGACTCGCCGGACCGGCAGTCGCTGCGGCAGGAGCTCGTGCAGCTGATGGCGTTCGACGCTCGCGATCCGGGCGTTCGCGCGACTCTCAAGTCCGCCGCGGAGCGCTATCTTGCGGGTGACGACAAGGCGCTTGACCCGGGTTTCCTCGGCGCGGGGCTCGCAGTTGTTGCCGAGGACGGCGGAATGTCCGCCGCGAAGCGGCTGGTCGAAAAGGGGCTGTCGAGCGAAGACGCCGAAATCCGTGCCAACCTGCTCGGCGCAGCCGCCGCGAGCGGCAACGCCGATGTGGCGCGCTACATCCTGGGGCTCAGCGATGCGCGGCTGCGCAGCTACGACAAGGTCAAGCTGATCGCCGGCGTCGCGGGCACGCCCGAAACTCGCGACATAGCGGCGAAGTGGGTGCTTGCGAACTACGACCGGCTGCTTGGCAGCGGCAACGGCATCTTCATCACCAGCCGTCTGCCCGGCGTCTTCAACAACCAGTGCGGAGTCGACGCGGCGCAGCACATCGAACAGGCGCTGGGGCCGCGCGTCCTCAAGGCCGGCGTCGGTGTGCTGGAGTTCCGGCGAATGCTTGAGCGGGTGCACAATTGCGGCGTGCTCAGGCAGGCAAAAGCGGCCGAGATCGCCGCAGCGCTGGCAGCCCACTGAGCGCCGCTCGAGCGTATGACGAAGATGACGGTCAACGGCGAAGCGGTCGACTACAGGCTCGATTCGCAAACGCCGTTGCTGTGGGCGCTGCGCGATGCGTCCAACCTCACCGGGACCAAATATGGTTGCGACAGCCGCGATTGCGGCGCCTGCACCGTGATCGTCGATGGCCGCGCGGTGACGAGCTGCAGCGTTCCCCTCGCTTCGCTCGAAGGCGCGCGAGTGACGACCATCGAAGGGCTGTCGCCGGACGGGTCGCATCCGGTGCAGCAAGCCTGGCTTGCCGAGCAGGTGACCATGTGCGGCTATTGCGAGCCGGGCTTCATCATGGCGATCGCGGCAATGCTTGAGGCGGGTGCAAGCAGTGGTGACGACGCGGCCGGAGCGCTGACCAATATCTGCCGCTGCGGCGCCTATCCGCGGATTCGCAGCGCGATCACGCGGGCCTCCGCGACGATGGCGGCGGCGCGGCAGCAGGCTTCGCAAGATGAACGAATGCCGAAACAACAATTCAGCCCTGCGTCAGCTGTCGAGTCGCAAAAGCCGTCGCAGTGACTTGGACTCTTTCATCTAGGGGAACAGTGATGCGTAAGATCATCTTCGGTCTTCTTCTTGCCGGGGCAGCAGCGCCGGCGCTCGCCGCCGGTGGCCCGAACCGCCACAACGATGATTCCGACCGCGACCAGCCTCGTGCCGAGCGGCCGGTCCGCAACAACGACGACGAGGCTCGTCCGCAGCGTCCCCAGAACGTGCAGCGTCCGCAGTTCAATGGTGGCCAGGGCCGTGCGGACTTCCAGCGCCCGCAGTTCAATGGTGGGCCGGGCCGTCCCGACTTCCAGCGCCCCCAGTTCGAGGGGGATGCGCAGCACGTGCGTCCGTCCCCGAACGGCAACGCCTTTGCCGATGGCGATCGCGACAGCGTCCGCAATTGGCGAGCTCCGGACCAGCGGGGTCAGCAAGACGGCTATTGGCAGCAGCGCGCCCGACAGGGCGGGTACTGGCAGCAGCGCAACGTCCGTCAGCAGCCTGCGAACGGCTATAATCGCGACTGGCAGCGCAACCAGCGGCCGGACAACAGCAACTGGCGCGACCGTTCGGGCCGAGTGCAGTGGAACCGCGACTGGCGCAACGACCGCCGCTACGATTGGCGTGAGCGCCGCGAGCACCACCACTCGCTGTTCCACCTCGGTCTCTACATCGACCCGTTTGGCTGGGGCTACCAGTCCTTCGGGATCGGCTACCAGCTGCGGCCGAACTACTATGAGCAGAACTACTGGATCGATCCCGCGATGTACGGCCTGCCTTACCCGCCGCCCGGCACGCAGTGGGTCCGCTACTGGAACGATGCCTTGCTCGTCGACATGTACAGCGGCCAGGTCGTGGACGAAATCCAGGGCTTCTTCTGGTAGACTCCAGACCGCTGTTGAACGAAGGGGCGTTGCGGCCAGTCCGCAGCGCCCCTTTCACATCGGCCATCCGGCCATCGTCGCGAGTCCGTCCGCAATGACCACAGCCTTCCGTGCCGCTCTCCTCACCTTCACCCTGCTCGCCGGAGCGCCGGTCGCCGCTGCTGCCCAGCAGCCCCCGGCGACCCCGCCGGCGAGTGCCCACGATCGCCTGTTCGCGCTGTTCCAGCGCAGCGACGAGGATTCCCTTCGCCGCAATCCCATGGACGCGATCGGCCGCGGCGACCTTCGCTACGCGGACCGGTTGGGCGACCTCTACAGCCCGGAACATTATGCCGCCGCGCGCACCGCCGGGCAGCGGGACCTTGCCGAGCTCCAGACCATCGACCGTGCGCAGCTCAGTCCAACCGACCAGCTGGCGTATGATGTGTTCGCCTATCAGACGAAGGACAATCTGCGCGGTCTTCAGCCTGACCTGCTCGAGCCGGTGCTGGTTCGCCCGATGAACCACTTCTACGGCATGCAGACCGAGTACGCGACCTTCGCCAGCGGCAAGGGAGCGGCGCCGTACAACACGCTCGCCGACTACGAGAACAGCCTTAAGCGAAATCGGGACTTCGCGCGCAACGTCGACGAGGCGATCGCGATGTGGAAGCGCGGAGAGGCAGAGGGAATCGTCGACACCAAGCTCACCGTCCGCAACATGATTGAGCAGCTCGACAACCAGCTCAAGATGACGCCCGAGAAGTCACCCTTCTTCGGGCCGGTGCAGAACTTCCCGGCGGCCATCGGCGCCGCCGACCGCACTCGGCTGACCGAGGCCTATCGCCAGTCGATCGCGACCGACATCTATCCTGCGCTGACGAAGCTTCGCGACTTCCTGCAGACCGACTATCTCGCGCGCGCTCGCGATACGGTCGGCGAGACGAGCATGAAGGGCGGCGACGCCCTCTACCGCTATCAGGTGCAGTCGACGACGACGCTGCCGAAGACGCCCGAGGAAATTCACCAGCTCGGGCTCAGCGAGGTCGCGCGCATTACAAAGGGCTTCGCCGAAGTGCAGCGCGAGGTCGGCTTCAAGGGCACGCTGCAGCAATTCTTCGATTATATGCGCACCAGCCCCAAGTTCCAGCCGAAGAGCAGGGATTCGCTGCGCGACGATTTCTACCGGATCAAGACCGCGGTCGAAGCCAAGGTGCCGCAATATTTCTCGGTCGTGCCGAAGACGGCGCTCGTCATTCGGCCTTACGATCCTTTCCGCGAGAAGTTCGAGGCCGGTGGCTCTTATGAGCAGGGCAGCGCCGATGGCTCGCGCCCCGGGACCTTCTATTTCAATGCCTACGACCTGCCCTCGCGCAGCACCTGGGAAGAGACGACCCTGTTCCTCCACGAGGGAGAGCCCGGGCACCATTTCCAGATCAGCCTGGCGCAGGAAAATAGCGCTCTGCCAAGCTTCATGCGGTTCGGCGGCAACACCGCCTATGTCGAGGGTTGGGCGCTCTATTCGGAAACGCTCGGCTACGACATGGGCTTGTACAAGGACCCCTATGCCCGGTTCGGGACGCTGAATGACGAGATGCTGCGGGCAATGCGCCTCGTCGTCGACGCCGGGATCCACACCAAGGGTTGGACGCGCGATCAGGCGATCACCTACATGCTGACGCACTCCGGCATGGGAAAGACAGACGCGACTGCGGAGGTCGAGCGCTACATCGC
>NZ_JAFAVR010000252.1 GCF_019242355.1 Sphingomonas sp. | reverse complement strand
CGGAGAGGTCCACCACCAGCGCCGCCATCGTCGGGCCGAACGGAAACAGGCTGGAGGACACATGCTCGCCGCGCTCGAGCACCGGATCGCCGACATTCAGCCGGACGATCTCGGCCGCCGCCTCGACCAGCGCGCGCGCATCGCGGTCGAAGGTCGACAGCAGGCGATTGCCGGCGAACGCCTCGTCCAGCTCGTCGAGCTCATCGGTGATTACATGTGCCACGTGGGCAGCCCCTCTGCTGGCCGACTCCGGCCGGGCTAACCATTACGCCCGCGCTTCTGTCGATAACAAGGATCATTGCAGGTAAGTTACATCGTGATCGGGTCGACCCTGGTCGTCCGGCCCAGCAGCAGACAGTCGGCGACGAGGCGCATTGGAGCGATGTCGACCTCGCTCCGTCGCTCGTCGATCAGGTCGGCGAAGCGGGCGTAGATGTCAGGATATTCGCCCGGGTCGCCAGGCGTTGCAACGGGCTTGCCGTCAATGGACAGGTCGGCTCCGCCCGAGGTCAGGCGCACCTCCTGGCCGTCCGCCGTCCGCGCGATGATCGTCCATTCCTCGCCCTCGCTTTTTCGCCAATCGAGGCTGGCATGCAGCCGCCCGTCCGCCTGCGGGCTCGCGAAATCGACTTCGGCGGCAATCGGCGTCTGACCGTTCGCCGGCACGCTCAAGTCGGCCTGGCGGACGAAGAGCGGGCCGGGAAAGATGCGAGTCGCGATCGAGAAGGCGTTGATGCCTGGATCGAACACGCCGAACCCGCCCGGGTCCCAGACCCATTGCTGCCCGGGATGCCATTTGTGCACGTCCTCGTGCCACAGGATCTCGAACGCGACGATGCGCTTGCCGGCAAGCGCCGCCGCAGCCGCTTCGACCGCCGGGTGATGCCGCGCATGCCAGGTGGTGTACAGGCTGACCTTCTGCTGTTCGGCGAGGTGGGTCAGGTCGTCGATCTCGGCAAGCGTCGCCGCCGGCGGCTTCTCAAGCAGGCAGTGTAGCCCAGCGCTCGCGCATTCGCGGGCGATATCGTAGCGCGGGCGGGGCGGCGTCGTGATGGCGACCGCGTCGAGGTCCTTCACCGACCGCAGCAGTTCCTGCCAGTCGGTGAACGCGGGCTGCGGCCCCTGCCCGCTCCGACTGGAAGTTGCTGCCAGTTCGAAGCGCGGATTGGCGGAAATGGACGGCAGGTGCTGGTCGGCGGCGATCTTGCCGAAACCGATGATGGCAATCCGGATCGGCTTCATGAGCGCTTCACTCCCGCGACATAGGCCCGGGCCTTATCGAGCGTTTCGGCTGGCGACTGGCCGGGCGTGTAGAGGCCGGAGCCAAGGCCAAAGCCCGCTGCACCGGCCTCGAGCCAGGGCTGCATGTTGTCGGGGCTGATGCCGCCGACGGCGAGCACCGGGACCGACTTCGGGACGACCGCGAGCTGACCCTTCAGCACAGCCGGAGTGGCGCCCTCTGCGGGAAAGAGCTTCAGTCCGTGCGCACCGGCGCGGATTGCCGCGAACGCTTCCGTCGGCGTGAAATAGCCGGGACAGGAAACGAGGCCGGCCGCCGCAGCAGTCGCGATCACCTCGATGTTGCTGTCCGGGGAAACGATGATGCGGCCGCCGGCGTCCTTCACTTGCGCGACCTGGTCGCGATTGAGGACCGTCCCAGCGCCGACCAGCGTGCGGTCGCCATATCTGGCGGCGATACGCTCGATGCTCTTCAATGGATCGGGCGAGTTCAGCGGCACCTCGATGATCCGGATTCCGCCTTCATGGATTGCGTCCGCGATGGCCTCCGCCTCATCCGGCGTGACTCCGCGGATGATCGCGACGAGCGGGCATTGGTTGAGATAGGAGCGCAGCGTTTCGCTTGCAGTCACGTCACATCACCTCGGCGATTTTGGAGATACCGGCGACAAAGCTCTTCTCGCCGTCGAGCTCGATCGCCGTCCGGCCCGCCTCCTGGATCGCGGCGGCGTAGAGCCTCGTGAGCTCCGGGCGGCCCATGACCACGACCTGCGCGGCGAGCGGCTCCGAAAGACCAATTCGGACGTCGCTGCCGATCAGGACGCCGCTGACATAGGAAGCCGCGTCTTCCGCCCTGGCCTGTCCGAGCAACACCCGCGCCCGGATCGAGAACAGCTCGGCGGGAAGGTCATTGTTGGCCCAGCCGTGCTGCGCCCCGGCGCGAAAGGCGTCGTTCACCGCGACATCGCCCTTCAACAGGTCGGCGAGAATGCTGTGCTGCTTCAAGAGGCTGAACAGCTCACCGGTCATCACCGTCCGGAACGAGGATATCCGACCAGCCCGGATCAAAACCCACTTGTCGTGCGTGCCCGGGTGGCAGACCAGGGCATCGGGATCCACCATTCCGGCTGCGACCGCACCGAGCAGCTGGACCTCCTCGCCCCGCATCACGTCCGCCCGGCCGTTGCCGATATAGGAAACCCCAGGCACGATGGCCTCGCGCTCGCCGGGCCAGGCGAGACCCTTGGCAAGATCCTCGATTCCCGCGGG
>NZ_JAFAVR010000246.1 GCF_019242355.1 Sphingomonas sp. | reverse complement strand
GGGCGTGATCGAGCAGCAGCAGAACGCCAATTCCGTCATCACCGTGCCGTTCCTCGTGACCGATCCGAATACTGGAGCCGTAACGAACGTCTGTGCTGGGGCGTCTCCTCCGAGCTATTGCCACGATCCGGAAGCTCTGCGCACCTACGCTGCGAGTCTCGGGACAGGTGGGGCCGTCTGGGTACTGCCGAACAAGGTCAAGATGCCTTACTCGGATCAGTTCGATCTCGGCATTCGTAAGCGGTTCGGCGACATCACTGCGACCGTGACGTACAGCCACGTCGAATCCCACCACATCTCGATGTTCGCGCGCGCGAACTTTTACAGCAACGGCTGGTTTACTGTCCTTCCCACAGCAACCGGTTGCGTGAATGGCGGTGATCAGTGGATCATTGATTTTACGCCGAACGGGCCGTTTCCAAACTGCCCGGCGACGACGGGCCAGCTGCCTGGATTTAATGGAAAGCTCGACCGCGGCTTGAACAACGGCCGCGCTCGGCTCGATGCTTTGTTCCTGCAGGTCGAAAAGCCGTTCACCGATACCAGCACCTGGGGCTTCACCGAAGCAGTCACGATCCAGCGAGCGCGAAGCAATGTGGCGCAGGAGTTGAACAGCGACGAGTTCTATAACGGCCCGTCCTTAGACGCGTACGGCTGGAACTATGTCAACGGAGTCGAGAAGTGGCGCTCGGTCACGTCCGCGAACTGGCGCGCTCCGTGGGGGATTACGCTGTCCGGAATCCTCAATCTGTCCTCCGGTCCGGCGTTTGGGCACATCTACTTCCCGCCCGGCGCACCAGCAGGTGCGTGCTGCTACGCCAACATGGGCGGCGTTTACTTCCCGCATAAGACGTTCGGCTACAGGCGGCTCGACGCTCGCGTCGCCAAGACTTTCAAGCTGCCGTGGGGTCACGAGGTCACCGCCGACTTCCAAGTGTTCAATGTATTCAACTGGTTGAACCGCACCTACTCGTCGTGGGGTGCGGGTAGCGGAATCAATCCAACCTTCGTCGAGGACGGCCAAGTCTCGAATGACCAGCGGCAGTTCCAGGCCGGTCTCAGCTACAAGTTCTAAGACGAGACAATTCGACGGGAGGGGGGCGGAAACGTTTCCCTCCCTCTTTATGGGCAGCGCGTGAAACCTGAGCTCCGACGCGTCGGCAACGAGCGGATCCCGGTCGTCGTCATCGACGATTTCAGCGGCGATGCCGAAGCCGTTGGTGCACTGGCCGACGCGCTGGCACCGTTTCCGGACGTCAGGCGCGGCTATTACCCTGGCGTCCGGCGGGTCATCGGGCGAGCCGACGCGGATGCCGATGCCTATGTCGAACGGACCTGCCGGGACGCGGCGCAGTTCATCGCCGGCGCCTTCGACGTCGAGTCTTTCGACCTCGTCGAGGCAAGCTTCTCGATGGTGACCGCGCAGCCCTCGCAGCTTCGGCCGCCGCAGCGCGCGCCGCACTTCGATTCGACCGAGCCCGCCTATCTCGCGCTGCTCCACTATCTGCGCGTGCCAGCGGGCACTGGAACCGCCTTTTACCGCCAGCGGCCGACCGGGATCGAACAAGTCAGCGACGCCAATGTCGATCGCTTCGTTGCAGCTGCCCGCCTCGTGCCCGGCGAGGGCTACATCAGGGGCTCGAACGAATATTACGAACAGATCGGGGCGGTCGAGGCGGTGCCCGACCGGCTCGTCATCTATCCGGGCAACCTGCTTCACTCCGGGATCATCCCACCGGACATGGCGTTCAGCGACGATCCCCGGGTCGGCCGCCTGACCGCCAATTTCTTCGTTCGCGGCCATCGAGGACAATGACCATTCGCAACTTGTTGAACCTCGGCCTTGCCGTCGCGCTTGCCCCTGCGCTGCCCGCACAGGCACTGGCCGAAGGGCCGCCCGATGCGTCCCGGCACACCACCATCAACCCGGTCGACCTCGACTACCGCTACAATTTCGAGCAGATCAACCAGGGCGTATCCTACCGCACCGGCGCCGACCCCGCGGTGGTGAACCACAAGGGCGTCTATTACCTGTTCCTGACGCTTGCCGACGGTTACTGGCGCTCGACCGACCTCGTCGGCTGGACCTTTGTCACGCCTAGCATGTGGCCGAACGGGGGGATCGTCGCGCCGGCCGTTGCGTCGGACGGCGATCGCCTGATCATTGAGCCGTCGAATTCCCTGACACAGCCGAGCTCGATCTACGCCACGACTTCACCCGAGACCGGCAAGCTCGACTACCTGGTCCGGCGCTTCCCGGACATGCCGGGGATGAGCCAGAAGCCGGCGCAGGAGATGAAGCCCGGCGAAGTGCCCCCAGGGCCTTGGGACCCCGGCCTGCTCAAGGACGACGACGGACAATGGTATCTCTACTGGGGCTCGTCGAACGTCTTCCCGATCTATGGTCAGAAGATCGCGTTCCAGGATGGCAAGCTGATCTACCAGACGCATGCCCAGCCCTTGTTCAAGCTTCATCCGGACCAGCACGGCTGGGAGCGGTTCGGCCAGGATCACAGCGGCTTGCTCGCCAACGGACAGCCGACCGACCCCTATGTCGAAGGCGCCTGGATGACCAAGGCCGGTGGTCGCTACTACCTGCAGTACGGAGCGCCGGGGACCGAGTTCAACGCCTACGCCAACGCGACCTACGTGTCGGACAAGCCGCTCGGTCCCTTCACTTATGCGCCCTACAACCCGATCGCCTACAAGCCCGGCGGGTTCGTGCACGGGGCGGGGCACGGTTCGACCTTCCAAGATCGCTACGGCAACTGGTGGAACACGGGCACGCCGTGGATTGGTTACAACTGGACCTTCGAGCGGCGCATCGATCTGCTGCCCGGCAAGATCTACCCGGACGGCCAGATGGCCTTTTCGTCGCGCTTCGCCGATTTCCCCTTCTATGTGCCGACCTCGAAGGTCGACGACCCCGACAAGCTGTTCGCCGGCTGGATGCTGCTGTCGTACCGCAAGGCGGCGACGGCATCATCGACAATGGGCGAGTTTGCGGCCTCGCGCGTGACGGACGAGAACCCGCAGACTTTTTGGGTGGCCGCGACCAACACGCCGGGGCAGACGCTGACCGTCGACTTGGGCCGCGCCGACACCATCCGGGCCGTCCAGGTCAATTTCGCCGACTATGAATCCGGCCGCTTCGCCGACGGACCGGACATCTTTACCGACTTCGCGCTGCAGGCGTCCGCCGACGGGGAGCATTGGCGGGAGATCGCGCGCACCGAGCCTCCCCGCCGCGACCGTCCCAACGCTTACTTCGAGCTGCCGCAGCCGGTCCGCGCGCGCTTCATCCGCTACGTCCACGGCCATGTCGGCGCGGCCAACCTGGCGATCAGCGACATCCGTGTGTTCGGCACTGCCGACGGCGCCGCGCCCGCAATGCCGCGCGCGGTCCTCGCGTCACGCCACCAGGACCAGCGCGATGCCACCGTCAGCTGGGAGAGGGTCGGGGGCGCAGTCGGCTACAACATTCGCTTCGGCATTCGGCCAGATCGTCTCACGCTGACGCATCAGCTCTGGGCGGACGAGCTTGGCGATGGTGCGGTGCTCGGGAAGGAACTCCGCTCGCTGAACGTCGGCGTCCGCTACTGGGTCGCGATCGAGGCATTCAACGAGAGCGGCGTCTCGAAGCTCAGCCGCGTTCGCCCGATCCGCTAGCGAGCCAGCCGCCGATAAAGCCCGCGCGCTTCAACCCCCGCCGGATCGCCGGCACCCGCCGCATGTACCGCCAGACGAATTCGTCGCGGTGGTTGGCGGCCTGCAGGAGGATCGGCCCCTGGTCGATGCCGAGATAGTCGCGCGCAACCCAGCCGTGTGTCGCGTCCACCGTGCCGCTCGTCGACCTTGCCCCGGAGTAGCGGAAGCTCGGGTTGAAGCTGTCCCGAAACCCGTAGCGATCGAAAATCCGCGCGCCATGAGTCTCGAGCAGCGCCTGGGCGCAGGGGATGACGATCTCCGGAGCGAAAGGAAGTGCGCCAAGCGCGGCCGACGGAGAGATCGTCCCGTCGTCGAGGCCATCCGGCTCGTTGCCCGGCCCGCGCGCCGCATAACCGTGAAAGAGGGCGGTCCGACCCTTGAACGGCAGTTGAAAATTACCTGGCCCATCGCACGCGCTCAAGCCCCAGATGTCGCTGGAATAGCCATCCCAGGCCATCGGGTTCGCAGTGCACCAGGCGCGGTTGGCGTAGGTTTCGCGTCGGCTGTTCTCGAAATAGTCGAAGCCGGCATTGCGCATCACCGCGTCCCGGATGCCGCGGAAGTCGATGAAGATCTGGCTATATTGACCGGGAAACAGAGGAGCGAAGGCGATCCGTCGATTAACGCCTTCGCCGCGCCAGAAACGCGGATAGGGTGCAGTCCACTGATCCCACAAGCCGTCCGGGCCCGGATGCGTCGCGGAGCCGAGCGCCAGGATATTGACGAACATTCCCTCGTTGAAGCCGACCCAGTTCGCGTCGATCAGCCCCTGTCCGGGATGCCAGCCCATCGAGATCGGGGCTCGCCCGTCGGAGCGGAAGAAATTCCAGTCGGCGCGCTGGTACAGTGCGTCGGACAACTTTCGGATCTCACGCTCGCCGGAGTCGTCGCGGTCATAATATTGGCCGGCGAACAGCACCCCCATCAGCAGGAGCGTCGTGTCGACGCTTGATAGCTCGACGTCCCCGAACCGCTCGCCGGTCTGCATGTCGAGGAAGTGGTAGTAGAACCCCTTGTAACCGGTGACGCCGCTGGGCTCCTGGCCTTGCGGTGCCTTCCAGAAGAAGCGCAGCGTGGTCAACGTGAGATCCCGCGCCTGCGCCCTCGAGCACCAACCCCGCTCGACACCGATCGCGTAAGCGACGAGGCCGAAGCCGACCGAAGCGATGCTCGAGAAGCTCGGCGTCGGCCAGCGATCGGGAACCAGGCCGTTCCGGGGATTCACCGTGTCCCAGAACCAGCGGAAGGTGCGCCTCTCGATCTCGCCGTAGACGGTGGGGAGTGGAAGAGCCGGCACTGCGAACGTGGCGGCAACGTTGCTTGCCGCCGCCACCAGGGCGGAAGACCCGGCGAGGAGAGAGCGGCGGTCGATCCTCATGCGTCGGCTATCGAGCGCTTGTCGGTGGTCGAGCGGATGACCAACTCGGGCGTGTGGAATTCGTCCCCGGTTTCCGCGTCGCCCTCCAGCCTGGCGACAAGCCGCTCGATGGTCCTTTGTCCCAGATCCGCGATCCGTACCCTGACCGTGGTCAGCCCGAGCAGCCGCGCGAGCGGGATGTCGTCGAACCCGGTCACCGCAACCTCGTCGGGCACGGTCACGCCGCGCTGCTGAAGAGCATGAAGCGCGCCGAGCGCCATCATGTCGTTGGCGGCGAAGATCGAGTCGAACCGCTGCCCGGCATCCAGCAGAGCGCTGATCGCGGCCCCCCCCGACTGCTCGCCGAAATTCCCCTGTACGACCTCCAGGTCCATGCCCGAATGGTTCGCGGCCTCGGCGCAGGCTTCAGCGCGTTCCTGGGCATCGACATTGTCGACCGGCCCCGCGACGTGGATCAGACGACGACGGCCCATCTCGGCCAGATGCTGGATCACCATCCGCACGCCCGCCGCATTGTCGAGACGAATGCTGGGATGGGCGCCCGACTGGCCGCGCGTGTTGATGAGGACCGTCGGTATCCCTGGCGGTAGCGCGGTCGCAAGATCGGCTTCGCTCAGGTGCGGCGCCATCACGATCAACCCGTCGACGCGCCCGCGCATCGCTCGGAGCGCGCCAGTGGCTTGGTCCGTCCCCGCATGCATGTTCGACAAAAGCAGCAGGTACCCACGCGCGCTCGCTTCGCGGTCCATGCCACGCATGATCTCGGAAAAGAACTCGCCGTGGAGGTCGGGAAGCACGACGCCGATGGCGTTGGTCCGCGACAGACTGAGGCTACGGGCGCCGGCGTGCGGCACGTAGCCGAGCGCAAGGATGGCGTCCGCGACTCGGCCGCGCGTCTGCTCACTGACATTCCCGAGGCCATTCAGGACTCGCGACACCGAGGCGACCGAAACCTGGGCGCGCTGGGCGACGTCGCGGATGGTCGCGTCTGCCATGTCACTCCTTGAGATGCCGGTCCCAATCATCGCCAGGATTCAGTCGATTGCAATTCGCTCATTCGTGGCTCATGTAACCGGTTACATGAACGGTCAAGCACTAGGCGATGCGCCTCGGCCGACGGCGGCCGGCGGAGCTGCTGAAGAGGGGATAGTGACGATGGACATGCGGATCTCGCGACGGGCGGCGATGATGGGCGCGGGGGCAATCACGGCGTGGCTGGCCAGTCCAGCGCGGGCCCTTCTTCAGGCCGCGGGCCGAGTCGCCACGCCAGGCTTCGTCGAACCGCTGATCCGCCGGATGACGCTTGAGGAAAAGGCCGGGCAGCTCAGTCTGATGGCCTCGGCCTGGGGCGGCGGAGTGGCGGTTGCGCTGAACCCGCCGAGCAATGGTCCGAATTTCGATCAGCAGGTTGAAGAAGGCCGCCTCGGCCAGCTGACCGGGGTGTTCAACGGAAACGGCGCCCGAATGGCCCGGATCATGCAGAATGCCGTGATGACTGGATCGCGTCTGAAGATCCCGCTGATCTTCGCGGCGGACATCATTCATGGCCATCGCACCGTCTTCCCGGTGCCGCTCGCCGAGGTAGCCAGCTTCGAGCCTGACCTTGCCCGCCGAACCGCCGCTGCCGCCGCCTTCGAGGCGTCGGGTGCCGGGATCGACTGGACCTTCTCGCCCATGGTCGACGTCGCCCGCGACCAGCGCTGGGGCAGGGGCGTCGAAGGCGGCGGTGAGGACGTGCTGCTTGGCGAGCTGTTCGCCGCTGCCCGCGTCCAGGGCTTCCAAGGAGCGGACCT
>NZ_JAFAVR010000218.1 GCF_019242355.1 Sphingomonas sp. | reverse complement strand
GCTGACGCCCCTCGAGGACGGCCTGTGGGAAGCCGACGCGCGCATCGAGCTCGAGGAGCTGCAGGAGGCCGTCGACCCCCGGCTGACGGCGGAAGAAGACGAGGTCGATACGCTTGGCGGGCTGGCGTTCGTTCTGGCGGGGCGAATCCTTGAGCCCGGCGAGTCCGTGTGCCACCCATCCGGCTGGCGGCTGGAATCGGTTGACGCCGATGCGCGGCGAATCAAGCGGGTGAGGCTTCACGCGCCGGAAGGCGAATTTCGCGCCGACTAGCTACTTCGCGAACAGCTTTGCCGGGTCGGCCATCGCCTTGAACTCGAGCGCATTGCCCGCGGGATCGAGCAGGAACATGGTCGCCTGCTCGCCCGACTTGCCCTCGAAACGAAGGGTCGGGGCGATTACGAATTCAGTTCCCGCAGTTTCCAGCCGCGCGGCAAGCGCCCGCCAGTCATCCATCGCCAGCACCAGTCCGAAGTGCGGCACCGGCACGTCGTCGCCGTCGACCGAATTGATCGCTCGCGTTCGGACCGCCTCCGGCGCGAGGTGCGCGACGATCTGATGCCCGTGGAGATCGAAGTCGACCCAATGATCGGCGCTGCGGCCCTCCGGACAGCCCAGAAGATCGCCGTAGAAGTGGCGCGCCGCGGCGAGATCGTCGACCGGAAAGGCGAGATGGAAGGGCGGCAGGCTCATCGCGACCGCTTGCCACCGGCGGCAGCTCCCCGCAATGACGCGGGCGGATGCTGTTCCTGATTGCACTGATTGCCGGCGCGGTGTCGGCCTTCGCCTTCGCGCCGACCGGCCTGTGGCCGCTGATGCCGCTCGCGATCGCGGCGTTGTGCGAGTTGGTCTCGCGGTCACGCGGGCTGAGGCAATCACTTGCCATCGGCTGGGCGTTTGGGCTCGGCCAGTTCTGCGTCGGACTGAACTGGATCCAGTTCGCCTTCACCTTCCAGGACAAGATGCCCCACTGGCTGGGCTATCTCGCGGTCCTTCTGCTCTCGCTCTATCTGGCCGTCTATCCGATGCTTGCCGCCGGCCTCGCCTGGCGGTGCAAGGGACGGCCGGTCGCTTTGGTGCTGGCGCTGGCGGGCTCGTGGGCGATCACCGAGTGGCTGCGGGCGACGATGTTCACCGGCTTCGCCTGGAACCCCATCGGTGTGGTGCTTGACGATACGGACCTCTTGCACACCGCCGCGTACATCGGAACTTACGGCCTCTCCGCTCTGGTCGTGCTCGGCGGAGGGTTGCTCTGGCTATTCTGTCATCAGGCGTGGAAATCGGGCTTAGCTGTCAGCGCCGCGATCCTGCTGCTCCATTTCCCGCCCGTCCCGCCGCTTGCGGCCGCGACGGGAAAGCAAATCCGAGTGGTCCAACCGAATATCGGCGAACAGGACAAATGGACCCCCGGCTTCGGCGACATCTCGGCGCAGCGTCTGGCCAGGCTGTCGGCGCGCCCAGGCGGCCAGCGCCCGCGCCTGCTGCTGTGGCCCGAGGCTGCCGTCACCGATCCGCTCGAGGATGCGCGCACCGACCAGCACCAAGCCTTCGCCGATTTCGAGCGAACGCGTGCTACCGCGCTCGTCGGCCCCGGTGAGGACCTACTGACCGGCGGCATCGCTTTGTTCTCGCGCGATGGCATGTTCATCGATGGCGCGGCGAACAGCATCTTCGTGCTGGGGCCGGGTGGTCGCGAGGTGGCGCGCTACGACAAGGCCCACCTGGTCCCCTACGGTGAATATTTGCCGATGCGGCCCCTCCTGTCGGCAATCGGCCTGTCACGGCTGGCGCCCGGCGACGTCGACTTCACTTCGGGACCCGGACCGCGCACCGTCGTCATTCCGGGCTGGGGCAAGGTCGGCTTCCAGCTTTGCTACGAGATCATCTTTTCCGGTGAGGTCGTCGATTCCCACAACAGGCCGGACTTCATCTTCAATCCGTCGAACGATGCCTGGTTCGGGCGGTGGGGACCGCCGCAGCACCTCGCCCAGGCCCGGCTGCGTGCCGCCGAAGAGGGACTTCCGGTGATCCGATCGACCCCGACCGGAATCAGCGCCGTCGTCGACGCTCACGGCGAGATCGTGAAGTCCCTTCCGTGGCGAACGGCAGGCGTTATCGACGCAAGCCTGCCGCCGCCTGCCGCGGCGCCGACGGTGTTCGCCCGCTTTGGCAACGTCATCCCGCTGCTGCTCGGCTTTGCGCTGCTCATCGGCGGCATTGTGCTCGGGGTGCGCCGCCGCTAGAGCGACATATAAAGACTTCTTTATATCCCTGAAATCACTCGCGACTCCAAGGACCCGCTCCGCACATGCGCAACTCCTATCTGTTCACGTCCGAATCCGTTTCCGAAGGCCATCCCGACAAGGTCGCCGACCAGATTTCCGACGCGATCGTCGACCTGTTCCTGTCGAAGGATCCGGAAGCGCGCGTCGCTTGCGAAACCATGACGACGACCAACACGGTCGTTCTCGCAGGTGAAATCCGCGGCAAGGGCATCATGGACACGGACGGCAATTGGGCGCCCGGCGTGCCGGAGGAAATCGAGCGCACCGTGCGCGAGACCGTGAAGCGCATCGGCTACGAGCAGTCGGGCTTCCACTGGAAGACCTTCCGCTTCGAGAACAACCTCCACCCGCAGTCAGCGCACATCGCGCAGGGCGTCGACGCCGGCGCCGACAAGGACGAAGGCGCGGGCGACCAGGGCATCATGTTCGGCTTCGCCTGCAATGAGACCCCCGATCTCATGCCCGCGACGCTCGACTACAGCCACAAGATTCTCGCCGAGATGGCCGCCGACCGTCATTCCGGCAAAGCGCCGTTCCTGGAGCCCGACGCCAAGAGCCAGGTCACGCTGCGCTTCGAGGATGGCAAGCCGGCCAAGGCAACCGCAATCGTCGTCTCGACCCAGCACGCGCCGGGCTATGACCGCGGCGAGAAGCAGGCCGAACTTCACGCCTACGTGAAGTCGGTCGTCGCTCGCGTCCTGCCGGCCGAGCTTCTCGGCAACGAGACTGTCTATCACATCAATCCGACCGGCAGCTTCGAGATCGGCGGCCCGGACGGCGACGCCGGCCTCACCGGCCGCAAGATCATCGTCGACACCTACGGCGGCGCGGCCCCGCACGGCGGCGGCGCCTTCTCGGGCAAGGACCCGACCAAGGTCGACCGCTCGGCCGCCTACGCCGCGCGCTACCTCGCCAAGAACATCGTCGCTGCCGGCCTGGCCGACCGCTGCACCATCCAGCTCGCCTATGCGATCGGCGTGCCGGAGCCGCTGTCGCTCTATGTCGACACGCATGGCACCGGGAAGGTCGACGATTCCAAGCTCGAGGACGCGATCCGCGGCATCGGCAAGCTCGGCCGCCTGACTCCGCGCGGCATTCGCACCCACCTCGGCCTCAACAAGCCGATCTACCAGGCGACCGCCGCGTACGGCCACTTCGGCCGCAGCGCGGAAGGCGACCTCTTCCCTTGGGAGCGCCTCGACCTGGTTGAGGACCTGAAGGCCGGCGCCGGCGTGGAGGCCCTTCCGGTCGAAGCCTAGCGCCGATGACCGCGCACAAATCGGGCGATCCTCTGACGCTCAATCGGCTGTACGGCCGGTCGAGCGGCCATAAGCTTCGGCACGGGCAACAGGAGCTCGTCGATAGGTTGCTGCCTCGCATTGCGGTGCCTGCGGAGGGGGAGATCACGTCACGCCGGCTGTTCGGCGAGGATCGGACGCTGCATCTGGAGATCGGGTTCGGTTCGGGCGAGCACCTCGCCGATCGGGCCGACATGCTGCCGGACCATGGCTTCATCGGTGCGGAGCCGTTCATCAACGGCGTCGCGACGGCGCTCGGCCATGTCCGGGACCGTCACCTCGCCAATGTTCGGCTGTGGCGGGGTGACGCGCTGGAGGTGCTTCGGCGGCTGCCCGACAAAGCACTGACCTTCCTCTATCTGCTGCATCCGGACCCATGGCCCAAGGCACGGCACGCCAAGCGGCGAATGGTCAATGACGGCCCCCTCGACCTGTTCGCGGCCAAGCTGAAACCGGGCGGCGAATTCCGCCTTGCGACCGACGACCCGACCTATCTCGCCTGGTCGCTGATGGTCATGCAGCGCCAGACCGGCCGTTTCGAATGGTTCGCGCAGCGGCCCAGAGACTTCCTCGAGCCGACGGGCGGCTGGATCGAGACCCGCTACGGCGCCAAGGCCCGGCGCGAGGGCCGTCGGCCCTACTACCTGCGCTATCGCCGCGTGTGACTAGCGAGGCGTCAGCCGGAGCAGTCGGCCGTTCTCGTCATCCTCGAGCAGGTAGATCGCGCCGTCGGGGCCCTGGCCGACGAAGCGGATGCGGGCGCCCATGTGCCACTGATCCGCCTTCCTTGCGCTGTCGCCGTCGAAGGTGACGCGGATCAGCGCTTGCGCCGACATCGCCCCAATGAAGCCGCTGCCCCTCCATTGCGGGAAGAGGTTGCCCGAGTAGATCAAGAGCGACGTCGGCGAGACCGACGGCACCCAGTACAGCTTGGCAGACGTCAGGTCGGGCCGCGTCGCGGGCTTGGCGATCGGCACGCCGTCGTAATTCTCACCTTCGGAGACGAGCGGCCAGCCATAGTTCCTGCCGGGCTCGATCAAATTGAGCTCGTCGCCGCCGCGCGGCCCCATCTCGGTCTCCCAAAGCCGGCCCTGCCCATCGAAGGCGAGGCCGTAGGGGTTGCGGTGGCCCATGCTCCAGGTCTCGGCGGGCGTGAGGTTCGGGCCAGGCCAGGCGAATTCCCGGCTCGGCGCGCCCTTCGCCGCCGCCGTGTCCTTCGGCGGGTCGGTGACGGTGACCATTGCAGCGCCGGTGCGGCCGGCGTCGGGATTGCCGGGCGCTGGCTTCCCCTCGAGCGTCAGGTGAAGGATCTTGCCGAGCGGCTGGCTCGGGTCTTGCGCCGGAGTGAAGCGCTGCCGCTCGCCCGAGCTCAGGAACAGCGACTTGCCGTCGGGAGCGAATGCCACGATGCCGCCGAACTGGCCGCCTTCGCCGCCCGCAGGATCGTGCCACAGAACCTTGAGGCCGCTGAGCGCGCCGCCGGTCGCGCTTCGAGTCAGCGACGCGCGGGCAAGCGCGAGGCCGCTGCCGCCGCGGGGCGATGGCTCGGCGAAGGTGAGATAGACTTGATGGTCGCTGGCAAACGTCGGCGACAGCGCCACGTCAAGCAGACCCCCCTGCCCTTCGTAAACGACCGCCGGCGCACCGCTGACCGGCTGCTTCCTGCCCGTGTGCGCGTCGACGAGCCAGATGTGACCGGGCTTCTCGGTCACCAGCGCATCATGGCTGCCCGGCAGGAAGGCGAGCGCCCAGGGCGTGTTGAAGGTCGCCACGGCCGCAACCTTGAACGGCGGATTGCCCGCGGGTGCGGCAGCGTGCGAGACCGCGTCCGCGGAGTTCGAGGAGCCGCACGCCGCAAGTACCAGAAAAAGGGCAGGTTGCATTAAGCGCAGAGACATCCACATCCGTCCTTTGTTCGTATCTTGCGGGCAATCCGTTCTCGCAGTTAAGGCGATCCATGACAGCCTGCAGCTTACGTTCCGTCGCAACTGCGGTTCCGCCGCACACCGCCGAACAGCAGATCACGAAGGAAATCGGACGGCGCGCCTTTCGCGGCCGCGCCGCCTTGTTCGAGCGATTGTCCAGCGTGTTCGACAATGCCGAGATCGCGAGAAGGCACCTGGTCGCACCGCTGCATTGGTACGAGCAGGAGCATGGCTGGGCCGAGCGCAACGCGGTCTATCTTGAGGCGTCCGAGCAGCTCTTCGAGGATGCGGCACGCCGCGCCATTGCCGCCGCCAATCTCTCGCCGGACCAGATCGACGGGGTGGTGACCGTTTCGACGACCGGCATTGCGACGCCGAGCCTGGAAGCGCGGGTCGGACCCCGGCTCGGATTGCGCGAGGACATCCGTCGAGTGCCGGTGTTCGGGCTCGGCTGCGCCGGCGGCGTCAGCGGCCTCGCCCTCTCCGCTCGGTTGGCGACGTCCGATCCCGGCACGAACTGGCTGTTCGTGACGGTCGAGACCTGCTCGATCTCCATTCGCCTCGACAGCGACGATCCGGCGGCGATCGTTGCCACCGCCTTGTTCGGCGATGGAGCCGCGGCGGCCGTGGTCAGCACGTCCGGCGACGGGGTCGCCACCCTTCGCAATTCCGCCGAGAAGCTATGGCCCGACACGCTCGGGATCATGGGCTGGCGGGTCGAGGATCCGGGGCTCGGCGTCGTCTTCGACCGCGCGATCCCGCCGTTCATCGAGGATAACCTCGCGCCGGCCATCGACGGCATGTGCCGCCAGATGGACATCGCCCGCGAGGACATCGACCGCTTCTGCTGCCACCCCGGCGGAGCGAAGGTAATCGCCGCAATCGAGACCGCGCTCGACCTCAACCAGGGCGAGCTTAACGTCGAGCGGGAGGTGCTGCGCGACTTCGGCAACATGAGCGCGCCGACCGTGCTGTTCGTTCTCGACCGGCTGCTTCGTGCCGGCCTGCCGGAGACGGCACTGATGACCGCATTCGGCCCGGGCTTCACCTGCGCCGGACTGCTCCTCGACGCGGCGTGATTCTCAACATCGTCATCCTCGCCTTCGTCACCCTGCAACGACTGGGCGAGCTGTGGCTATCCAATCGCAACACGAAGCGGTTGCTCGCCAGCGGCGCGCACGAGGTGGCGCCCGGCCACTATCCGCTGATCGTCGCCGTGCACGTGCTGTGGCTCGCCGCCTTGTGGTGGCTTGCCCCATGGCAGCGCCTTCGGCCCCTGTGGCTGGTGCTGTTCGTGCTGCTTCAGATCGGACGATTGTGGGTGGTGAGGACGCTTGGCGAGCGGTGGACGACTCGGATCATCGTCCTGCCGAGGACGGCGCTAGTCCGGCGCGGGCCGTACCGCTGGACCGACCATCCCAATTATTGGATCGTCGTCGGGGAGATCGCGGCCCTTCCGCTGGCCTTTGGCCTGTCGAGCGTGGCACTGATCTTTTCCATCCTTAATGCCGCCGTGCTCGCGATCCGCATCCGCGAAGAGAATCGCGCGCTTCGTCCCTAAGCATCGCTTGCGCGGGGAACAGCATCAGCCTATATCGCGGCTCTCTCCTCGACATCGCTAGATGCCTGAGGCTGGGGCCCCTCGGCTCCGGTCCGAGAGCTGTTGAACTTATCGCGTGGGAGCGACCGTGGCGAACATCGCCGGCCTGGAACGGATGATCGAGCCCGAGGTCAAGCGCCTCGGCTATGATCTCGTGCGGGTGACGATGATCGGCGGCACGTCCGATCCGACGCTTCAGGTGATGGCCGAGCGGCGCGACACGCGGCAGCTCAGCCTGACCGATTGCGAGCGCATCTCCCGGCATCTGTCGGAAATGCTCGACCTCGCCGACCCGATCGCCGGCAGCTACCGGCTGGAAGTCAGCTCGCCAGGCATCGACCGCCCGCTGACTCGCCTCAAGGATTTCGAGGATTGGTCGGGCCATGAGGCCCGCATCACGCTTCTCGAGCCGCACGAGGGCCGAAAGCAATTTTCTGGAACGCTCGAGGGCGTTGTTCACGAGCATGTCCATCTGACCGACAAGGGCGGCAACAGGCACGTCATCCATCCATCGCAGATCGCCGCCGCCAAGCTGCTCTTAACCGACCGGCTCATCGCCGCCACCGCGCCGCTCGATGCCGAGGGCGCCGACCACATTGTCACGATAGAGGAATAATTCGAATGGCCACCGCACCCGCCGCCGTCAGCGCCAACAAGGCGGAGCTGATTGCAATCGCCGATGCCGTTGCTCGCGAGAAGCTGATCGACAAGGGCATCGTCATCGAGGCGATGGAAGACGCGATCCAGCGCGCGGCCCGTTCCCGCTACGGCGCCGAAAACGACATTCGCGCCAAGCTCGACGCCAACACCGGCGACCTCCGCCTGTGGCGCGTGCTCGAGGTCGTCGACGAGCCCGAGGATCACTTCAAGCAGATCGACCCCAAGGGCGCGCAGAAGCTCCAGAAGGGCGCCGCGGTCGGAGACTTCATCGTCGACCCGCTGCCGCCGATCGAGTTCGGCCGAATCGCCGCCCAGGCCGCCAAGCAGGTGATCTTCCAGAAGGTTCGCGACGCCGAGCGCGAGCGCCAGCATGAGGAGTTCAAGGACCGCGTCGGCGAGATCATCACGGGCGTCGTCAAGCGCGTCGAGTTCGGCCACGTCGTCGTCGACCTCGGCCGGGCCGAGGGGGTCATCCGCCGCGACCAGCAGATTCCGCGGGAAATGGTCCGCGTCGGCGACCGCATCCGCTCGCTGATCATGGCCGTCCGCCGCGAGGCCCGCGGCCCGCAGATTTTCCTGAGCCGCGCCCACCCCGACTTCATGAAGAAGCTCTTCGCTCAGGAAGTGCCGGAAATTTACGATGGCATCATCGAGATCAAGGCCGCCGCCCGCGACCCCGGCAGCCGCGCGAAGATCGGCGTCATCAGCCACGACAGCTCGATCGATCCGGTCGGCGCCTGCGTCGGCATGAAGGGAAGCCGCGTCCAGGCCGTCGTTCAGGAGCTTCAGGGCGAGAAGATCGACATCATTCCATGGTCGCAGGACCTCGCGACCTTCGTCGTCAACGGCCTTCAGCCCGCGACCGTCAGCCGCGTGGTCATCGACGAGGAAGAGAGCCGGATCGAAGTCGTGGTTCCCGATGACCAGCTCAGCCTGGCGATCGGCCGCCGCGGCCAGAACGTGCGTCTCGCCAGCCAGCTGACCGCGTCGCAGATCGACATCCTTACCGAGGCCGATGCCAGCGAGAAGCGCCAGCGCGAGTTCGTCGAGCGGACCGAGATGTTCCAGTCCGAGCTCGACGTCGACGAGACCCTGTCGCAGCTGCTGGTCGCCGAGGGTTTCACCAGCCTCGAGGAAGTCGCCTACGTCCCCGCCGACGAGATTGCCTCGATCGAGGGCCTCGACGACGACATCGCGACCGAGCTTCAGAGCCGCGCAACCGAGGCGCTCGACCGCCGTGAAGCCGCTGCTCGCGAAGAGCGGCGTTCGCTTGGCGTTTCCGACGATCTCGCCACCTTGCCTCACCTGACCGAGGCGATGCTGGTCACGCTCGGCAAGGCCAACATTCGCACCCTCGACGATCTCGCGGACCTCGCCACCGACGAGCTAGTGCAGAAGAAGCGGCCCGAGCAGCGGCGCCAGCGCGAGCCGAGCAACCGGCCCGAGGACAAGGGCGGCGTGCTCGCCGAATACGGCCTCAGCGACGAGCAGGGCAACGAGATCATCATGGCCGCCCGCGCGCACTGGTTCGAGGATGAAGAACCTGGCCAGGACGGCGCGCAGACCGAGGAGGCCGCCGATGCGGAATCCTCGCAATGATCCGCTAAGCCCCGACAGTTCCGACGATGCGCACGTCCCCGAGCGGACGTGCGTTCTCACGCGGCGCAAGGGCACGAAGGACGAGCTGATCCGGCTTGCTCTTGGACCCGACGGCTCGGTGGCGCCCGACGTGCGTGCTCGCGCTCCGGGCCGAGGGGCCTGGATCGGAACGGGCCGCACCATGCTTGACGAGGCGAACGCCAAGGGTCGGCTCAAGGGCGCGCTCCAACGCGCGTTCAAGACGAACGCAGTCGCCGTTCCTGCCGATCTCGGCGAGCGCACGGAGGCCGCGCTTCGCCAGGCGGCGCTTGATCGGCTCGGCATGGAGGCGCGCTCGGGCCATCTCCTCAGCGGCTTCGACCGCATCGAAACCGCGGCCCGCTCCGGCAAGGTCCGGCTGCTGATCCACGCCGCCGACGCCGGCGAGGATGGCAACCGCAGCCTGGATCAGGCCTGGCGCGTTGGCGGGGGCGAGCCGCAAGGGATGATATTCCCGGAGGAACGCACTATCTTGTCCATGGCACTTGGCCGCGAAAATGTGGTACATGTCGCCCTGACCGATCCCGCCGCCGCCGCGCGTGTTTCCCACGTGCTCCAGCGTTGGCGGGCATTCACTGACCCCGATCGTGGTCTGGAAGGCGGAAGTCCCGCCTTGAGGACCGGCTCGGCTGACGAACTTGACGAAGGAACAGAATGACCGACCAGACCGAAAAGCCGAAGCTTGGAACCCGGCCGCCGCTGGGCCTCAAGCGCACGGTCGAGACCGGCAAGGTGAAGCAGAGCTTCAGTCACGGGCGCTCGAACACGGTCGTGGTCGAGGTCAAGAAGCGGCGCATCCTGGGTCGGCCCGGCGAGACCGCTCCGGTCGAAGCCACACCAGCACCCGAGCCCGTCGCCGAAGCGCCCAAGCCCGCTCCGAAGCCCGCTGCTCCGGCAGCCCCACCGCAGCGCCGCCTGTCCGAGGCCGAGCAGATCGCCCAACGCCGGGCGGATCTCGAGCGCATGCAGCGCGAGGCCGAGGAAGAGCGTCTGCGCCTGTCACAGGAAGCCCGCCAGCGCGAGGAGCGGTCGAAGGCCGCGCAGAGTGACGAGGAACGCCGCCGCGCCGAAGACAATCGCAAGGCCGAGGAAGTCGCCGCCGAGCAGGCTCGTGTTGCTGCCGAGGAAGAGGCCCGCAAGGCCGCGGAGGCTCCGGCGGAGACAACTGCGCCCGCATCGGCCGGCCAGCAGGACGAGCGTGGCTTCCGCCGTCCCGCTGGTCCCGCGCCGGCGCCGCGCCGTCCCGAGCCTGCTCGCCCCAACCGTGGCCGCGGCGACGAGCAGCGCCAGCGCGGCAAGCTGACTGTCACCCGCGCCTTGTCCGACGAGGACGAGAGCCGCGCCCGCTCGCTCGCAGCGCTCCGCCGCGCGCGCGAAAAGGAAAAGCGCCACCTTCAGGAATCCGGCCCGGCCCAGAAGCAGGTCCGCGACGTCGTGGTTCCGGAAGCGATTACCGTGCAGGAACTCGCCAACCGCATGGCCGAACGCGGCGCCGACCTTGTGAAGGCCCTGTTCAAGATGGGCTCGCCGGTCACGCTCACGCAGACGATCGACCAGGACACCGCCGAGCTCCTGGTCACCGAGTTCGGGCACAACATCAAGCGCGTCAGCGAGAGCGACGTCGACATCGACACCAGTGCCGACGTCGATGCGGACGAGACGCTGAAGGCGCGGCCGCCGGTGGTGACGATCATGGGCCACGTCGACCACGGCAAGACGTCGCTTCTGGACGCGATTCGCGGCGCGAGTGTCCAGTCGGGCGAGGCCGGCGGCATCACCCAGCATATCGGCGCCTACCAGGTGCAGGTCCCCGACGGCTCGAAGGTCACCTTCCTGGACACGCCGGGCCACGAGGCTTTCTCGGAGATGCGGGCGCGCGGCGCCAACGTCACCGACATCGTCGTGCTGGTGGTCGCTGCCGACGACGGCCTCCGCCCGCAGACGATCGAAGCAATCAACCACACCAAGGCGGCCGGCGTGCCGATGATCGTTGCGATCAACAAGATCGACAAGCCGGAAGCCAAGCCGCAGAAGGTTCGCGAAGAGCTTCTCCAGCACGAGATCATCGTCGAGGAGATGGGCGGCGAGGTCCAGGACGTCGAAGTCTCGGCGACCAAGAAGACCAACCTCGACAAGCTGCTCGACGCCATCCAGCTGCAGGCCGAATTGCTCGAACTGAAGGCCAACCCCGACCGCGCCGCCGAAGGCACGGTCGTCGAGGCCAAGCTCGACAAGGGCCGCGGGCCGCTCGCGACCGTGCTCGTCGAGCGCGGCACGCTCCGGGTCGGCGACGTCTTCGTTGCCGGCGCCTCGAGCGGCAAGGTCCGAGCGATGATCGACGACAAGGGCAAGCAAGTGAAGGAAGCCGGCCCGTCAGTCCCCGTCGAAGTTCTGGGCCTGTCCGCCGTGCCCGCTGCCGGCGACCCGTTCACCGTCGTCGAGAACGAGGGCCGCGCTCGTGAGGTCGCCTCCTATCGCCAGGGCGTCATCGACCGGAAGCGCACCACCTCGGCGCCGATGAGCCTCGAGAACATGTTCGCGACCCATGCGTCAACGGTCATCGAGTTCCCGTTGGTCGTGAAGGCGGACGTGCAGGGTTCGGTCGAGGCGATCGTCCATGCGCTCAATCGCCTGTCGACCGACGAGATCAAGGTCCGCATCCTGCACTCGGGTGTCGGTGCGATCACCGAGAGCGACGTGACCCTGGCCGCAGCCAGCGGAGCGCCGATCATCGGCTTCAACGTCCGTCCGAACGCCAAGGCGCGCGAAGTGGCCGAGCGCAACAAGGTCGAGTTCCGCTATTACGACGTCATCTACCACCTGACCGACTGGGCCAAGGGCGCGATGGCGGGCGAGCTCGGGCCCGAGATCATCGAGACGGTGGTTGGCCGCGCCGAAGTCCGCGAAGTCTTCCCGGCGGGCAAGAAGGACAAGGCCGCCGGCCTGCTGGTCCTCGAAGGCGTCATCCGCAAGGGCCTCAACGCCCGCCTCACGCGCGAGGACGTCATCGTCTCCAAGACGACGATCAGCTCGCTTCGCCGCTTCAAGGACGACGTTGCCGAGGTTCGCGCGGGCCTGGAATGCGGCGTGCTTCTGGCGGACACGAACGACATCAAGGCTGGCGACAGCCTCGAAGTGTTCGAAGTCGAGGAACGCGCTCGGACACTCTAGATGGGATATCGAGTCGACGACGACATTGCGGATGTTTCTGGCGTCAAGGCCGCGTGCTGCGCGGTGATCATCCTAGGTCTTGTCTTCGCCCTCGTAGGATGCCTCGGAATGTTCTCACTGGCCGCTGGGTAGGATGCGCCGCACGGAAACTCCCGAAGGCCGCTCCGTCCGCCTGCTGCGCGTCGGCGAGCAGGTGCGGCACGTACTGAGCGAGCTGCTGCAGCGCGGCGAGGTGCATGACGAGACGCTGCAGAAGCATCTCGTCAGCATCACCGAGGTGCGCATGTCGCCCGACCTCCGCCACGCGACGGTGTTCGTGAAACCGCTTCTCGGCGAGGACGAGGAAGCGGTGCTGAAGGCGCTCCGCCAGAACACCGCCTTCTTCCAGCGCGAAGTCGCCCACCGCGTCCGCACCAAATATGCCGCGAAGCTCAAGTTCCTCGCCGACGAAAGCTTCGACGAAGGCACCCACATCGACCGCATCCTGCGATCGGAGAAAGTCGCGCAGGACCTCGGCGGGGAATGATCGATCTCAAGAGGCTGAGCCGGGCGATGACCGGCGATGGCTGTTCCGCAGAGCCGTTCTCCGAAAGGCGCCGGGCAGCGCTCAAGGCCGCCTGCGCCGAGGATCGCGACATCTGGTCCATCTACTCGATCAACTTCGGTCCCGAAGCGTTCGACGAAACGATCAATAGCTTGGCGGCGCGGCCGAACACGCGGTTGTTCGTCCTGTTCGACGGCGACGAACTGGCCGGCATGTCGAGCTTCCTCGGCATCGACGAAGGTCGCCAGACGCTCGAGATCGGGGGAACCTATTATCGCCCGAAATTCCGCGGCACCGGGTTCAACCGGCGCGCCAAGGACATGATGCTGAAGCGCGCGTTCGACTGCGGGTTCCGCCGCGTCGAGTTCCGCGTCGATGTCCGCAATCAGCGCTCCCAGGCGGCAATGGCGAAGCTCGGCGCCGTCCGCGAAGGTGTCTTGCGCGCCGACCGCATCACCTGGACCGGCCACGTCCGGGACACGGCGCTCTTCTCGATCCTGAAGGACGAGTGGACCGCCTGACCCTCGCCTAGCGCCAGGGCGTGCGCGGCTTGCTCAACAACTCGTCCACCCGGAACACCAGTTCCTCAGGATCGAACGGCTTCTTCATATAATCGTCGGCACCCTGGCTGTAGGCGAGTTCGACGTCCCGCGAGCTTTGGCGGCCGGTCAGCACCAGAACCGGCATGCCGGAAAATTCCGCCCGGTTCCGGATTTCGCGCAAGACCAACAGGCCGTTCATCGCGGGCATGTTGCAATCGAGGATGACGAGATCGGGCTTCTTGACCTTGATCGCCTGAAGCGCGTCGGAGCCGTCATCGAGCACTCCGACGACATGGCCAGCGTCGGTCAATGCATCGCGCACGATCTCGCTGACCACCTCGTCATCTTCGGCGATGATGATTCTTGCCATGATCTACCTATTCTAAGCCGCGCGTCGAATGGCCGCGATGTCCTCACGAAGTCCAGCCTGACCGTCCGCTTCGGTCCAACCGCCAATCCGCTCCTCCATCGCAAGAGCCAAGCGGCCAAGCTCCGGCTCGCCAAACATCGCCGCCGTGCCCGCGAGCTTGTGCAGCAAGTCGGCGACACGGGCCAGGTCAGCGGACGAGAATGCGCCGTTTTCGCTCAATCCGTCGAGGGCCTGGAGCGTTTCGAGCTTACGGGCTTCGTAAAGTTCACGAACGGCCGGCTTAATCGACGTCGCCGTAGCCGGCGCGGCGCCCGACCATTTGCGCAGCGCGCGGGCGAGATCGTTGAGCTGGACCGGCTTGGCGATGTGCGCCTGGCTGCCGGCGGAGAAACAGGCGGCAACGTCCGTTTCGAAGGCGTTGGCCGTAAGCGCGAGAATCGGCAGCCGGTCACCGTCGAGCCCGCTCTCGCGGATGCGGCGCGTCGCCTCGAGCCCGTCCATGACCGGCATCTGGATGTCCATCAGAACGAGGCGGTAGGGATTGCCCTCGCGTTCCGCCTGCTCGACCATCCGCAGCGCCTCGGCTCCGTCCGAAGCAAGGTCCGCTTTCCAGCCTAGCTGCGCTAGCATGCCCATGAACAGCTGCTGGTTCACGTCATGATCCTCGGCGAGAAGTAAACGCGGGCACTGACCCGACCCCGACTGCGGTTCGACGGCCGGCAGTTGGGATGCGGGGGGCTTCTTCTCGGCGACTGCCATTGGGATCGTTACTCGGAAGGTGGAGCCTTTCCCCGGTTCGCTGGCGAGCGTGATGGTGCCTTCCATCAGCTTGACCAGCTGCGTGGTGATCGCGAGGCCAAGTCCGGTGCCGCCAAACTTCGGAGCAATGGCAGTGTCGGCCTGGACGAACTCCTCGAAGATCGCCTGCTGCCGGTCGGCCGCAATGCCGATGCCGGTGTCTTCGGTTTCCAGAACCAGGGTTGCAATCGTGGGATCGTGGCTGACGCGCAAGACGACCGAGCCTTCCTCCGTGAACTTGACCGCATTGCCGAGCAGGTTGAGCGCGATCTGGCGAATTCGCAGGCCATCGCCGACGACCGTGACGGGCAGGCCGGGATCAAGCTCGCAGCGAAGGTCGAGACCCTTGTGCGCAGCGGCCGGGGTGACG
>NZ_JAFAVR010000106.1 GCF_019242355.1 Sphingomonas sp. | reverse complement strand
CGGGGTCGGTGACGCCGGCGAGGCCACCAACGAAGTCGTTGCTGGCGTCCACGTGAACGAGCGGGATGTTGTAGCTGCCCCGGAACAGGGCGACGACCTGCTCCGCCTCGCCCAACCGCATCAGGCCGTGGTCGACGAACACGCAGGTCAGCTGGTCGCCGATCGCCTCGTGGATGAGAACGGCGGCGACGGCGCTGTCGACCCCGCCGGACAGGCCGCAGATCACCTTTCCGCTGCCGACCTGTGCGCGGATGTCGGCGATTTTCGCCTGGCGGTAGCTCGCCATCGACCAGTCGCCGGTGCAGCCGCAGACGTGACGGACGAAGTTGGCGAGCAGCTTGCCCCCGTCGGGCGTGTGCACGACCTCCGGGTGGAACATCATCGAATAGCGCCTGCTGTCCTCGTTGGTGGCGATCGCGAACGGCGCACCCTCGGATACGGCGACGACCTCGAAGCCCGGCGCGAGCGCTTCGACGCGGTCGCCGTGACTCATCCACACCTGATGCTTCTCGCCGATACGCCACAGGCCATCGAACAGGGCCGAGGGCGCGACGATGTCGATGAAGGCGCGGCCGAATTCCTTCTGGTCGGAGGTCACGACCTTGCCGCCGAGCTGCTGGTGCAGCGTCTGCTGGCCGTAGCAGATGCCGAGCAACGGGATGCCGCTGTCGAACATGACCTGCGGCGCGCGCGGGCTGTCAGCGGCGGTGACGGAGGCGGGGCCGCCCGAGAAGATGACGCCCTTGGGCTGGAGCCGCTCGAACGCCGCCTCGGCGGCGTTGAACGGCGCGATCTCGCAATAGACCCCGGCCTCGCGAACCCGGCGGGCGATGAGCTGCGTCACCTGGCTGCCGAAGTCGACGATGAGGATCGATTCTGTTGGCTTGACCGTCATGGCGGGCGGATAGGCAGCATCCGCCCGCCAGTAAAGCCGCGCGGTCGCCTAGTAGCGGGTGTAGCCGTACGGCCCGCTATTATCCCGATCCTGGTAATATTGACCCTGATCGTAGGGACTCTGACCATAGGGCTGCGCATAGCCATAGGGCGCCGTGCCATAGGATCCGTAGGGACTATAGGCGCGCTGCGCCGGCTGGATGCTGACGTCCGTAACCGTGCCGCGGAAGTCGGTTCGACAGCGGAAGGTGAGGTCGGGCTGCTGGTTTCCGCCGAAGCCATAGGCACCGCTCGCGGCGACTCCGCGGACGGTGAAGCCGCCGTCGTCGCGCGGATCGACGCGGCTGATTCCAAGCACGCGGCCGCCATTGCCGTTGCCATAAGTCGAATAGCCGTAGCCGCCACTACCGCTGAGCCGCGCCTGTACCGCCGCCGTGCACTGGCTGACCATCGGCGACTGGTTGCCGTCATAGCCGCCGTAGCCATAACCGTAGCCCGGCGCATTACCCATCATCGGGCCGGCGCCATAGCCGTTGCCATAGGGATAATATTGCGCGGCTGCCGGCGCTGCAGACATCATCGCGGCCGCAACGACGGCGCCCGCCAGAACCTTTGACAGAGGCATCATGCACTCTCCTCGATACGCATTCCCGGCTCCGACGGAGTCAACGAGCCGGAACGGTTCGAGTTCTTATCATTACGGTCCTGCATCGAGCCTGAACCGCAACGTCTGCCGCCGTTCAGGCTCGCGGGTCACTGCGCCTGGTCGAGACCCGTGAAGTGACCGAGGAAGGCATAGACGTCCGAATATTCGTCGATGATCTTGGTGATCGGCTTGCCGCTGCCGTGGCCGGACCGAGTATCGATGCGAACGAGGTGCGGCGCCGTGCCGACGTCGGGCGTGTTCTGGAGCCGCGCGATATATTTGAACGTGTGCGCGGGGACGACGCGATCGTCGGTGTCGGCGGTGACCGCGATCAACGGCGGATAAGCCCGGCCGCCCTTGATGTTGTGATAGGGCGAATAAGCGAGAAGCGTCCTGAAGTCGGCCTCGACATCGGGATGGCCGTAGTCGTCGACCCAGTAACGGCCGGCGGTGAACTGGTCGAAACGCAGCATGTCCATCACGCCGACGCCCGGGCTGACCGCGTCGAACAGGTCCGGGCGCTGGTTGGTGACGGCGCCGATCAGCAGTCCGCCGTTCGAGCGGCCGATGATCGACAGGCCATGCGGCGATGAGATTCCGTTGGCCTTCAGATATTCGCCCGCCGCGATGAAATCGTCGAACACGTTCTGCTTGTGGGTGAGCCGGCCTGCGTCGTGCCAAGGATTGCCGTATTCGGCGCCGCCGCGGATATTGGCGAGCGCATAGACGCCGCCGCGCTCGATCCAGGCGACGTCGGGCGCGCTGAAGCTCGGCGTGATCGAGATGTTGAAGCCGCCATAACCGTAGAGCATCGTCGGCGCCGGGCCGGTTGTCCCCTTCTTGCGGACGATGAACAGGGGCACGCGAGTGCCGTCCTTGGACGTATAGAAGCGCTGCTCGATCGAGATCGAATTGGGGTCGAACGTCAGCTTCGGCTCAGCCCACGGGCTCGCCCGTCCATTCGACGCATCGTAGCGGTAGATCGTATTGGGCCGGTTGAAGCTGGTGAAGGCGAAGAACGTCTCCGGATCGGAGTCCTCGCCGCCGAAACCGCCCACGGTTCCCAGACCCGGCAAAGCAATCGTCGACAGCTTGTGCCCCGTGAGGCTGTAGAGTCCTGCTTCGCTCCTGGCATCGACGAGGTAGCTCGCGATCAGCTTGCCGCCGATCATGCTGACGCTGTCGAGGGCCTGCTTAGCCTCGGGAATGACGGTGACAGGCCGGGCCGGACGATCATATTCGACAGTCACAACCTGCTTGAGCGGTGCACCCTTGTCCGTCGAGAAGTAGAACCAGGGACCTCGATTGCCGACGTAACTCCACTGGTTCTTGAGGCCCGTGAAGACGGCGACCGGACGGCTCCCCGGCTTGCGCAGGTCGACGACATGGATGTCGTTCTCGTCGCCGGCCTCGCTGGTCGAGATGACCAGCCAATGCCCGTCGTCGCTGACCTGCGGATCATGGGTGAGCTTGGGACTCTTGGGCGTGGAGTAGACCAGCCGATCGGCGCTCTGCGGCGCGCCGAGCTTGTGGAAATAGATGCGATTGTTGAGCGTCGAGCCTTGATACTCGGCCTTGGTCGCCGGAGCCGGATAGCGCGAGTAATAGAATCCGCTGCCGTCCTTCGCCCAACTGACGCCGCCGCTGTACTTCAGCCACTTGAGCTCGTCCGAGTGGATCTTGCCGGTGGCGACGTCCATCACCCGGACGCTGCGCCAGTCGGTGCCGCCGTCCTGGATCGAGTAAGCGAGCAGGCGCCCGTCCTCGCTCGGAGTCCATTCGGCGAGCGCGGTGGCGCCGTCGGCCGACCAGCCGTTGGGGTCGATCAGCTGCCGGGGCTCGCCGTTGAGGCCGTCACGGACAAACAGCACTGCCTGGTTCTGGAGGCCGCTGTTGTGGGTGTAGAAATAATGGCCGGCCTTCTTCAGCGGCAGTCCGAACCGCTCGTAATTATAGAGCGCGGTCAGGCGCTGCTTGAACCAGTCGCGCAGCGGCAGGGTTGCAAGGAAGCGGTTGGTGACGGCATTTTCGGCATCGACCCAGCTCTTCACCTGAGGATCTGTGCGCACGTCATTCTCGAGCCAGCGATAGGGATCCGCGACCGGCACGCCGAAGTGGGTCTCGGTTACATCGACGGTGTGGGTCGGCGGATAGACGATGGCGGCGGGCGCCGTGGTGGCGGGATCGGCGGCCGCGCTCGTGGGTGCCGAACTCATCGCGACGACACCAGCCAGCAACGCACCAACGATCCTCCGCTCCATCGAATCCCTCCAGCGCGCATGAAAAAGGGCGCGGCCGTTGGGTAACAGCCGCGCCCCGGAATTCAATTGCCTAAAGAGACTTAAGCCGCCTCGAATTGCTCCTCGGTCATCACCGGACCGGAGTCCTGGCCCTTCGCGGCAACGTCGCGGTCGACGAACTCGATGATCGCGATCGGCGCTGCATCCGACAGGCGGATGCCGGCCTTGATGACGCGGGTGTAGCCGCCGTTGCGGTCGGCGTAGCGGGGAGCGATCACGTCGAACAGCTTGGTAAGCTGCGCATCGTCCATCAGCCGCGACTGAGCGAGGCGGCGGTTCGAGAGGCCACCGTGCTTGGCGAGCGTAACCAGCTTCTCGACGTAGGGGCGAAGCTCCTTCGCCTTGGCCGTAGTGGTGGTGATCTGCTCGTGCTTGATGAGCGCGGCCGCCATGTTGCGGAACAGAGCCGCACGGTGGCTTGAGGTGCGCTGAAGCTTACGTCCGCCAACACGATGGCGCATGGGTCATTCCTTTCAGTTCGTCGGGGGACCGTGCGAGGCATCCCCAGCCACGCAGCTCTTCGGGCGGCTGCGCAAAAGCCCTAAATGACAACGGCGAGCTGCTGAGCCCGCCGGACGCG
>NZ_JAFAVR010000105.1 GCF_019242355.1 Sphingomonas sp. | reverse complement strand
GATCCGACAGCGGCTCCATTTCCGATTTCGCATAATTGCCGAGTACGTGCGGAGTGACGAGGTCCTTGCGGCCCGGCCCCGGATGACCAATGCCGATCCGCACCCGCCGGAAATCCGGCCCCAGCGCCGCGTCGATCGAGCGCAGGCCGTTGTGGCCGGCGAGTCCGCCGCCCATCCTGACCTTCACCTTCATGGGGGCGAGGTCGAGCTCGTCGTGGAAGACGGTAAGGGCGTTCATGTCGAGCTTGTAGAAGCGGAGCGCTTGCTGAACCGCGTCGCCGCTGTCGTTCATGAATGTCTGCGGCTTCAGCAGCAGGACGCGGTGCCGACCCAGCCGCCCTTCAGCGATCAGGCTGCGGAACTTCTTCTGCCATGGGCCGAAATCATGCACTTCCGCAATAATGTCGGCGGCCATGAAGCCGACATTGTGCCGGTGGAGCGAATATTGAGCACCGGGATTTCCGAGGCCGACCCAGATCTGCATCGCCACGCCCTAGCCTGCGATCGGGACAAAAAGAAACCGCCCGCCGTTTCCGGCGAGCGGTTCCATGATGTTCGAAAGCGATGGAAAGCTCAGGCTTCCTCGCCACCCTCCTCGGCTTCGTTCTCGGCCTCGGATTCGCCGACGGTCGGGACCGCGGCCTCCGGAGCCGTTTCCTCTTCCTCGGACTTCATCGCCGACGGAGCAACGACTGTGGCAATGGTGAAGTCGCGATCTTCGATCGCGGCGGTCGTGCCCTTCGGCAGGGTCACGGCGCTGATGTGGATCGAATCGCCGATGTCGAGGCCGTCGAGCGGAACGTGGATCTCGTCCGGAATGCTCGCAGCGTCGCAGACCAGCTCAAGCTCGTGCTGGACGACGTTGAGGACGCCGCCGCGCTTGAGGCCGGGCGAGGCTTCCTCGTTGTCGAAACGCACGGGTACTGCGACGGTGACCTTGGTGTGCTCGCCGATGCGCAGGAAATCGACGTGGATCGGCCGGCTCGTGACCGGGTGGAAGTCGATTGCCTTGGGCAGCGTCCGGTGCGCCTGGCCGGCGACGTCGATCATCACGACCGAATTCATGAAGTGGCCTGTGGAAAGCATCTTGCTGAGCAGCTTTTCCTCCACGTGGACGGAAAGCGGCTCCTTCTTTTCGCCGTAGACCACGGCGGGCACCCGGCCATCGCGTCGCAATGCTCGGGAGGCTCCCTTGCCAGCCCGGTCGCGCGCTTCGGCGGGCAGCGTCAGCTGTTCGCTCATTTCGCTAATCTCCGATTATCAAATGACCCCGCCACGCCTCCAGGGATGACCATGGCTTGGGGAGCGCGCCTGCTAGTGCAGGCGTGGCTGAAAAGCAAGCTGGGCTCAGTTGAGCCGGGTCGACTCGATCCCACGTTCGGCAAGGCGCACAAGGACGCTATCCTTGCCGACGAGATGGCCGGCGCCGACTGCGACGAAGACCGTGCCCGGGCTGCGGAGTCGGGCGGCGATCCAGTCGGCCCAGCGGGCGTTCCGCTCCGAGAACATCATGCGGTAGGTGTCGGGCGACGTCCTGCGCAATTGGTCGACCAGACGCACGAACACGCTCTGGTCGCCACGCTCCCAAGCCGATTCCATGTCGCTCATGGTCGCGGACGCCTCAGCCGCGGCGCTGCCCGCCGACGGCCCGGCGGCAATCGCTTTCGCCGGCGCCTCGATGGGCATCTGTCGGAACATACGGACTTGCAGGTCGAGCGTCTCAAGCCCCTCGACAGACTTGCCTTCTGCCTCCGCGACATGGCGAAGCACCATGTCTGCTCCATTGGCGACGCTCATCCCGTGCGAGCGCCCGGCGGAGATCGCGAGCCGCGTGGTTGCAAGGAACGAGGCCGAGGGAGCGACGGAATAACCGGCGGTCAGCGTCGGCGGAGCCGGGGCGGGCCGCGCCGGCTGGCCCTCCGGAAGCATCGTTTCCAAGACCAGCTCCTGCGAGCCCTCGAACGCCGTCCTCAGGTTGCCGCTAAGCCAGTCCGACTGGCCATCGAGCGCATGAAAGGTGCCGAAGATGTAGATCGTCGTGTCGTTGTCGTGCACGACGAACATGGCGGGCTTGGGGTCCGCCACCTGCGAGGGGGCGCTCGGCAGTGTCATCGACAAGGACGCGGCAAGCAGCAGATCGATCATGCGCCAACCTCCGACAAGGCCGGTGCGGAGGAGTGCGATTAGCAGCGCGCGGCGAACCGGCAATACGGCTCACCTGCCGCGAGGATACCCCCCGCGAAGCGCTCGATCGCATCGTGCCCCCCGACCCGACAGCTTGCCCATGGCTATCGCCGCGGATCGGAAAGTCTAGCGAATTCAGCGGCAGGTGAGACTTTTTCCGTGCATATCGCGACTTCGGCTCACTGGACGCGGCGAACCGCGTAGCCGTCGCGCTGAAGCAGGTCGACCACCGAATCCGGACC
>NZ_JAFAVR010000120.1 GCF_019242355.1 Sphingomonas sp. | reverse complement strand
GTATGCCGCCCACGCGCCTGACGAGATCGTCTACAAGTGCGACCGGACGAGCATTGCCCCGCTCTTCACCTACGCCTGGGGCTATTATTCGCCGCTGGACACCAGCAACCCGGCGGTCCGGCAATATATCTTCAACACCTTCATCCTGCCGCAGCTTCGCTCGGGCGTGAAGGTGATCGCGCTCGACAACGTCACTCCGCTCAACAACGGGCACCGGTGCGGCGTCTACCGGAACGGCCAGTGGGTACAGCTCTTTTCGGGCGAGCCGCGCGATCCGGCGTACATGGCGGCGCTACTCGACTGGATCGGCTGGCTGGCTCGGCAAATCCACTCCCAGGGCGGGTTGCTCGCACTCAATGCCCGGGTCGATCCCCAGAACGTGGAACAATCGCGCAAGCTGATTGCGCTGGGCGACATCTGGCTCGACGAAGCGGCATTCACTCGGGATTGCAGGCCGCGGTCGAGCGACCGCGACTGGCAGGTGAAGATGGAGGCATCCCAATGGGGCGCCGCGCGGATGCCGTGGGTGTCGCTGGAAAAGACGTGCGCATCGCCGGCGGCGCTCAGCGACGACGAGGCGCAATGGGTGGTCGGAAATTTCCTGCTCGCCAAGGGCGCACGAAGCTATCTCGGCGCGTTCCACGACGGCGATCCGCCGCGCATAGAGCTCCATTACCCGCGGACGCTTAATCCGCCGGTTGGAGTGCCGCAGGGCCCGGCCTTCGCGGTTCCAGGGGGCGGGATGGCGCGCCGCTACAGCCGGGGCCTGGTCGTCGTGAACCCGAACTCCGCGACACAGCTTGACTATGCCCTCCCAGCGGGCAACTGGGCGACCATCACCGGTGCGCTGGCCCCGGCGAGGGCCGTGCTCGGACCGACCTCGGCGGCGATCTTCCTTAGCCGCTAGGACAGCCAGTGCGTTCGTCCGCTCGCCGCGCGTACGTTGAAACAGGGACTCGCACCCGCGCCAGACTATGACGTGGTGGTTTTCGCGCCTGTCAACTGCGGCTGTTAGGTCACGGTGAAGTGAAGAACAGGTCGTAGCTCGCCTGTTTGCAGAGAACCGACCTTGTTTTTTGGTTTCATCCGCGTACGGCTGCCCAGGTCAGCTTGGCTGGGGAGCGTCTTTAGTAACAAAGTGGGCATCGCACCTGTGGCATTTCGCTTGCCTCGGCCCACGCGGCCGTCGAATTATTCCGGGTTCGCGATTAAATTAATGTAAACCGGAGGTTCGTTAAGACTGTGGGTCGCAAGAAGGTCGGAGTTGTAGGTCTTGGCTATGTTGGGCTTCCACTGGCAGTTGCCTTCTCTCGGAAGCATGAGGTTGTCGGCTACGATATCAGCTCGCGGCGGGTCGAGGCCTTGCGCGACGGGTTCGACTGGACTGGAGAGGTTGCTTCCGAGGAACTGAAGGCGGGCCGCTTCCGGCTTACCGACGAGGCCGCCGATCTTGCGTCATCCGAAATCCTGATCGTCACCGTGCCTACGCCGATCGACGAGGCCAACCGGCCGGACTTCACGGCGTTGCTGACTGCCTGCGAGATCATCGGACCCTATCTTTCGCCCGGCAAGATCGTCGTGTTTGAGAGCACGGTCTATCCCGGCGTCACCGAAGAGATTTGCGCGCCCGCCCTCGAAAAGGCTTCGGGGCTTCGTGCCGGCGCCGACTTCAAGCTGGGCTACAGCCCCGAGCGGATCAACCCGGGCGACAAAGAGCGTCCGCTCGAGAAGATCACCAAGGTCGTCGCCGGGCAGGACTCCGAGACGCTCGACCTCCTTGCCGACCTTTACGGCTCCATTATCGAGGCGGGCATTCATTGCGCGCCTTCGATCAAGGTCGCGGAAGCAGCGAAGGTGCTCGAGAACACGCAGCGGGACGTCAATATTGCCCTCATGAACGAAGTCTCGAAAATCTGCCACTTGGTCGGAATCCGGTCGAGCGATGTCCTTGCGGCCGCCGGGACCAAGTGGAATTTCCTGAAATTCCATCCGGGCCTGGTCGGCGGCCACTGCATCGGGGTCGACCCTTATTACCTGACGGCGAAGGCCGAACAGCTCGGCTATCATCCCGAGATGATCCTGTCCGGCCGGCGGGTGAACGACGGCATGGGCGCCTATGTCGCCCAGCGCGTGATCAAGCTGATGGCGAAGAACGCCCTGCCGATCCGCCAGGCGCCGGTCGGGATCCTCGGCTTCACCTTCAAGGAAGGCGTGCCGGATATCCGCAACTCGAAGGTCATCGACATCTACAATGAGCTTCGGGCGTTCGGCGTTACCCCGCTGGTTCACGATCCGCTGGCCGATCCGGACACCGTCCGGCGGGCGTATGGCATTGAGCTATGCGGGCTCGACGCCTTCCGCGATCTCGGCGCGGTGATCCTCGCGGTGCCGCATGTCGAGTATGACTCGCTCGACGGAGAAGCCTTGAGCGCGATGATGCGGTCCGACGGAATCGTTGCCGACGTCAAGTCCGTGCTCGATCCTGAGGACTTGCGTTCGGATATAAGTTATTGGAGTCTCTAGGGGTCGGGATGCAAAGTAAGGGCGACAAGTTGCTCCGCATCGGACTATGTTGGTTGAAGGGACGTCGTGCCGGAGGCTGTCTCAGGGAGTTAAGCAACAGAATTGCGTGAGTGGAGTGTCAGGGGGCGGGGAGTGGGTCCGCTTTCGTAAGTCTTAAGGTTGACGGACTACGGATTCCTTGGTGAGCCGCACTGAGAATGGGGGCAGGAGTTGACATTACAGGGTGACCAGCGGCCGGGCCTTGCTTTCGAGGCCGATGGCGACAACTACTCCGGCGGGCAGTTCAATTCGCCTGACACCGCTATTCTCGGTCGCGTTCGCGATCTGATAGGGGACAAGGCGTTCGACACCGCCGCCGCTCTCCTCCAGACGTGGGACTTCGCTGGCGCGCCCGACGATCCGCGCCTCGCCGACATGGCCGAGCTGCTCTATGACGCTCGCGACCACGGCCGAGCGGACGCGCTCTTCTCCCGGCTGATCCGCGCCGAGCCGCGCCGGCGCGACCTGCGTGTGAGCTATGGCAAGCGGTTGTTCGACGATGGCCGGCTGGTTCGTGCGTGGCAGGTGCTTGCGCCGGTGCGCGATGCCTTCGCGGACGACGCAAAGAGTCAGGCGCTCGCCGACGGCGCAGCAAACCTTCTCGGGCTGCTGACCAGCCTCGAGGGGCGCCCGCTGACGATCGAGGACGATTCCCGCATCCTCGCGATGAAGCACGCGATCCTGCGCTTCCAGGATCGGACGATCCGCTCGGTCGCGTCGCCGGGCATGGGCCGCCTGACGCTCATCACCGGTGGTCTCGGGCCGGGGGGTGCCGAGCGGCAGCTGACTCGCCTCGCCGTCGAGCTCGAGCGTGCGCGCAAGGAACTGGGCAGTGTCGGAGGAATCGCCCTGCAGCGGCCGGTCGAAGTGCTGGTCCGCTCCCACAGCCCGGAACGGCAGACCGATTTCTACCTCGGCGACCTTCGCGACGAAGGAGTCGAGCTCAACCAGATCAACGATTTCCAGCCGGTCGCGCACCGCACGCTCGGGATCGACGACCCGGTCCTGCTTCAATTGCTCACGCACCTGCCGCCGAGCGTCAATTATGGCGTGAGGCGACTGACGCCGCACTTCGTGGAATCGGGCACTGATACAGCGTCGGTCTGGCAGGACGGCGCGTGCCTGTTTGCCGGGCTGGCCGCGCTCATCGCCGGCGTCCCCCAGATCCAGCTCGCGATCCGCGGTCTTCCGCCGAGCGTGCGCCGGCACATGTACCGGCCGGAATATGAGGTGTTCTACCGGGCGATGGCGGAAATTCCGGGCGTCGTCTTTGTGAGCAACAACGTCGCGGCCGCCAAGGCCTACGCCCAATGGCTTGATGTCGACCTCGACCGGTTCGCGATCGTCTATAATGGTGTTGAGCCGATGAGCAGCGCGGGATCGTCAAGCTGCCACGCGCTTTGGGAAGAGTTCAATGCGCGGACGGCCGGATGCGGTCAGACCATCGGCGGCGTCTTCCGCTTCGACACCGACAAGCAGCCGCTGACCTGGGTTCGGTTCGCGGCGCGCTATCTGAAGCGTCATGCCGATGCTCGCTTCATACTCGTCGGCGGTGGCCGCCTGCTCGAACATGCGATCAAGCTTGCCGAGGATTATGGAATCGATGAGCGCATCCTCTTCGTGGGTCGCTCGACGCATGTCGGCTACTGGATGACCAAGATGGACGCTCTGGTGCTCCTGTCGCGCTACGAAGGGCTGCCGAACGTCCTGATCGAGGCGCAATATATGGGCGTGCCTGTCGTCACGACGCCGGCTGGCGGCGCCGCCGAATGCCTGATCGACGGAACGTCGGGCCATGTGCTGAATACGGCCGACAAGCCGGACCTGATGACGGTCGTCGAGCGCGCGCATGACCTCGTCACGCGCGACTATGGCGGCGGGGCATTCGAGGACGGCGGCCACATCCGCACCTTCCTCGACAACCATTTCTCCATCGAGCACATGCTCGAGCAGTTCGTGAGCTGCACGGCGAGCGGACTCGCTGCTCCGGCTGCCGACGGGGGCGACGAGCTTTGGGAAGAAGCCGCCTAAGATCAACCGCGTTGAGCGCGCGCGATACGGGGCCGGGGCCCGTCCCGATGGGCATGGCGTCCTTGCGGCTGCCCATGCAGGGACCGGAGAAATTGCGAATCCTCGTCGTCAGCCGATCCTATCCGGCGCCTGGCGATCTTTACCGATATCCCTTCGTCCATCGGCGGGTGCGCGCCTATCAGGCATCAGGACATGATGTCGCGGTGTTCCGCCCCGCGCCGGGAGAAGCCGAGAGCCGCCACAGCTTCGACGGCGTCGATTGCACCAGCGGCGACGCCACCGCCCTTAACGATCTCGCCGCACGGTTCCGACCCGACGTGCTCGCCGTCCATGGTCTCGGCCAGGCGATGTGGCCGGTCCTCCGAGACCTTGCCGGATCGATGCCGATGGCGGCCTGGCTGCACGGGTCTGAGATTGCTGGATTCCTGCGGCGCAAGTCGGAACTCGACGGGTGTCCGGCGGAGCTGAC
>NZ_JAFAVR010000132.1 GCF_019242355.1 Sphingomonas sp. | reverse complement strand
TCGCTGGTGAAGGCAAGAGCCTGACTCCGGACCAGATGGCTGACTTCTACGTCGAGCTGGCGCGCGATTACCCCATCGTGTCGATCGAGGACGGGGTCGCCGAGGACGATTCCGAGGGTTGGACGGCGATGACGCAGAAGCTCGGCGACCGCCTGCAGCTGGTCGGCGACGATGCCTTCGTGACCAATGTCGAGCGGCTGCAATGGGGCATCGATCACAAGATCGCCAATTCGATCCTGATCAAGGTCAACCAGATCGGCACCTTGAGCGAGACGATCGCGACAGTGCGGCTGGCGCAGACCTCGGCCTACACGACGGTGATGTCGCACCGTTCCGGCGAGACCGAGGATTCGACGATCGCGGACCTTGCGGTCGCCTTGTCGTGCGGGCAGATCAAGACCGGCAGCCTGGCGCGGTCGGACCGAACGGCGAAATACAACCAGCTGCTCCGCATCGAGGAAGAGCTCGGCCAGACGGCCCGCTTTCCCGGTCTTGCGGCGATCCGGGCGTACAAGGGGCGCTCATCCACAAATTAATCCACGATTCCATCCAATAGGCCTTGCCTTCCCACGCGCGTCGTGATTCTTGTGGTGACGTCATGGGGGGTGCTTCGAAAAGTCTCGGGTTAATCCGGCGGTCGGCTGTGCCGGCGCTGGCGCTCATCGTCGTCGGCACCTTCGCCGGCCATGCGGTGGCGGGCCCGAATGGCCTGCTCGCGTGGGGCGGCTACCATCGCGCGCTCGAGGCGCGGAAGACGGAGCTCGCCCAGCTCGATCGACAGCGCGAGCAGCTGCGCCATCATTCGGCGCTGCTCGACCCGCGCAAGGCTGATCCCGACATGGCGGACGAGCTGGTGCGCAAGGACCTGGGCCTGGTCCGCCCCGACGAGGTCATCGTCCCGCTCGACTGACGTCGGTTGAGCAAGCGATCTCGCCCGGTTGCCGCGTGCCGCACCGGCTCCTATAGCCCGCCGCCTGACTAGGGAGAGAGGTCGCCGTGGCGCGTTCCGCCAAGAAATCCGCTGAACCCGGCCAGTCGCCGGCATCGCCCGTCGCGCCGCAATTCGAGCGCCCGCCGCAGCCGCAGCGCTTTGCCGCCGACAAGGACCAGCTGCTTCAATTCTATCGCGAGATGCTGCTCATCCGCCGCTTCGAGGAGCGGGCGGGGCAGCTCTACGGGCTTGGACTGATCGGGGGCTTCTGCCACCTCTACATCGGCCAGGAAGCGGTCGCGGTGGGTCTTCAGTCGGCAATGACGGTCGGCAAGGACAGCGTCATCACCGGCTATCGCGACCATGGCCACATGCTCGCCTACGGCATCGATCCGAAGGTGATCATGGCTGAACTGACGGGCCGCGCCGCCGGCATCTCCAAGGGCAAGGGCGGCTCGATGCACATGTTCAGCGTCGACCATGGCTTCTACGGCGGTCACGGGATCGTCGGCGCGCAGGTGCCGCTCGGCACCGGCCTCGCGATGAAGCACAAGTACAGCAACGACGGCGGCGTCTGCCTGGCCTATATGGGCGACGGCGCGGTCAACCAGGGACAGGTCTACGAGGCCTTCAACATGGCCAAGCTGTGGGACCTGCCGGTCATCTACGCGATCGAGAACAACCAGTATGCGATGGGCACCAGCCTGCAGCGCGCGGCGGCCGAGCCGTTGCTGTACCGGCGCGGCGAGGCGCATCGCATCCCGGGCCTTCAGGTCGACGGCATGGACGTGCTCGCGGTGCGCGGCGCCGCCGAGGTCGCGCTTGAATGGACGCGCAGCGGGAAGGGCCCGATCATCGTCGAGTTCATGACCTATCGCTACCGCGGCCACTCGATGTCTGACCCGGCCAAGTACCGGACTCGCGAGGAAGTGCAGGACATGCGCGAGCATCGTGACCCGATCACGCACGCCGAGCGCGACCTTGAGGCATTGGGCGTCAGCGCCGACGAGCTCAAGGCAATCGACAAGGAGATCAAGGACATCGTTGTCGCTGCTGCCAAGTTCGCCGAAGAGGCGCCGGAGCCCGAGGCGGGCGAGCTCTATACCGACGTTCTGGTGGAGAGCTATTGATGGCGACCGAGCTCAAGATGCCCGCGCTCTCCCCGACGATGGAGGAGGGGACGCTCGCCAAATGGCTAGTCAAGGAAGGCGACGACGTGAAGTCGGGCGACATCCTGGCCGAAATCGAGACCGACAAGGCGACCATGGAGTTCGAAGCGGTCGACGAGGGCAAGATCGCGAAGATCCTGGTGCCGGAAGGAACGGACGGCGTGAAGGTCGGGCAGCCGATCGCGCTTCTCGCAGGCGATGGCGAAGATGTTTCGGCATCCGCGGCTTCGCAGACCGGCACGCAAACGGCCGCTCCGAAGGAAGACGCGCAGAAAGTCCCGGAGCCTGCGTCGCAGCAGGACGAAGCGACCCCGACTCCGCACCAGATGGTCACCGCGGCGCGCGACCTTGTCGCCGATGTCGCCAAGACGCACGACGCGCCCGAGGTGCCCGAGGGGACGCCGCTGGTCAGCACCACCGTCCGCGACGCGCTTCGCGACGCGATGGCGGAGGAGATGCGCAAGGACGAGCGCGTCTTCGTGATGGGCGAGGAGGTTGCCGAGTACCAGGGCGCCTACAAGGTCACCCAGAACCTGCTTCAGGAATTCGGGCCCCGACGCGTCGTCGACACGCCGATTACCGAATATGGCTTTGCCGGGCTTGGCGCGGGCGCTGCGATGGGCGGCCTGAGGCCAATCGTCGAGTTCATGACCTTCAACTTTGCGATGCAGGCGATCGACCACATCATCAATTCGGCCGCCAAGACCAACTACATGTCCGGCGGCCAGATGCGTTGCCCGATCGTGTTCCGCGGACCCAATGGCGCGGCGGCGCGCGTCGGCGCGCAGCACAGCCAGAACTATGGGCCCTGGTACGCCAGTGTCCCCGGCCTGGTGGTGATCGCGCCCTACAGCGCAGCGGACGCCAAAGGCCTGCTCAAGGCGGCGATCCGCAGCGATGATCCCGTGGTGTTCCTCGAGAACGAGCTGCTTTACGGCCAGCATTTCGACGTTCCGCGGCTCGACGACTACGTGCTGCCGATCGGCAAGGCGCGGATCGTCCGTCCGGGCAAGGACGTGACCATCGTCAGCTACTCGATCGGCGTCGGCGTAGCGCTCGAGGCGGCCCAGGAACTGATGGGGCAGGGGATCAACGCCGAGGTGATCGACCTGCGCACGCTGCGACCACTCGACAAGGCAACGGTCCTGGAAAGTCTCAAGCGCACGAACCGCATGGTGGTCGTCGAGGAAGGCTGGCCGACCTGCTCGATCAGCTCGGAGATCATGGCGGTAGCGATGACCGAAGGCTTCGACGACCTCGACGCGCCGGTGCTTCGCGTCACCGACGTGGACGTTCCACTGCCCTATGCCGCGAACCTCGAAAAACTGGCGCTGATCAAGGCGTCAGAGGTCGTCGAGGCGGCGAAGAAGGTCTGCTATCGCTGAGCGAAAGCTGGACGACGATCGCAAGGTCGTTCTCCAGCAGTTGCCTCGCAAGCTTCAACCCGCCTTTTCGGCCCTTTGGAATATTGATCTTGCGTTCGCGGACGTCGTTGCGTCCAGCAGCGATCCACGGCTTGGCGCCATTAGGATGGCATGGTGGCGGGAACGGCTGGACGATCTTGATCACGCGACCGATGCTCCGCCTGAACCGCGTCTTCGGGCGGTTCAAGAGCAGCTAATCGACCTAGGAATCACCGGCCATGAGCTGTCCCGGCTCGAAGATGCATGGCTTCCTTTGTTCGAGCCCTTCCCGTGGCGTGAAACGACCGCCGCCGGCCTCAGGCTTCGCGGCCGAATTCTGTTTGGCATCGGCGCGCGGTTGCTCGGCGTGGAGCCTGACGACGCGGAGGCGGCAGGAGCTCTGTGGTCGCTCGTTGATGGCGCCCGGCATTGCAGCGACATCTACTCACGAATGTTCCTGCTCGATCAAGCGCGGGCTGCGATTCGCGAATTGCCAACGGCGCGTCCGCCCAAGTTCCTGCGCCGATTGACGTCGCTTGCAGCAATGGCCGCCCACGATGCGATCCGCAATCGACCGCTAGATCTGCCCTATTTCGACGCAGGTCGAGGGATGGCGGCCGTGCTGCATATGCTGCGAGGAACTCTCCCGCGCGGTTGACAGCTACACGTCCGTAATGGAGACCCGCCGCGTGCCGAATCTCCTGCTTCCTGGGAGTGTTCGATGGTGCGTTTTTTCGCCGGTGCTGCGGCGACCCTTCTTTTCCTGACCGGTGCGTTCCTTTTGTGGCAGTCGCGCGCGGCCGAGCCAACGTCGACGCTGCCCGCGGCGCCAGCCGGAAGGCCTGCAAGCGCCGTGCGGCTGCTCGCCGCCTCCGTGCCCTCCGACCCGCCCGAAGCGACCACCGCCAGCCGTGAGGAGAAGCGCTTCTCCCGAGCCGACCGGAACAAGGACGGGAAGATCGAATCCGACGAGATCTTCGCCGCGCGCCACAAGGCCTTCGCGAAGCTCGACGCGAACGGCAACGGCTCGCTGTCGTTCGAGGAATGGGCGGCCAAGACCATCACCAAGTTCCAGGGCGCCGATGCCAACCATGACGGCTGGCTGAGCGATGCCGAATATGCGACGACCGCCCCGCCGCCGCCAAAGCACAAGAGGTGCAGCTGCTAGGCGGGTTCGGACGCTCGGATCGCGTCCAGCCATCCGCCGAAAGCTGACCGCGCGCGGTCCGTATAGGCCTTCTTGCGGTCGGCCTTGCGGGCGCGGCCTGGCGGGGGCGGCATCAGGCCGAAATTCACGTTCATCGGCTGGAAGGTCTCCACCTCGGCTCCCCCCGTTATGTGGCCGAGAAGGGCGCCTAGCGCGGTTTCGGGTGGCGGCGGAGGCAGAGCGTCCCCGCGGAGCTCCGCCGCCGCGAAGCGCGCGGCGATGAGCCCGATGGCGGCGCTTTCGACATAGCCTTCACAACCGGTGATCTGCCCGGCGAAGCGGATGCAAGGCTTCGACTTCAAGCGAAGTTGTCGGTCCAGTAGGCTGGGCGAATTGATAAAGCTGTTGCGGTGGATGCCGCCAAGCCGCGCGAACTCGGCCTTTTCGAGACCGGGGATGGTGCGGAAGATGCGAACTTGCTCGCCATGCTTCAGCTTGGTCTGAAAGCCGACCATGTTCCAGAGAGTCCCGAGCCTGTTGTCCTGCCGGAGTTGAACAACGGCATAAGGCCAGCGGCCGGCGGGATGTTCCGGCGTTGCCGCGTGGGGATTGTCCAGGCCGACGGCCTTCATCGGCCCGTAGCGCAAGGTTTCGGGCCCACGCTCGGCCATGACCTCGATCGGCATGCAGCCTTCGAAGTAGGGCGTGTCCCTCTCCCAATCCTTGAACTCGGTCTTCTCGCCCTCGTTAAGGGCGGCGACAAAGGCGTCATACTGGCCCTTGTCGAGTGCACAGTTGATGTAATCCTTGCCACCCTTGTCCCACCTGGCGGCCATCCAGGCGACGTCCATGTCGATGCTGTCGCGATGGACGATTGGCGCGATGGCGTCGAAGAAGGCGAGCGCATTCTGGCCGGTCTCGGCGGCAATGGCTTGGGCGAGGGTCGAACTGGTCAGCGGGCCGGTGGCGATGATCGTCGGATGGCCGGGGAGCGTATCGACACGCTCGCGAACGACGACGATACGCGGGTGCTGCTCGACCGCGCGCGTGACGTCGGCGGCGAAGGCCTCGCGGTCGACCGCGAGCGCGGAGCCGGCTGGAACGCGGTGCTTGTCGGCGGACGCCATGATCAGCGACCCCAAGTCGCGCATTTCCTGGTGAAGCAGGCCGACCGCATTGTGCTCGGCATCGTCGGACCGGAAGCTGTTGGAGCAGACCATCTCGGCCAGGCGGTCGCTCTCATGCGCGGGCGTCGTATCGCCGCCGCCTCGCATTTCGCTCAATCGGACCGCGAGGCCCGCCTGCGCCAGTTGCCAGGCGGCCTCCGAGCCGGCGAGGCCGCCGCCGATGATCTGCACGTCGAAGGACATGAGAAGGGCTGTTAGTCGCGCGGCTTCGCGCTATCCAGCGGCATGCGCATCTTCACGATCGGTTATGAAGCGACGACGATGCCCGAGTTCATCGCCGCTTTGACCCAGGCGGACGTGAAGCGAGTGATCGACGTGCGCGCCCTGCCGCTGTCGCGCCGGCCCGGATTTTCCAAGTCGCCGCTGCGGGCGGCGCTCGGCGAGGCGGGCATCGACTATGTGCATCTGAAGGCGCTGGGAACGCCGGCCGAGGGCAGGGCAGCCGCCCGGGCGGGGCGCCACGCGGACCTCGAGCGCATCTACGCCGGCCAGCTCGAACTGCCCGAGGCGATGGCCCAGGGCGCACAGATGCTCGAACTTGCGCAGGAGATGCCGAGCGCGCTGCTCTGCTTCGAGCGGGAGCCGGCGCACTGCCATCGCCAGTTGCTCCTCGATGCTATCGCGCAGGGCGCCGAAATCGTGCATCTCTACGCCTGACATGATGATCCTAGCGCTCGCCGCCGCCGCACAGACCCTGTCGGCCAACAATTTTGCCGTCAGCGCGCCGATGCACGCGCCCCCCGGCGCTCCCAGCTGGTCCGACGAGTTCAGCGGACCAGCGCTCGATCTGTCGAAATGGTCATATGACACGGCCTTCAACAAGAAGGGCTGGTTCAACGGCGAGCTCGAATATTATTCCGCGGGCCGTCCCGAAAACCTGAGGATCGAGAACGGCGTCCTCGTCATCGAGGCGCGCGAGGATGGCGATGCGCTGAGCAAGCGGCCGGACTGGGGCGGCCAGCACTACACCTCGGCAAAGATCTTCAGCAGAAGCAAGGCCGACTTCCGGTACGGCTTCGTGGAGGTGCGAGCGAAGCTGCCGTGCACTGAAGGGACATGGCCGGCGATCTGGATGATGCCGGAGGGCAGCGAACCCTGGCCCAATGGCGGCGAGATCGACATCATGGAGCATGTCGGGTCGCAGCCGCACGTCGTTCATGGCACTCTGCACACCCGACTGTTCAATCACCAGATCCACACTGGCCGCGGCGCCGAATATCCGGTCGCGACCAGCTGCGAGGCGTTCCACCGCTACCAGATGGACTGGCAGCCGCACGCCATCACCATCGGCGTCGACGACCACGCCTATATGCAGGTCCGGGACGACCAGCCTGGGGGCCGTGGCGCCTGGCCGTTCACGACGCCTTTCTACATGATCCTGAACCTCGCTCTCGGAGG
>NZ_JAFAVR010000068.1 GCF_019242355.1 Sphingomonas sp. | reverse complement strand
GTCGGGGCATCGGCGCTCGCAAGCCGCTCGAGCGGCAGCGGCGAGATCATCTCGACTGCCACTGGGCGGTCACGACGCAGCCTCGCTTCATATGCGTCGACGCGGGCGAGATGATCGGGTGCAATCGTCCAGCTGCCGTCGGGCTCTCGCCTGACCCCGCCGGTCAGTCGCCGGATGGCTTCCAAGCGGCGGACGTGCGTCTCGGCGAATGCTTCGCTCGCCGCGGGATCGTGGCGAAGGTGCAGATCGACGGAATAGCGGCCGCCGTTTGCCGCCGCGACGTCTGCGATGGTCCGATCGACTTCACGTACGCCGCCGCGTGCGGCAACCACGCGCACGATCGAACCCTCAGGCGTGGCCTCGATCACATCGCCGCGGCCGATGTCGACATAGTGGCTGCGACCGTCGGTGCCGTCGACGAGCAGATAGTGGCGATCGTGGAGCTCGTCCGCGAGCCCGCGCGCGATGACCCGCCCGACCAGCGGAACAACGCCCTGTTCGCCCGGATCAAAGATATGCTGCTCGACACCGCCGCGGCTGCGCGCGGTCATCTCGCGTTGCATGGTCCGGATGATGTCGCCGCGCTCGCCGGTTCGGCGCAACGTCTCCTCCAGCCCGTCCGCTAGCTGCCACCGGCCGCCGCCGACTGGCTCGGCCAGCCCCAACTCCTCCAGCTTGCGCAGTCGGCCAACTCGGAGCGACTGCTGGCAGGGGTCGCGCATAGACTGGCCGACCTCGCGCGCCACATCTATGTCGCGGACCAAGCGGCGGTCGATCGATGTCAGCCGCTCGGCGTCTATGTCGTGGCGCAGCCGCTCCTCGATCTCGAGCGTCGTGCGCGGCCCCAGGTCGAGCGTCACCAGCTCGACCGCGCGCTCGCGCAGGCCGTGGCTGATATACTCGCGGGCGATGATGAGACTCTGGTCCTGATCGTCGCGTCCCCGGACGACGATGTGGGTGTGCGGCGTGCCGGTATCGAAATGGTCTGCCGCGACCCACTCAAGCTTGGTGCCGAGATCCTGCTCCATCTGCGCCATCAGCCGGCGAGTCAGCGGCTTCAGGTCATCGTAGATATCGCCGTCCTCGGCCGAGACGATAAACCGGAACTGGTGGCGGTCGCCGGCGCCCCGCTCGGCGAAGGCGCGGCCGTCGGCCTCGTCCGATGATGCCGAGTAGAGTCGGCCGGGGCCACCGTCGCGGGTCACGCCCTCGCGCTCCATATAGCGCAGGTGGGTTCGCATCGCGGAGAGCTTGCCTGCACCGAGCCGCACGAAGCGCGCCTTCACGACCGCGCGCCTGCTGCGAGAGCCGGCAAGGCGGTCTCGTCCGGAGAGCACGCGTCCCATGCTCGCGCCACGACCGATCCGGCTGCCGTCGAACCGCCGGGCTCGGATGCCGGACGTTGCGCCGGTCCGGGCCGCTGCGCCAACGACCGCGCCGAGATATTTGCGCAGCTTGGCCTTGCCACCTGCGCGCGGCTTGCCGAGCTTGGGCGTGAACTCCTCGTCCTCGCTCATACCGGGATAGCCGAACCGGTCGCGCATCATCGCCAAGAAGGCTGTTCCAGCGATGATGTTGTCGTGGGGATCGTCCGGATTGGTCCCGAGATGATAGGTGATCCGCATCGCCGCCCATGTTGTCGGCATGAGCTGCATCAGCCCCATCGCGCCGGCTTTTGATCGGGTTGCGCGGCCATGTAGCGTTGTCAGTCCGAAGCTTTCGGCGCGCATGACATGCTCGATCCACTCTGCCGGAACGGTGAAACGCGAGGATGCTTCGGCGATGAACGGCCGCCACCGTGCGACATGATCGGCGTTCGGTTGCGCGCTGATCCCGACTGGCACGGCCAACAGCGCGAACGCCAGGAGCGACCTCAGTGCGTCCATAGCGCCCTCGCAGTGCCGATAATGTCAGCACGCGGACTGACGCCAAAGTAGCGCCCGTCGAACGACGCCGCCACGCCACCCGAGAGCAGGAAAATGTCGCTCGGCCCCAGCAGCCGACAGCCGCGCCACCACGGCAATGACCCGCCAACCGCGTCGACTCGGCGCCGGACCGCAGCGGCCTTGCCGTCGATGATGATCGTGATTCCGAGGGCGCAGGCGGTGTCACCGGCGATGCCGCCGACATGCTTCACCAGCGGAACGTCGGCCGGAATATAGCGGCGCGATGCGGCCATTGCGCGCACCGTCCTGGGCACGCGGGCGATCACGATATCGCCACGCCGCAGTTTAGCGCCGGGCGTGACGAGGTAGAGCCCTATCGGTGCGCTGGCGCTCGCATTCCACACGAGACGAGGGAGCGGCGGCACCGCCGCCGACAGCGTGACGGCGCTCACAAGCACGGCGACGAGCCCGGCACGGCGGTGCAAGCGACGGCGTTCGACATCGCGCTGAAGCCGCGCCTCGCCCCACACAAAGAGGGGGCAGATCGCTGGGGTTCGGGTGTCGCCGCGTCATAATTGGGCCTCGCGCGCGCGGGCATCGACGCGCGATCGCGACCAGGCTTCGAGGTCGTCGATATGGTAGAGGACCATGCGCGCGTGGCGCCGCACGGTCGGTCCTTTGCCGCTGGCGCGGAGCCGCTGGAGCGAGCGCGCCGACATCTTGAGGAAGAATGCCGCCTGCCGCGCATTCAGATAGGGGCTGCTGCCAGCGTCGTTGATGCCAAAATTGTCGCCGCCCATGTCTTGGTTGGTGTCAAACGACCCGGCGCCGGCCTCGGGCCGATAGAATTCCTCGCGCGGGCCGCGATCGCCATCGACCAGCCGATCGATCAGCGTCTCGCCGGCGGCAAAGCCTGCGCCCATCGCCGCGCCCGTCGCGAGACCGCCAAGAATACCGGACCTGCCAGTTGCAGGCGCATTCCAAGGACCGCCAGCAGAAGGATAGCCACCTCCGCCATAAGGAGTTCCGTAGCTACCGCCTTGCGATCCGGCGTAGCTAGCCTGCTGCTGACGCCGCCGGAAAAGCGCAAACAGAACAAGAGCGGCCAAGCCGACGAAGATCCAACCGATCGGAAAATGCGATCGTTGCCGAGGCTCGACCGGGCGTGCCTGAGCAACCGATCCCGAGCCGGCGAGCTGCTGCTTCAATTCGGCGAGCGAGGTGCCGCTCACGAACTTCATCGACGGGTCGAGACGCTGAGCGGTATCAAGATCGAGCCGCGCTTCGGCATTGCGCCCTTGATGCGCGAGCAGCTCTGCCTCGACATAATGCGCCTTGGCACTGTTCGGGTGGTCCCGCAGCACCTGCGCAATCATCTGCTGCGCCTGTTCCATGTGACCAGCGGCAGCGGCGGCGTGAACCTCGGAAACAGTGGGGTCGGCCGCCATGGCGGGCACCGCGGTGATCACAACTGCGAGCGACGCTCAGACTCTGAGGATCGAAACGAACTTCATGCGAGCCACTCCACTTCGAACGCAGACGTTGGATCCCGCGATCATCGCGTCAAGATGCCATGTGCAGCAACTGCGATCGAAAATAAGGTATGATCGGCTCGACGGCGAACGGGGCGATCACGGGCAGTTCCTTGCGACGAGAGCCAGCGATGCCGATCATTACATCCGCGCAACCTCGGCCAGGCCGTGAAGGATTATCCCATTATCGTCGTTAGTGTCTTCGGGAGAGGGAAGAGGACGACATTCTGGCGAGCGCGCAAGGCGGCAGCAGCCCAACCGACGACGCGTGGCTGGTAGCGGCCATCGCGCGTGGCGACGCAACCGCCTTTCGTCAGCTCGTCGATCGTCGTGCACCCATGCTGCATCGGCTCGCCTACCATATGCTCGGCGACCGGAGCGAGGCGGAGGACGTGACGCAGGAATGCTTCTTGCGGCTTTGGGATCACGCGGCGGGGTGGCGGCCGCAAGGCGGCGGCCTGCCGGGATGGTTGCGCAGGGTAGCGACCAATCTTTGTCTCGATCGTCTTCGCCGATCGCGGCGGATGAGTTCCGACGCGGTGCCGGAGCGCAGCGACGATCGACCTGGCGCCGATGCGGTGCTCGATGCCGATCGACTGGCGCGGCTTGCGCAGCGTGCGGTGCTGGCGCTCCCGGACCGGCAGCGCGCCGCCATCGTGCTCACTTATTACGAGGAGCTCGGCAATATCGCCGCCGCAGAAGCATTGCAGATGAACATCAAGGCGTTCGAGTCGCTGCTGTTCCGCGCGCGCGCCGCGTTGCGTGAGCGACTGCGCACCGCCGGCGTTCGGCCCCAGGATGTTGGAGGCGGAAAATGACCGATCCGCATCTTCGACCGCTCGATGATGAGGAGCTTGGCAGGCTGTTGGCGCAGCATCGCGCTCCGCCACCTGCGTCGGACCTCGCCGATCGGATCGCTGCCGAGGCCGCCCGTCCCGACCGAGTCCGGACGATGGCGCCCTCCGCGCCGCCGCGCCGCCGCGATCGCCGGCGCTGGTCCCGGAGCCGGTTTGCCGTCGGCTTCGTCGCCCTGAACCTTATTGCGGTCGCCGCGATCGCGGCGGCGTTCGGGGATGGCGGCGTCGCGTTGGCGCGGCTGGCACATGCGTCCGCGCATATCTTCCGTCTCGTCGGCGCCGAGGTTCCCCGCGCATGGCATCGCCGCGATCATCCGACGGCCGCGGGCAAGATCGAACGATCGGCAGTGATGCCCGCGTTCACGCGGCCCGCGCTGCCGCGGACTGCGCCACCCGCCGCACCTCTCGTTGCAGCGCGGGCGATCGCACCGCGCGCCATACCCGTGACCATTGGCCGCGATCACGAGGCGCCCACACGGACCGCTGAGTCAGCGGCTCGCATGATATTCCGACACCCTTCGGTTCACCCGGTCAGATTTAGCACGCGACACATCGAACGGCTTCGCTACGACGGCGCCGACCGCGCAACGAGGCGCGTGTCCCGCGACGCGACGCGTGAACGAGCGCGGCAAGTTTCGAGCCCGCAGCCGCAGGTTCAGTCCCGTTCAACCATGGCACCGGATCGCGACACGCCCGCCACGGCGCGCCCCGAACGGCCGGCCCCGCAATCGCGCACGCCGGTCGGCGACGCGGACACGAGCCCGCGTTCTGATCGCGAACCCGGCGCGGCAGAAGGAAGACAGGATGGGGATGGCCAGGGTTGGCGGCAGCAGCGCGGTTGGCGGCAGCAAGGCGGCTGGCGGCAGCAAGGTGATGGGCAGCAGCAGGGCGGTTGGCGGCAGCAGGGCGGCTGGCGTCAGCGACCTGCCTGGCGACCGCAGGGTGGGCAGCACCCATTTCGCCGCGGTTGGCGACGACGGTTCTGATCCTTTAGGAATGGCCGCCGGAGAGCCCGGCGGCCACGATCGTAATGGCCGTTAGTTATGGCGATCGGTGTAGATGTCCTTGCTGACCGCATTCTCCTGCTGGTTGAGCGAGCGCTGGTCGGCCTTGGTGATGTGGCCACCATCGAAGCTCGCCATCTCATGCTCTTCATGGTAGATGCCGCGATCGTCAGCGCGAAGCTGGCGGGCCTCCGACTGGGATAGCTGACCGTCGCGGACGCCGGCGCGGATGCGCTCATTCTGATTCCAGAGGCGGCCGTTCACCTCGGCGCGACGCGGATGAGCGCCCCAGCGTGCGAAGGCGGGGCTGGCGGTGAGGGTAACGCTAGCGATCGCAAGCATCGCTGAGGTGGCACGTGAAGCCGTCATGACAAACTCCATGTCAAACGCGCTGGACAAGGCGCCGTTCAGGTCCGGCCCGCTAAACGGAGGTTCGGCCAAAATCCTTCGGAACGAAATTCAGCGAAGGGTCGGCGCCGGTGTCGCGTTACGATCGGTAGAGCCCGAAGGAGTGCTCCGGTGACCACGCAGAAGCTCGTATCGTCATTTGTGCTGTTGATGTGCGTTGCGGGCGCGGTGCATGCCCAAACCAGTTCGCCACCTGCCGGTTCTACTACGGCCTCGCGCGGCATGACGCTCGATGAGTTCGTCGCCAAGCAAAGCGCGCGGATCATGGCGGCCGATACCGACGGCGACGGGAAGGTGAGCCGCGCCGAATGGGCGGCGGTGGCGCGCGGTGGGCAGGATCCGTCGCGATTGTTCGACCGGATGGACGCCAACCACGATGGCTATCTCGATGCCGCCGAGATCCGAGCCGCGCTGACGCAGCGCTTCCGCCGGCTCGACGCGAATGGCGACGGCATCGTTACGCCGGAAGAGCGCATGGCAGCGCGTGATAAACGCAAGGCGATGCATGATCGCGGCGACGCGCCAGTGTCGCAGCAATGACCATGTTCGCTCGAGCATTCGGCCGCGGGTATCGTACGTCATGACAGCGCTCGCCGGAATCTCGCCTGCGGCGATCGCGATAAACCGCTTCGGCCTCGGCGCAACGCCTCTCGATGCGCCGCCCGCGGACCCGCGACGCTGGCTAGGGGATCAGTTCGATCGGTTCGAGCTGCTGCCGCAGGGCCTTGCCGAGCTGCCCGACGCGGGCGTGCTCGTGAAAGGCTATCAGATGGAGCAGCGCGCGATGCGGCAGGCGGGCCAGCGGCCCGCTGTTGCCGCAATGCCCACCGCGGCGGTGAAACCCTCGAAGACGCCCGAGCAGATCGTTGCCCGGCAGGATTTCGTGCAGGACGTGCAGGCGCTCTATCGTCAGGCGGTGCAAGCGCGCATGCAGAGCGCGCTCGAGACGCAGGCGCCGTTCGTCGAACGCTTGGTGCATTTCTGGTCCAATCATTTCTGCGTCTCGGCCGACAATCCGCAAACGACGGCGTTTGTCGGCGCGTTCGAGCGCGACGCGATCCGCCCACATGTGCTCGGTCGCTTTGAGGACATGCTGCTTGCGGTCGAGCACCATCCCGCGATGCTGATCTATTTGAACCAGGTGCAGTCGATCGGGCCGAATAGCATCGCCGCCCAGCGCGCCGCCGCGCGCAACCCGGAACGCCAGCTCGGGCTCAACGAGAATCTCGGCCGCGAGATCATGGAGCTTCACACGCTCGGCGTCCGCTCGGGCTATGCCCAAGCCGACGTCACCGAATTCGCGCGTGCGCTGACCGGCTGGACCGTCGACGGCATCGGCCCGCAAGGCCGCCTTGACGACGGAAGCGTCGATAGCTTCATCTTTCGACCCCAGCTGCACGAGCCGGGAACGCGCACTATCCTCGGCAAGAGCTACGCGCAGCCGGGCGAGGATCAGGCGCGGGCGGCGCTGATCGATTTCGCGCGGTCGCCCGCGACCGCTTCACACATCGCGACCAAGCTCGCGCGGCATTTCGGCGGCGACAATCCGGCGCCGGCGCTCGTCGATCGCCTGGCGGCTTCGTTCACGCAAAGCAAGGGCGATCTCCGCGCGCTCTATCGTACGCTGGTCGCAAGCCCGGAGCCTTGGGCGCCGCAACCGCTCAAGTTCAAGACGCCGTGGGAGTGGACGGTCTCCGCACTACGTGGCCTTGGTCGGACGCAGCTCGGCCAGATGCAGATCGCCAGCCTGCAGTCCCAGCTCGGTCAGCCCGTGTGGAAGCCGGGCTCTCCTGCCGGCTGGGACGATATCGTAGCGAGCTGGGCCGCGCCGGACGCGCTCCTCCGCCGGGTTGAGTTCGCGCAGCGGCTGGCGGCGACCAGCGGTGACACGCTCGACGCGCGCAAGCTCGGTCCGCAACTGCTGCCAGCCTCGTTCAGCCCGGCGACGGCCGATCAGGTCGCGCGCGCGGAGAGCCCGGCGGGAGCGCTCGTGTTGCTGTTGGTGTCGCCGGACTTCTTGAGGAGGTGACGATGGAATATGAGCCTATCGACCGCCGCCGCTTTCTCGCTGTGGGCGCGTTCGGTGCCGGCGCGATGCTGGTCGCCCCCCGCATGGCGCTCGCAACTGTATCAACCGAACGGCGCTTCGTGTTCATCATCCAGCGTGGCGCCGCCGACGGCCTCAATATCGTGATCCCTTACGCCGATCCCGCCTACGCCCGGCTGCGCGGCAGCCTCGCAATCGATATGGGTCAAGCCACCAAGCTCGACGGCGCCTTCGCGCTGCATCCGGCGCTCGCCGAGACCGCAAAGATGTACACGGCCCGCCAGGCGCTGTTCGTGCATGCCGTCGCCTCGCCCTATCGCGATCGCTCGCATTTCGACGGCCAGAACGTGCTCGAGACCGGCGGAACTCAGCCCTATGAGGTCAAGGATGGCTGGCTGAACCGGCTTGTCGCGATGATGCCGCGTCAGAAGAACGAGGCGATTGCGCTCGCGGCGACAGTGCCGATGGCGCTCCGCGGGTCGGCGGAGGTCACTTCCTACGCGCCTTCGTCGCTGCCGCAGCCGTCCGATGATCTGCTGCTACGCGTGAGCCAGCTCTATGCCGCCGATCCCCAGCTGCACGCGATCTGGTCCTCGGCGCTCGATGCGAAGGGGTTGGCCGACGGCAGTGCCGCGCGCCAGGATCCGGCCAGCCTCGGAAAATTGGCGGCAAGCTTTCTCGTCAAGCCGAATGGACCGCGCATCGCGATGCTGGAGACGGGGGGCTGGGATACGCATACCGGGCAGGAGAGCCGATTAGCCGCACAGCTCAAGGCGCTCGATGCATTGGTCGCGTCGCTGCGCGATGGGCTCGGGCCGGCGTGGACGCAGACGACGGTGCTGGTCGCGACCGAATTCGGTCGCACCGTGGCCGCCAACGGCACCGGCGGCACTGATCACGGCACCGGCGCGGTCGCGATGTTGCTCGGCGGTGCTGTGCGCGGCGGAAGGGTGGTCGCGGACTGGCCTGGTCTTGGCTCCGGCCAACTTTATCAGGGTCGCGATCTGAGGCCGACCACCGATCTCAATGCGCTGATCGCAAGCGCATCTGCCGAAAGTCTCGGCCTTGATCCCAACCGGGTCAGGCAAAGCCTGTTCGGCAACCGCGCCTCTGCTTGGCCGAACGGCGATCTGTTAGGCGCTTAGGTGGCATGAACGGCGAACGTCGACTCAGCGCCACTTTGCTCCCCAGAACCGCCATGAATGAAAGCCGGCGCGACTGAGGCGCATCGATCCCCGCCTCAGCCATATGCGCATGCGAAGTCCTGGAAGGCCGGTCCAAGTCCAGAAGAACAGCATCTCGGTGATAAGCCGCGCTGCCAGCAGCCAGAGGCCTGCAGGAAGCATCGGCTCCCACCGGACAGGCGACCGCCTGTGCCTCAACTTGGGTCGCCAAGGGCATGCGTCACAGGGACGATCTCGGAGCTAGGCAAGAATATTGACCGCCCGCGCCGCGACGAGGGCAATGGTGAGCAGCGAAACGGTCGACTCGAGCATCATCAGCAGCTTCGCCCGCCGCGACAGCGGCATCGTGTCGGTAGGCGAAAAGGCGGTAGCGTTGGTGAAACTGAGATAGAGATAGTCGATGAAGCCGGGTGACCATCCTTCAGGCCTGGTCGCGCCGTGCATGGTCATCTGCGGAAACAGGAAATCACACTTTTCGATGGCGGTGAGGCCGCGCGAGGCCGGGCCGCCGCGATCGATGCTCCAGAACCAGAGACCGAACGCGATCACGTTGGTTCCCCAGATATTGAGCGCATCGAGCAGAAGGGTCTCGCCCGCCTTGCTCGCGGTGCCGTGGAGCAGGCGATGGACCAGCTCGAGCAGCGCACCGAAATTGATGGCTGTGATCAGGGCCGTGAGCAGGAGCACCGTGGTTCGGATCATCGTCCTGTGGCGGTAGATTCGCTCCCAGTGCGCATCTGTGGTGGCGGTGCGAACATTTGCCTGCGTCCAGCCGTGGCAACCGACAGCGGCACGAGGAGAGCCAGCTCGAGCACAGGAGCGAACCAGCGAGGGCCGACGGTAAGGTCGTTGATCATCAGCAGCTGCAACCCCGCGATCGCGGCGACGGAAGCGCGCGCCAGCCAGAAGTCGACGCCCTGGACGTGAATTGCTCTGAGGTGCGTGCGCATCGATCGCGACTTGGCGATCAATCCGTCGCGAATCCAGTGACAAGCAAGTGAGCTCAATCCGCCCGCCACCGACTTTAGCCGCCGATGCGATCAAGAAGCTCAATCTCCGCGCGCCGGTTTCAGGGCGGATGGATGCCTTTTCACAGGCGCCAGCGTCGATCGTCCCTTAGTGGGCGTCCCTGAATAAGCGCATCACCGACCTTCGGCACGGCATCCATGAAGCCGAAACCGTCTTGCTCGCGGAGCTGCGGAAGCTTCGACAAGCCATTCGGATCGGCCGCAAGCAGGAGCTCGATCCCGCGAAGCTGACCTTTGGCCAGCGGGTGGCTGACCGCGTCGCCGCGACGATGGGATCGTGGACGTTCATCATCGTCCAATCGGTCATCCTCTTGGCGTGGGTGAGCCTGAACGTAGTTGGATATGTGAAGGCTTGGGATCCCTACCCCTTCATCCTCCTCAACCTCGCTCTATCGTTCCAGGCGGCTTATGCTGCCCCGATCATTATGATGAGCCAAAACCGACAACAGGATATCGACCGCCAGGCCGCAGAGAATGACTATAAAGTCAATATTAAGGCAGAACTTGAAATAGAACTTCTGCACCACAAGCTGGACCAGCTTCGTGAGCAGGAGGTTCTCTATCTTACCAAAGCCGTCAGGGAGCTCACCGAGCTTCTCAACCGCTCAGGCATCTGTGCTCCGCCCGAACTAGCTGGAGAACAAGCCGATACCAGTTCCGAAACCGGAGGCGCGCAAAGCGAGGATTGGAAGTCTTTTCGTGGATCCTTATGGAAACCGACAAGGCCTGCGAAGCGCGTTTTTACCGCATAGCGGGAGGAGCTCTGCCGTCTACTCGCCGAACATCCTGCCACCTGACCAAACTGAACCGCTGCTGCACTCGATATTCCGCATGTGTTCAGGCCGCATGCTTCAGGAAGTGCCGTACTTCATCAGGTGAATGGAGGAAGATATGAAGGGAAGCCGGAGAGCCGCCGGCGCAAGTGCAATCCTTGCAGCAAGCTCGCTCGCGATCGCGCCGCCGGCGCAAGCCCATATCGGCCCGGGGACTGCGATAGCGGCCGGAATATTGGGACTTGGGGTCGGTGCCGCGATCGCCTCCGACCACCCTCACTATGAGCGCGTGCAATATTACGCACCACCACCCCCTCCGCCGCCCCCGCCTCGGCCCGATTGGTACGGCTATCGCTATGGCTACGGATATGGCCCGCCGCCGCATCGCGTCTGCAGCGTGCGTTACGACTGGTGGGGCTATCCGCATCGCCATTGCTGGTGGGCACCCGGTCCTTACTGACGCGCTCACACCGATCGTCGGGTGGCGGCCGCCGGGAACGGCGCCCGACGAGCACGTGCGCTCCCGGCACATCCACCCAAATATCGCTCATCCAAGAGCAGGAGGATTATCAATGAAGCGACTTCTCTTGACCGTTGCGGCCAGCATGCTTGTCGCGGGCGCGGCGCAGGCCCAGCCGGCGCCGCCGCCCCCGCCGCCAGGGGCATGGGATGCCGGCGCGTTCTGGCGGGGCGCTCCCGACAGTCCGCGCGAGCGCATTCAGTTTCTTCAGGATCGGATCAATCGCGGCATCTCCGACGGCAGCCTCGATCGTCACGAAGCATGGCGCGCCAATCGCGAGCTTAACGGCGTGCGCCAGTGGATCCGCCGCATGCACTGGGAAGACGATGGCCGGCTGACGCCGGACCAGCGCGCCCGCGTCCAGGCACGGCTCGATGACCTCAGCCGGCAGATCCACTGGATGCGGCATAACGGCTGGTAGGCGAGTGCTCCCGCTTCCACCGGCGTTCGCGCCGGTGGAAGCCTTTAGTGCGCGTCACATGCTTTCGGATCAGCGCACGGTGCCGCGTTTGACGAGATTGTAGATCGCCAGCAGGATCACGGCGCCCGCAAACGCGACGATCAGCGTCATCGGATCGAGCGGGTGCTGGGTCAGACGACCATTGTGTGAGAGCGCGCCAAGCAGAAAGCGGCCGATGATCGAGCCGAGGCAGCCGATCAGCACGTTCCAGATGATGCCGCCTTGATCGCGCATCACCATGCCGGCGAGCCAACCGATGATGCCGCCAACGATCAGCGCTACGATGAAATGCATTGGGGTCCCCTCCTTGCTGTGTCTTGTCGCGAGGAGACCATGCTGCGCCCGACGAATCCATCACGCAACGGTCATGATCGTTGATGAGTGCGAGATCGCTCAAAGCTGAGCCGGCAGTCGTGTCGCGCCAATGTCGCCCCCTTCGTCAAGAGAACGGATCAACGAATGCGCTGCTGGCCCTCCTAGCTGGCCGACCCGCAGCAGCGCTTGTACTTTTTCGCCGAGCCACATGGGCAGGGCTCGTTCCTGCCAATCTTGGTGGCTCGCGGCGGGACGACGAGCGGAGAGATGGAAACGGGCCGCCGCAGGCCGTATAGCCGCACGACCTGAGCAGAGATTGCGGCAGGCGCTTCATCGTTCAGCGCGTTGATTTGGATGCTGTCGAGATCGCTTTCATTTCGGGCGACGGCGACGAGCGTCGACAACTGCGCCAGCGCGGCCGCGGCTTCCACACTGACGGAGGTATGCGCCGTCCAGGCTGCCGGCCGCCGCGCCATCGCCTGGGCGAAGCCGTCTATCCACAGCTCCCACAGCACGTCACCATTGCGCTCGTCGACGTCGAAGATCGGCTGCAGCTTGCCGCGACCGAGATCGCGCACGATCTCGTTGTAGCGCGCCATAACGGCCTCGGCGAACCATTGGACATCGGCCGGATCATCGAATGGCGCGCCATCAGTTTCCTCGCCGCTCCAGACGATCGGCAGCCACTCGCTCGGCCTGATCAGCTCAGGCGACACGATCACGCCTGTCAGGAAACCGTCGAGCTCGGTCAACAGCATTGGATCGTCGACCGGGAGGTCCGCCAGCGCATCGTCGAGACGGCGAAGACGGGAGGGGAGTCTGGCCATGCTGTCGCGCCGTCTACGCGCTCCACGGACGGGATGCGAGGGCGCCGATTGAACAGTGGGACCTGTCCAAGGGCCTATCGCAAGGCAGCGTGCGGCAGCCAAATGCCGACCAGCGCCGCCAAGGTGACGATGACAAGAAAGCCGTTCGCCGAGATCAGGAGCCACGAGGGAATACGGCGGGTATCCGGGCGCGGCGGCGCGACCCGCATACCCTCGCGCCAGACGGCAGCGCTGAAACAGATGCCACTGAACAGGATGAGCACGCTTCCGCGAGCCAATGTGCGACGATCGGTTCGAGAAGCGCGCGCGTACCATCCCTGACGCCAGCGCAGCCAGGCCAATGCGGACCCACGCCGAAGTCCGCTCGGCCGCGAGGATCGTACGATCAGCCGCGAGCTCGGTACGGCGATCGGCCGAATCCGTCTGCTGGGCAGCGCTCTCTTCCAGTCGCCAGCGCTCTTGGCGAGCTTTTCATGAGCAGGTTCGAAAGGCACACAGCGGTAACGCTCGAAACGGCGTTACGATACGAACGGTCGCAGCCGCTGCCATGCGTTAGCTTTTGGTAGGTGCCCATCAACGCGATCGGCGTCGTTCGTGCCGCATCTATCGAGTGGAGGAGGATCATCATGGCCACAAAGCCGTCAAGCAACGAAGATTTCGCCGGCGGCGATCATGCTGCCGACGAAGCCGGCAAGGATGCCTCGGCCGCTCCCCCCGGGCAGTGCCGAGGGAGCCAGTCCGTCGACCGGCACCGATTGAGGTTCGGCCGGGCTGCCGAATTCGAGGCAACTCGCTTCGAGCGGCCGGCGTTCGCCGGCCTCGTCTCGTAAACCCGCAAGCTTGCGTTTGGCGTCACGATCTCACGAAATGGTCGGGCCGCCGCGTTCCCCCCCGAATGTCCAGCTGATACCAGCATCCCGGACGATGCCGGCCACCGGCTTGCCGAGCTGCTGCTCAAGCACCGGCCGCCAGGGCGCGAGTGTAAAATCGCGTGATCGCTCGATCACAGCATATTTTCCGCTCGCCATCTCGACGGATCGAACGAGGCGCCCCTCGATATGATCGCCGGCTCGCGTTTCGCCGAACGGCAAGTCGATCTCTTCGGAAAGCTGTGCCGACAGGCGCAGCAGTTCGCGACGCTGAAGGGTCGCGATCATGCCGGCGGGGTAGATCGTCTGACCACCCTTCACCTCGGCGAGTTCCTGCTCCACCAGCCATTGCCGACGCAGTGCCTGCGCAGTGCGCACCTCTTGGCCGAAGCCCGCATCGCGGATCGGCGTCGGCCGGTCGGAGACGAGCTCGCGGTCGAGCCAGGTGGCGGCATCAACGTTCGGAAGCCTCTCGATGGGAAGCGCGGAGAGGCTCTCGACCGTGACCGGCCGGTCCAATGCCAATCGCGCCTCGAAGGCAGCCGCCTTGTCGAGATGGTCGGCCGCGATCACCCAGCTACCGTCGGGTTCGCGCTCGATGCTCCGCATTGTCCGCCGCATCGCCTCAAGCCGACGCACATGCGTCTCCGCGAAGGCCTCGGTCGCGGTCGGATCATGCTTGAGGTGAGCGTCAATCGTGTAATGCCCGCCATTGGCGGCAGCGATCTCCACGACGGTGCGATCGACAGGGCGGACGCCACCCTCCCGCGGCACAATCCGGACGATCGATCCGGCCGGCGTCGGCTCGATGGCTTCGCCCCGCCCGATTGCGGCATAATAAGTTCGGCCATCGACGCCGTCGACGATGAGGAAATGGCGATCCTGCAATTCATCGGCGAGACCGCGAGCGACGACGCGTCCGACTAGCGGCGCCACGCCGTCAGCCGATGGATCGAAGATGATCTGATCGGCGGCGGCACGCTCGAGCCGGCGCGCGGAGAGCTCGCGCTGCATTGTGCGGATGATATCGCCGCGTTCGCCCATTCGGCGCAGCGTCTGCTCAAGGTCTTCGGCCAATCGCCAGCTGGTGCCGGCAACCGGCTCGGCCAGCTCCATCGCGCGGAGTTTCTGGAGGCGCGCCGAGCGTAGCGCCTGCTGGAAGGAGTCCGCGTCGCTCGCGCTGACCAGGCGCGCCTCATCCATGTCGCGGATCAGCCGGCGGTCGATCGCCGTCAGCCGCTCCGCGCTGGTATCGCTGCGCAGCCGCTCCTCGATCTCGAGGTCGGTTCGTGGGCCGAGATCGAGTGTCACGATGCGCGACGCCTGTTCGCGCAGGCCGTGCGAAATATACTCGCGCGCGATCACCAGATTTTCGCCGCGATGGTCCATGCCGCGCAGCATGATGTGCGTGTGCGGATGGCCGGTGTTGAAATGGTCGACCGCGACCCAGTCGAGTCTGGTGCCGAGGTCCTCCTCCATCTGCCCCATCAGCCGGCGCACGAAAGGCTTCAGGTCGGCATATTGATCGGCATCCTCGGGCGAGACGATGAAGCGGAACTGATGACGGTCGCCGGCTCCTCGCTCGAGGAAGGCCTTGCCGTCAGCGCTGTCGCGGTCGGCCGAATAGAGCTCGCCCGGATCGCCTTCGCGCGTCACGCCATCGCGCTGGATATACTTCAGGTGCGCCTGTGCGGCGCCAAGGCCCTTCCCGCCGAGCATCGCGAGGCGTGTCTTCACGACGACGCGGCGAGAGCGAAAGCCGGCGTGGCGATCGCCCGAGCGCAGCACCCGCGCCAGCGCCGCGCCGCGACCGATCCGGCTGCCGTCGAAACGCCGGGTGCGAATGCCCGTTCGCTTACCAGCGCGGCGGGCGGCGGTAACCACCAGGCTCAGATAGCGCTTGCCGCGACCTCGCCCGCGCATCTTGCCGAGCCGCGGCTCGAAGTCTTCGTCGTTCATCTGGCGTCCTACCTGAAGTCAGGAATGACGCTCCCCGTGGCTCAACATGGCAGACACCCGGACGTGTTCAAGGAGTCTCGCATTTACAGCCAAGAGTTGGCAGTTTTCTGCTGCTCAAGCGTTCCTTGTCTCGCGGCATCTTGAGCTATCTCGTGAATAGTCGGGAAAAATGATGTGCAGACAATAAGATGCAGTATCGCGAGATATTGCCTCTATCTTGCTATCCGCCCCCTCCTCCCTGCACCAGCCTATCCCAGCCCGAGACGACCCCGAACCCTCCGTAGCCCAGCCGCCCTCCCCGTTCTGCGATCATGCAGAAAGAGCTTTCGGCGACGCCTCTTCGACGTCGCCAAAAGCTCTCGATCGGACCTGATTTCCTATCCGATCTGCCCTTCAATCGCGGCTTCGAACTCCCTCAAAGCCGCCTTCGCCGCTTCGAATTCGGCCTCGATCTGCGCCCGCTCGCCGGCGTCGTCGCATGCCAAAAGTTCTGCCCGCAGCTCCTCGATATGCTGTTCGATCGACATCTAATCCTCCTGTCTGTCGTAAGACAGGGGTCGCACCCGGCGGCGTGCGGGTCGGGTCAATGACCGCGCCAGCGGCCGCGCCAGCGGCGATGGGGGTTACGATTTTGCGGAGCAAAATGGTGGGGCCCCATCGTCATTGACGCGACCCGCGCGCCGCCGGATGCTGGGCGGTGCTGAACAGATTTTCCTCCCTCTCGGCGTCGCGCGACGATGCGGCGGAGGACGGCTTCTATCGCTCGCCAGCAATCGAAACCCAGAAGTAAAGGGGCCCCGCGCCGTTGCTGGCGCGGGGCTGCGAGGATCAATCCGCGGGGTTCCAGATGATGGCGAAGGCCTCGTCATCGTCCTGGCCGGCGGCACGGCCGAGATTGGCGTAGAGCTTGCGCGGCCCGAATTCCGGAGCGGCGAGGCTCAGCGACACATAGTCTTTGCCCGAGCGTTCGCCGGTCTTGATCCAGCCGCCACCGACCTCGGAGCCGGATGCGAACACGCGATAATCGGGATGGCTTTCGTGGCTCTTCGCCCGGTTGGGGACGATCTCGATATCGGAGCGGATCGAGACGGTGCGAAGCTGGCCCTTATAGCCGTCCTCGTGGCGGGTGACATAACCGATGGCAGGCATGATAGGTCTCCTTGAAAGTCGCCCGCGAACCGTTCGGGGCGATGGGCAGACCGTCGGAATGGTAAGAGCCGGTGCGCGAACCCGAAGGGCCGGAGCGTTCAAGCGGAGGACCGGAGCGGCAGGCTGATTTGAAGGCGAAGCCGGCCGCGAGGAGACCGGCGCAGCCGGTCGGGGAAATCAGTTTGGCGCGATGGTTTCGGGCGGCGGCGGCCATTCCAGGTCAATGCCCGACAGCCTTGAACGGTCGTCCGAGCGGCCACGGAAACCGCTGCTGCGCATCGCGATATCGCGCGGTGACGGCGTTGAGAGGCATCTTCTGCGACCGCGTCCGCGACCAGGAGCGCTCAAACGCAGAGCCCGTGCCGCGCTCAGATCAGCGCATCATAGCCGTGTTGGTTGAACTGGATCAGGCAGAAGCCATGGCCATAAGGGTCGCCGAGCATGGCGATACGGCCATAGGCGGCGTCCTGCGGGCCCTGTTCGAGCCGCGCCCCGGCGCCCAGGGCAGTGGCAAGCGCGGCATCGAGATCATCGACGGCGACGTCGATGTGGACGGGCGTCCAATGGCGCATGTAGCGCCGCTGATCGCCGTCCACGCCGATCGTCTCGGCCTTCTTCTGGAGCAGATAGAGCGGCGCCGGCCAGCCGAGCAGCTCGACCGCACCGGCGCCGATCCGCCGCCCGGCAACCAACCCGAAGGCGGCTGTGTAGAAGCGCTCGGCGGCGTCGAGGTCCGGCACGTCGATGTTGATCAGGATGGTCATGACATGAGTCCGATGGTGCTCGGACCCGGGGCTAGCAGCGGGCGATCGGCAGGGCGATCATCGCGGCGGAAAACGACAAAAAGCCGCGCGTCGGTGCCCAAGGGCGCAGACGCGCGGCCGAATTTTTAAGCTGTCGTTGAGCCAGAACCGCGCCGCAATGTCGCTTAGCGGCTGCGCGGCGCGGTCGATTTTAGGTCCGCGTACCTAGCGGATCGGGACCGATCGCCAGACCACGCGGCATTCGGTAATGCGGCATGGCCGCTGCAGCGATGCCGCCTTCTCCCGTGCCCGCGCCAAGCTCCTGTAGGTACCGTAGGCGGACCAGAAGCTGCGGCGTTGCGCGGCGTGCGGATATTGCTGTTCGAGCACATAGCTCGGACGTTCGAGCGCCATGATGCCCTCC
>NZ_JAFAVR010000197.1 GCF_019242355.1 Sphingomonas sp. | reverse complement strand
TGGTCCTGGGTCGAGAAGATATTGCACGACGCCCAGCGAACCTCGGCGCCCAACTCGATGAGCGTTTCGATCAGCACCGCGGTCTGGATCGTCATGTGCAGCGAGCCCGTGATCCGCGCGCCCTTGAGCGGCTTCGAAGCGCCGAACTCCTGGCGCAGGGACATCAGGCCCGGCATTTCCGTCTCGGCGATCTCGATTTCCTTGCGGCCGAAGTCGGCGAGGCCGAGGTCCTTGACGACATAGTCGTTGAAACGGGTTTCAGCCTGCGTCGCCACGTTGGAATCTCCGGACAAGAAAGGATGGTGCGCGGCGCTCGCCGCGGGTCGCACGGCCCCTAGCCGCCCGAGCGCCCAAAGGCAAATATAAAGAATTCTTTATATGTTGAAATCAGTCGTCGTCGGACTTCATTTCGCTCCGGAGCAGGAGTCCGCCCGGGATCAACGGAAGCCACAAGGTGAAGCCGCGGAACAGCAGGGTGGCGGACACCGCCGCCTCGAATGGCACGCCGAACAGGCGCAGCATGGCGACGCTGACCGCCTCAAAAGACCCAAGTCCCATCGGCACCGGGCCGAGAATGACGGCGATCGATGCCATCATGAAGGCGACATAGCCGGCGCTGAGCGGCGCTTCGACGCCCAATGCCTTGATGCACGCCTGCATGGTCGCTGCGTCGGCGATGAACACGGCGAGGTTGAGCACCGTCAGCATCCCGATCAGCTGGGGATCGCGAATGAGCTTTGCCGGCGCCTCGCCGACAAGCTCGAAGAAATCGCGCGCCTTGCTCCACCTCCGGACCAGCTTCGGCAGCTTGCCCTGCCCCCGCTTGTGCAGCCACAGGATCAGCGCCGGGATCGCGGTGGCGACGACCAGGAAGGCCAGGACCGCACCGGCGAGCAGCCAGCTCATCCGGTCCTTCCACCAGAGATCGACCAGCACCCAGAGCGCGCCGAGCGAGTAGGACAAGTAATATGCGATGATCTGCAACAGCAGCGCAGCGACCGCATTGCCGCGCGGAACGTCGTTCTTCACCAGATTGTCGACGACAAGGACGTTCCCGCTGACTCCACCGGTCGGCACGACTTGGTCGGCGAAATGCTTGGCGAAGGTCAGGCGGAACAGGGCCGCGTGCGGACGCGGCGTCCTCGCTCGATGCAGCGCCAGCCACCATTGCGCCGACAGCCCGAAATAGGTTGCGATCTGGAGCGCCGCGGCGATCGCCAGCCACATCGGTTTCGCCGTCGAGATAAGCTTGGCGAAATTCTTGACCTCGCCCCAGTGGAGCACGGCAACGACAAGGCCGCCGACGAGCAGGGCGCCGATCAGCCAGCCGCGCCAGCTTGAGACCAGCCCGGCATCGTCGCCTTTGGGTTGTGTTACAGTAGCCATCCGCGCCCAACGCCGGGACAGGCGAACCTATCCCTCAGGCGGCGCCAGTCTCCGTCGCCAGAAGCCGCGGGTCGATGCCTTCCGCCTTGAACGCGGCGGCCCAGCGCTCGTCGGTCGGGGTGTCGAACACGATCTCGGGATCACCACGTGCCGCGAACCAGCCGTGGCGGGTCATCTCCTCGTCGAGCTGGCCCTCGCCCCAGCCGGCATAGCCCAGCGCCGCAATCCATTTGGACGGCCCTCGCCCCTCGGCGATCGCCTTGAGTACGTCCATCGTGCCGGTCATCGCGAATAGCTGCCCGCTTGGCCCGGCGACGTGGAGCGTGTCCTGCCCGCCCCAGTCGATGGAATGGAGCACGAAGCCGCGACCTGGCTCGACGGGACCACCGTGGTGGATCGCGCAATCGGGCGCTTGCCCGGGCTCGATGTCGAGTTGCTTGAGGAGCCCGCGGAAGCTGATCCCGGCGCGCTTGTGACCGATGCCGACTCCGATCGCTCCATTGCCGTCATGCGCGCACAAGGCGATCACCGCGCGTTCGAATCGTGGATCGGCCATTCCGGGCATCGCCAGCAAAAGCTTGCCGGACAGGAAAGGCGGGGCATCGCTCACGCCTTGGACAATGGTCGCCGTCGGGCGCACGGGCAAGCCGGTTCGGAACGGCTCGCCGCAGCCTTGAGGGGACGTGCCGCCAGTCCTATCTCGCACCGCATCGATCCCAAAGGAGAGCTTCCCATGACCATCCAAGTCGGCGACCGCCTGCCTGACGTTCCGCTCACCATTGCCGGCGCGGACGGCCCGCAGCCGACCACCAGCGGCGACTTCTTCTCGGGCAAGCGCACTGCGCTGTTCGCCGTGCCGGGCGCCTTCACGCCGACCTGCTCGGCGCGCCACCTGCCCTCCTTCGTCGACAAGGCCAGCGAGCTGAAGGGCCAGGGCATCGATCAGATCGCCTGCATCTCGGTCAACGATCCCTTCGTGATGGCCGCCTGGGGCGAGCGTGACGGATCGTCCGACATCACGATGCTCGCCGACGGCAACGGTGCCTTCGCCGACGCGGTCGGGCTGACCATGGACGGCAGCAAGTTTGGCCTCGGCAACCGCTCGCAGCGCTATTCGATGATCGTCAACGACGGTGTCGTCGAGCAGCTCAACGTCGAAGGTCCGGGCGAATATCGCGCGTCGAGCGCCGAGCACATGCTGGAGCAGTTGCAGCCCGCCTGACCCGCTCGGCCTGTTGGTCGCTGCCGCGCCACTCCTCGCCGCTCCGGAAGCAGCCGTTGGAAACGCCGCCACCGCTTGTTCGTTAGGCGCGCAACGATCAACAGAACCCGCAAAAGAGGAGACGATCATGGCACGCAATAATCAGGGAAACCGCGGCCGAGGCGGCAACGGCAATGGCAACAGCCGGGGCGGCGGCGGCAATCGCGGCGGGCGCAACAACAATCCGTCGGGAAACAATCAGTACAGCGGTTCGGGTGTCACTGATCTCGTTCGCGACCGCCCGATCGCTGCTGCCGCAGTCGCCGCCGGAGCCGCCGCGGCGGGTCTGTTCCTGTGGTCGAAGCGGTCCCAGATCAGCGAGCAGCTGAGCAGCCTGAGCGACCAGATCGGCGAATGGACCGAAAACATGCGTTCCGGCGACAGCGCCATCGGCTGGAGCGAAGACGACGACACCAGCGGGCTCACCACTGCCAGCGGCATGAGCGAGACGGGCGGCGGCAATGCCAGCCTCGGATCCAGCAGTGGCGGCGCCGGAATCAGTTCGACCGCCAGCGGCCGCGGACGCGCGAAGCAGGCGCCGACCGTCGGCTAAGCGACCGCAAGGCAACAAAGTCGAAGGGGCGCCCTCACCGGCGCCCCTTTTGCTATGCGGCGAGGAAGCGCGCGATCGTTTCGCCGAGCTCCCGCCGCGTGACCGAGCTCATATGCGTTCCCGGCACCTCGGCGAACATCGCGTTGGGCATTGCGGCGGCAAGCTCCTCGGCAGAACCGTTGTCGTCGTCCTCGCTGCCGCAGACGACGAGCGTTGGCATGATGAAGGCCTTCAGCCAGTCCATGAACGTGTCCTCGAAGCTTTCGAGCAGATGGGCCGCCGCGACGCGGTCGACATTCTGACTCTTCATGAACTGGATGGAGAGCCAGTGCGGGCCGCCCCGGTGGACCGTGTCGAACATCGCGATTGCGTCGAGGAAGAAGGTCTTGCGTCGCTTCCACTCGCGCAGTCCCTCGAGGCCGGCTCCGCCGAGGATCGCGCGCCGCGGCTTCAGTCCCTCGCCGACCGCTTCGACGGTTGTCCGGGCGCCGAGCGAGAATCCTCCGAGATCGAACTCGCCGAGTTCCAGATGCTCAATGAGCTCGCGCAAGTCCCGGGCCAGGATGCCGCGCGGATAGTATTGTTCGCCATGCGGCTTTCCGCTCAGCCCATGCGCGCGAAGGTCGGGCATGATCACCCGGAATCCCTCGGCGGCGATCCGGTCGGCATGGCCGAACTTGATCCAGTTCATGCGAGCATCGGAAAACAGCCCGTGCAGCAGGATCACCGGGCGCCCCTGCCCGACCTCGTGATAGGCAAGCTGGACGCCGTCCGACGCCGTCCAGAACACCGTCGATGCTTCGTTCACCCCGGAAAGCTTCCGGTCGCCTGGGTCCATTTGTCGACCAGCTTCTGATAGTCCTCGGTGCGCATCTCGGGCAGGCCCTCGGTATTGAGCCAGGCGCGATGCATGCTCTCGGAGCCGAAATGATGCTTGGGCACGAACCGTGATGGATCATCGAAGGACGCGACGGTCAGGTCCATGTTCTCGCTGCCCTCCTTGAAACGAAAGCCGAGCGAAGTGCCACATTCCCGACAATAGGACCGTTCCGCGATCGGCGAGCTGTCGAACCAGTCCGGTTCGTGCTCCCAGGCCACGCTGGCCTGCTTCACGCTCTTGAAGGCGATCGATAGCGATCCGGTGGCGCGCTGGCACATCCGGCAATGGCACAGATAAGCCTCGTCATCGTCGATCGCGACCGAGTAGCGCACTCGTCCGCACGCGCAGCCCCCCGTCAGCGTGTCGCTCACTGGCCGGCAGGCGCCGTGGTCGGCGGCATCGACACATGTTCGGTGACGATCTTCCAGCTGCCATCCTTCTGCCGCTGGAAGACGTCGGTGAAGCGCGCGCTCACAGCCGGCCGGGCAGCACCCGCCGCTACCGTGAACGTCTCGGTACCGGAGCTGACGAAAGCGTCCGGACCGACGATCTGTATCTGGCGATCGGCGACAGTATAGTCCGCGGGCTTCATGCTGACGAAGCTCTGCGCCCAACCGTTCTGGACCTTGCGATCGGTGGTCAGGCCAGCGTGGGAGGCGTCGAACATCACCGCGCCGTCCGCATATTGGCGCATGATGGCGCCGACATCGCCTCGCGTGAAGGTCCCCTCGGCCTGCTCGGCGATCCGGGTAGCCTCGTCCATCGTTACCGGAGACTGGCCGTTCTGGGCCGGCTTGCAGGCCGCGAGAACCAGGAGTGCAGTCATAGACATTGCCGCAATTCGCATGGCGTCCCTCCTTGCGCGGCCGACTGCTAATGCGTCACGCCGCCTTCATCAAATGCTTGCGGCCGAGCAGCTCCGCAATCTGGACGGCGTTGAGGGCCGCGCCCTTGCGGAGATTGTCGCTGACCACCCACAGCGACAGGCCATTGTCGACCGTCGGATCCTCGCGGATGCGGCTGACATAGGTCGCATAGTCGCCGACCGCCTCGACCGGGGTTACGTAGCCGCCGTTCTCACGCTTATCGACGACCATCACGCCCGGCGCCTCGCGCAAGATCTTGCGCGCTTCGTCGGCGGAAATCTCATTCTCGAACTCGATGTTCACCGCCTCGCTGTGGCCGACGAAGACCGGCACTCGGACGCAGGTCGCAGTGACCTTGATGGCTGGGTCGAGGATCTTCTTGGTCTCGACGACCATCTTCCACTCTTCCTTGGTCGAGCCATCGTCGAGGAAGACGTCGATGTGCGGGATGACATTGAAGGCGATCTGCTTGGTGAAGAATTCGGGCTCGTTCTGGTCGCCGACGAAGATGTTGCGCGACTGCTCGAACAGCTCGTCCATGCCGCGCTTGCCCGCGCCGGACACCGACTGATAGGTCGCGACCACGACCCGCTTGATCTTCGCGGCATCGTGCAGAGGCTTCAACGCGACGACGAGCTGAGCCGTCGAGCAGTTCGGGTTCGCAATGATATTCTTGTGCGTGTAGCCGGCGATGGCCTCGGGATTGACCTCCGGCACGATCAGCGGAACGTCCGGGTCCATCCGATAGAGCGAGCTGTTGTCGATGACTGTGCAGCCGGCCGCGGCCGCCTTGGGCGCATAGACTTTCGAGACGTCCGAGCCGGCGGCGAACAACGCGATGTCCCAGCCGGCGAAGTCGAAATGCTCGAGGTTCCTGACCTTGAGCTCCTGCCCGCTGTCGCCGAAGTCGATGATATCGCCGGTCGAGCTCGCCGAGGCGATGGCCGCGACCTCGTCGGCGGGGAATTGCCGCTCGGCGAGGATATTGAGGATTTCCCTCCCGACATTGCCAGTCGCGCCGACGACGGCGACCCGGTATCCCATTGTATTGATCTCCAGTCCTGAGCTGTGCGCCTAGCGGACGCCCGTCCTCAAATCGAGATGGGGACGACTGCCGCCCGAGCCAAGCGCCAGCAAGCCCAATTCAGCGGGGCCCGCCTGGCACGCCATTACGGTCGAGGAAACGCATGATCGTGTTCCACCGTTGCGCCAGAGTCGTTGGCGTACCCGAACGGTGGGTCTCGCCCGGATAGAGCATCATCTCGAACGGCTGATCGTCATGCTGAAGCTTGGCGATGAGCTCCGAGCTGTTCTCGAAGAATACGTTGTCATCGGACATGCCGTGGAGGATCAACACGGGATCGGCGATCCGGTCGGCTTCCGCGATCGCGTCGGACCGGGCATAGGCGGCACCATCCTTCTCCGGCGTGCCCATGTAGCGCTCGGTATAGTGGGTATCGTACAACTCCCACTTCGTGACTGGAGCGCCGGCAACCCCGGCCGCATAGAGGTGTGGGTCGGCTTCCAGCTCCTTGAGAGTCATGTAGCCGCCGTAGGACCAGCCATAGGTCGCGATCCGCGCCGGATCGACGAACGGCAGGCTCTTCAGGAATGCGACACCCGCCTTCTGGTCCTGGACCTCGACCGTGCCCATGGCTCGCTCGATCTGCTTCTCGAAGTCCACGCCGCGATTGGGGCTGCCGCGGTTGTCGATGTCGAAATAGATGTAGCCGGCGTCGACGATCGCCTGCTGGATCGGGTTGGTCCAGGCCTTGTTGACGGTCTGGCTGGTCGGCCCGCCGTAATGCTCGATGAAAACGGGGTAGCGCTTGCCGGGCACCAGCGGCGGCGTGATCATCTTCCAATAGAGCGTCGATCCGTCGGCAGCCTTGATGGTCCCGAATTGAGGTAGCCGGTGACTCGCCAAATACGGCGCATAGGGATGGCTCGCGTCCAGCCTGTTTTCCTCGACCCAGGTCAGGAGCTTGCCCGTCTCGTCCGCGAGATAGACCTGTGGCGGCTGGCTCGGTGACGAGCGGCTGACCATCAATGTGTGGCCGTTGCGGTCCATCGACGCGGCGTTGACGAATGCCGGATCGGTCAGCCGCTGCGGCTCGGCCGGATTTTCGTAGTCGATCGAATAGACTTGGGGCGAGAGAACGTCGTCCCTGGTCCCGGTGAAGAACAGCCGGTGCGCGCCCTGGTCGACGCCGGCGAGTGTCTCCACCACCCACGGGCCCCGGGTCAGCTGGGTCCAACGGCCGTCGGCAAAGCGGTAAAGGTGCCCGAAGCCGTCGCGTTCGGACCACCAGATCAGGCTGCCGTCGCTCAGGAATTTGTAGTCGTTCGACAGGTTGATCCAGTGACCGAGCGCGGCCTTCTCGCTGAACAGAAGGCGACTTCGCCCAGTCGTCGGATTGACCGCCAGCATGTCGAGCGTGGTCTGGCCGCGATCCTCGCGCTGGACGTAGAGCGTCTTGCCATCGGGCGCCCAGTCGACCCGGGCGAGGTAGATGTCGTGGTTTGAACCGAGGTCGACCTTCACCTTGCGGCCGCCGTCCGGGCTGATCACGTAAAGCTGCACGTCGACATTGGCCTTGCCAGCAGCAGGATAGCGCTGCTGATAGGTGGTCGTGCCCTCCGCACCGATGGCGGCGCGGGTGATGACCCCGACCGGCGCTTCATCGAACCGCTCGACGGCGATGCGCGCGTCGGTCGGCGACCACCAGTAACCGGTGTCTCGGTCCATCTCCTCCTGAGCGATGAACTCTGCCTCGCCCCAATGGACGAGAGCACCGTCGTGAGCAGTCACCGGCCTGATCGCGCCGCCGACCGGGCCGATCCAGAGTCGGTTGTTGCGGAGGAACGAGAGGTACTTGCCGGTCTCGCTCAAGACAGGGTTCAGGATATCGCCGCCGCCCGCCCCCTCCACTTCGTGGATTCTGCCGTCGAGACCGGCGAGGTAGAGCGCGCCGTCGAGCGGCACCAGGATCGACTTGCCGTCCGCCGACCAGTCGTAGGTGACGATTCCCTTGAGGTTGACGATTCCCTTGCGCTCGCGCTGCATCTTCTCGGCTTCGGACATGGCGCGGCCGCTGCCGAGCTTTTCGGACTCGACCAGCATGCGCCATTGCCCGGTCTGGCGGTCGAATGCCCACAAGTCGTAGCGCTGAAGGTCGGTCGCGCGGTTGCGAAGCAGCGCGAGGTAGCGTCCGTCGCGCGACAGCTTGGGGCTGCGCGGCACCGGGCCGTTCAGCGACGGACTGTCAAAGACCCGCTCGAACGTCAGGGTCGGCGCGTTCCTCGCCGCAACCTGCCCCGAAGCGGCAACGGGCAGGCCGAGCACGGCGAGCGCGCTCGCGGCGGCGAGAAGTCTGAGCGGCGTCATGAAGGCAATCCCCCGAAACGAGACAGGGCGCCCCGACCGAAGCGCCCCCGATCCGTTACGATTGAAACGAACCGGAGAAAAGCTTCCCGGCAGTATCGTGAAAGGCTCTCCAGGCCTCCCGCCGCGTCCCTTCGGCGATCCGCCGCGGGCGTTGGTCGACTGTCGCTTCCGAAGGCTGTTCCAACGGCTAGGCCTGCGTTCGCAGAGGGGGGCCTAATGCGGACAATCGGAAGACTAGCGCTGGCCGGGACGGCGGTCGCCTTGATGGCGCCGTCGGCCCCTAAGACGCTCGATCCGGCGGCCACGGTCAGGGAGCACGTGCAACCGATCACGCGTGTATCGGCGACCGGCTTTTCGGGCCCTGCCTGGGACGCGCTTGTGGCGGACGGCGCCGGCGCCCAGTTCACCATGGTGGGAGAGCAGCACGGGTCCGGGTCGATCGCGCTCTTCGAAACCGCCCTTCATCGCGAGCTGGCCCGGCGTGGATACACCCACTCGGCCTACGAGGTCGGGCCCTATTCGGCCCGCTTTGCCGAAAGCCTCATCCGCAGCGGGGACGGCCGTCTCGCGCAATATATCGCCGCACCGGGCCACGGTTTCACCATCCCGTTCTTCTTCTTCGGAGAGGAATCCAAGATGGCCGAGGACATGGTCCGGATGTCTCCGGACAAGCACGAGGCCATTTTCGGACTGGACCAGGAGTTCGTCGGCTCGGGCCCGATCCTCGGCTCAGACCTGCAAGCCATGGCTCGGAACGACGGCCAGAAGCGTGCTGTCGCTGCTTTCCAAGCGGCGTCCGCGGCCGATCCGATGTTCATCGGCAAGATCAGCGACGCACAGGTAGCTTCGCTCGACGAAGCGTTCCGCGGGAACCCCGAGGCCGAGGCGCTGATCGACGCCATCCGCACCAGCGCGCGCATCTACAAGCCCTTCATTACTGGCGTCGGAACGATCTACGACGCCAATCTCGAACGCGAAAACTACATGAAGATGAACTTCATCCGGCAATTCGCGGCAGCGGCAAGACGAAATGGCAAGGCGCCAAAGGTGTTCTTCAAGTTCGGCGGCTATCACGCGATGCGCGGCTTCAGCGGGACCGACGTCCCGGCGCTGACGAACTTCCTTTCAGAATGGGGTCGGCCCCAGGGCTATCGCGTGATGAATCTGCTAGTGGATTGCATCGGCGGGCAGGCGATGAACCCGCAGACCAACAAGCCGGAGGCCTGCGAGTCCTATTTCGGCGACGACAGCATCCTTCGCCAGACGGTCGCGAACGGGCCACCGGTGCAGGTCGTCGATCTGCGCGCGTTGCGACCACTCCTGCCGAAGCTGAAGCTGGACAATGCGACCCGCACCGTCGTCCTCGCATTCGATTATTACGTCGCGATCCGGGACGGCGTGGCGGCGACCCCATTGGGGGCTTTGCCCGCCACCAAGCCGAAGGCCTAGGCCGACTTCTCGGTTGCCTTCGTTTCCGTGCCGGGCGCGGCCGGAGCATCTTTGCGGACATCGCGGCGCTCGGCGATGCGGGCCGACTTGCCGGTGCGGCCGCGCAGGTAATAGAGCTTGGCCCGGCGGACGTCGCCGCGGCGCACGACCTCGATCTTGTCGATGATCGGCGAATAGAGCGGGAAGACGCGCTCGACGCCCTCGCCGAAGCTGATCTTGCGAACCGTGAAGCTGGATCCGACGCCCTTGTTCGAGCGGGCGATGCAGACACCTTCGAACGCCTGGACTCGGCTCCGGTCGCCTTCGACGACCTTGACGCCGACGCGCAGCGTATCGCCGGGCCGGAATTCGGGAACGGGCTTGTCGGCGGTCAGCGCGTCAATGGCTTCGCGCTCGAGGGTCTCGATCAGGTTCATTTCAATCAGCCTTCGTATCTCGTCGCCGCGCGCCAGAGGGCGGTGCCTGCGATACGCCCCCGTGGCGCTCGATCAGGTCCGGCCGCCTTAGCCGTGTATCTTCAACCGCGCGTTCGTGTCGCCACGCCGCGATCCTCGCATGATCCCCCGATCGCAGCACCTCGGGGATCGTGCGCCCTTCCCATGTCACTGGTCGGGTATAGTGCGGATATTCGAGAAGCCCGGTTTCGAAGCTCTCTTCCTCTCCGCTAGAGGCCGCGCCCATTACCCCGGGAAGCAGTCTTACGCAAGCATCGAGGATCACCATCGCGGCAAGCTCACCGCCGGAGAGGACATAGTCGCCGATGGAGACCTCCTCGACCGGCCTTCCCTCGAAAATCCGCTCATCGAATCCCTCGAAGCGCCCGCAGAGCAGGATCACCCCCTCGCCCGCCGAAAGCTCCCGCACCCGCGCCTGCGTCAGCGGCGCCCCGCGCGGCGTCAGCGCGAGCATCGGCCGGGTATCGGCGACGCTGTCGATCGCCGCCGCAAGCACGTCCGGCCGAAGCACCATGCCTGCCCCGCCACCCGCCGGCGTATCGTCGACGCTCCGGTGCCTGTCAGTCGCGAAGTCGCGGATGTTGCGGGCTTCGATGCTCCACGTCCCCTGCTCGAGCGCCCGCCCGGCCAGGCTTGCGCCCAGCGTCCCCGGAAACATGTCCGGATAGAGGGTGAGAACAGAGGCGCGGAAGGTCATTGGCGCCTTCGCGCTTGTCGACATCCAAGGTGCGCGATCGGGACTGCTAGACAAAAGGCTATGCCTGCTGTGAAGAGCATGACAAACGCGGCAAGCATCGCCATGCCACACGCGTCGACACCACAGCTGTCACGCGACGCCGTCATTGCGAGAACACCGACGTAGACGGCAAGAGCTGCAGCCAGAATGGGAATGCAACCGGCCGCCAACCAGACAATGCGACGCTCTGTCCACCCCGTCCGACCGCCCAATATAAAGGCCAACAGCCATGCGATGGCGCTGACCAGCAATACGCCAGCGACGGTGTATCGGTCGAACATCCACATTCAAGCCGATTAGCCGACAGGGAACACTGGCGGAAGCGCTGCATTGGGCGCCGCATGGAAGATCCCATTCTCGACTGCCTCATCATTGGCGGCGGCCCCGCTGGCCTCACTGCCGCCATCTATCTCGCCCGCTTCCATCTCGACATCCTCGTGGTCGACGGCGGCAAGAGCCGCGCGGCGCTCATCCCCTGCACCCGCAACCACGCAGGCTACCCCGACGGGATCGCCGGCAAGGAACTCCTCAAGCGGATGCGGGACCAGGCCTGCAAGTACCAGGCGAAGGTCGAAACCGAGTTCGTCACCAAGCTCGAGCGCGACGAGGAGAGCGGCCTCTTCACCGCCACATGGGGCTCTGGCTGCCGCACCGCGCGCACCATTCTACTCGCAACGGGAGTCACGAACCGCCGGCCACCGATGGAGGAGGATCTCCACGACGACGCACTCGCCCGCGGCCTGATCCGCTATTGCCCGATCTGCGACGGCTACGAGGTCACTGACAAGAAGGTGGGCGTAATCGGCAGCGATAGCCACGGCGTTGCCGAGGCCATCTTCATCCGCGGCTACACGGCCGACGTGACGCTGATCGCCCCGGACACGGCGCTCAGCCTGAAACCCGAAGACTCGGCGAAGCTCAGGGAAGCGGGCATCGACTGCATCGACGGGCCGGCGAACGCCGTGGCCGTGTCCGACGGCTTCATCGTCGTCGAGACTGCCCAAGGGACGCACAGCTTCGACAGCGTCTATCCGGCGCTCGGCTCCGACACCCACACCCAGCTTGCCGAGATGGTCGGCGCTGACTTGTCGGGCGACTCCTGTGTCAAGGTCGACAGCCACCAGCGCACCAGCGTCCCCGGCCTTTATGCCGCCGGCGACATCGTGATCGGACTCGACCAGATCAGCCACGCGATGGGCGAAGGGGGAGTTGCCGCCACGACCATCCGCAATGACCTGGCGCGGCAGCATCCGATGCTTCGCGAACCCGTCCGGGAGCTCGAACGAGCCGAGGACGGCAGCTAGGCAAGGAACTCCGGGTCGAGGACGACGCGGCCATCCTTCAAGTCGGCGATACCGTCGCGAAACGGGATCAGCCTGCGCTTGCCGTCGTCGATTTCGATCTCGAGCAAGTCGCCGGCGCCGAAATTCTCGACCGCAACGACGGTGCCGATGGGGTTGCCCGCCGGATCCTCTGCGGGCGCGCCGATGAGGTCGGCGTGATAATATTCGCCTTCCTCAAGGGCAGGCAGCGCGGAGCGGTCGACCTCGACCAGCGAGCCGCGCAGGGCCTCCGCCGCAGTCCGGTCACCGACACCCTCCAGCCGAGCGACCGCGCCCTTGCCGGCTTCGCGGACGGATAGCAGGCGCCGCTCGACGCCCGCGACGTGGACGATCCTGTGAACGGCAAGGCTGTCGCCCGTCTCGCTGAACAATTTCAGCCGAAGCTCGCCCTTCACGCCATGCGCACCCGCGACCGCAGCGAGAGCGATGCGCCGCTCGCTGCGGTCGTCCGTCATGCTCAGGCCTGGGTTTCCTCGGACGCACCCTCGGCCGGGGCCTCGGCGGACTCGCCCTCGGCAGCGACCTCGGTCGGCTGCGGCGATTCGGCGGTCGGCGGAGCGACATCGTCGGCGCCCTCGGCCGGCTCGGCCGCGGACTCGCCCTGATTGTCGACAGCCGGGGTTTCCTCGGCGACCGGCTCTTCGACCGAAGCCTGCTCGGCACTCTCTTCGGCAACAGCTTCGGTCTCGGCCGTCGGCTCAGTGGTCGCGGCCTCGACCTCTTCGGCCACGACAGTCTCGGCCTCTTCCTGCGAAGCCTCTTCCTTCGGCGCGGCAGCGGCCTCGGCAGCCTCGGCCGCCTTCGACGCACGCTCCTCGGCGCGCTCCTTGGCCTTTTCGCCCGGCTGCGCCTTGTTCGGATTGTTGCGCGCGGCGCGCTCACGGATCCCGGCGGCGTCGAGGAAGCGCAGGACTCGGTCCGACGGCTGCGCGCCAACCGACAGCCAGTGCGAGATGCGGTCGCCGTCGAGCTTCACGCGCTCAGGCGAGTCCTTCGCGAGCAGCGGATTGTAGGTGCCGACCTTCTCGATGAAGCGGCCATCGCGAGGTGAACGGCTGTCGCTGACGACGATGCGGTAATAGGGCCGCTTCTTGGCGCCGCCGCGGGAAAGACGAATTGCTAGAGCCATGATATATTCCTTTCAATGAGTTGCGTTATTTCTTTGAAAACTTATTGAAGCCGGGCGGGAGGTTGAACGGAGCGCCGGCGAGACCGGGCAGCGCGCCGGCGCCAGCACCGCCCAGACCTGGCAGAGCACCCCCCGCTCCGCCGCCGGCCAGGCCGCCAAGGCCACCGCTGCCGCCGAACATCGCGGCGAGCTTGCCGAGGCCGCCCATCTTCTTCAGCCGTTTCATCACCGTCGACATTTCCTGGTGCATCTTCAGCAGCTTGTTGATCTCCTGGACTGTCGTGCCCGAGCCCTTGGCGATGCGGATCTTGCGCTTGGCGTTGATGAGGTCGGGCTTGGCCCGCTCCTTGGCCGTCATCGACGACAGCATCGCCTCCATATGGACCAGCGCCTTGCTGTCCGCCGCCTTGTTGGCCGCGTCCTTCATGCCCTTGAGGCCGGGCATCATGCCGGCGAGAGCACCGATCCCGCCCATGCGCTGCATCTGCCGGAGTTGCGCCCACAGGTCATCGAGGTCGAACTTTCCCTTGGCCATCTTGGCCGCGATCTTCTCGGCTTCCTCGACCTGGATCGTCTCGGCCGCCCGTTCGACCAGGCTGACGACGTCGCCCATGCCGAGGATCCGCCCGGCGACGCGGTCCGGGTGGAAGGCCTCAAGCTTGTCGAGCGCCTCGCCGACGCCGGCGAACTTGATCGGCTTTCCGGTGACCGCGCGCATCGACAGCGCCGCGCCGCCGCGGGCATCGCCGTCCATCCGGGTCAGGACGACGCCGGTCAGCGGCACTTCGGCCGAGAAGCCCTGCGCCACGTTGACCGCGTCCTGGCCGGTCAGCGCATCGACGACGAGCAAGGTCTCGGTCGGTTGCGTCGCCGAGGACACCGCCTTCATCTCCGCCATCAGCTGATCGTCGACGTGCAGACGGCCCGCGGTGTCGAGCAGGACAACGTCATAGCCCTGCAGCTTCGCCGACTGGATCGCCCGCTTGGCGATATCGACCGGCTGCTGGCCGGCGACGATCGGGAGCGTGTCGACGCTCGCCTGCCGCCCGAGTACCGCCAGCTGCTCCTGCGCAGCCGGACGGGCGACGTCCAGCGAGGCCATCAGCACCCGCTTGCGCTCCCGGTCGGTCAGCCGCTTGGCGAGCTTGGCGGTCGTCGTCGTCTTGCCCGAGCCCTGAAGCCCGACCATCATGATCACGGCCGGCGGAGTGACCGACAGATCGAGCTCGGCCGTGTCCGCGCCCAGCGTCTCGACCAGCGCGTCATTGACATATTTGACGACCATCTGGCCCGGCGTGACCGAGCGCAGCACTTCCTGCCCGACCGCTTTCTCGGTGACCCGATCGACGAAATCGCGGGCGACCGGAAGCGCAACGTCCGCCTCGAGCAAGGCGACGCGGACCTCCCGCATCGCGGCACGCACGTCAGCTTCCGTCAGCGCTCCGCGTCCCCGAAGCCGGTCGAATACGCTGCCGAGCCGATCGCTCAACGTGTCGAACATTCAAATCTCCTGCGATGCCGAGCCGCCCATATGGGGAGCCAAACGCATTTTACGCCCGCGAACGAAACCTCGTCGGCGGGCGTGCACCCTTGGGCGCTCAACATCGATGTATGTCCTAGGACGAGGCGGCGCTTAGCCGCTCACGCGCAGGACCGCAACCTCAACCGAGACGAGGCTTGCCCTTGGGCTTGCGTGGCGGACGCGACGGACCGCCCGGCCCGCGCGGCTTGTCGTCGCCGCCGCCTCCGGACGTCGCGCCAGTCCTTCGTGGACCGCGTGGAGGCCCACGGCGGTCGGCAGACCCGGGCGCGTGGCGCTGCCGCTCCGGAACCCGGTCGATCGGTCGCGATTGCTGCATCTGCTGGCGCGGGCCGACCGCATAGCCGTCCTTGAGCAACGCCGTGAACGCCGCCCGCGTGCTCTCCACGATCGCGTCCTGCAGCTCCTTCGGCAGGTCCGCGAAGGTTACGTTCGGGTGGATCGCCTGAACGTCGCGCAGAAGCTGGTTGGGAAGGCCGCCCGACGCCTTCTTCAACGCGGCAAGCCCGTCGAGGACCGCCGAGAAGATGATCGATTGCATGACGTCTTGAGCGGCTCTCGCCATATCGTTTCACCCTCACCGGTGGACTTGAGCCCGGCCGCTCCCTAAGTCGCCGCAGCCCATGAGCCCGTCAGCCCCCAGCAGCGCGCATCTTGCCGTCCTCTACGAGCACCCGCAGTGGTTTCAACCCCTGTTTGCGGCGCTCGACCGGTATGGACTGCCGTACGTGCCGGTACAGCTGTCAGGTCATTCGTTCGACCCGGCGGCCGTGCAGGCGCCTGCGCCACTGATCCTTGGCCGCGTCGCGCAGTCGAGCTTCCTGCGTGAGCCGGAGCATCCGATCTTCTACGCGGCTGCGCTGCTCGATCATTGGAGCCGGAGCGGCGCGCGGGTGCTGAACGGCGCCGACGTGCTTGCGATCGACAGCTCCAAGGCACGCCAGCTCTCGCTGATCGCTTCCCTCGGTCTCGCCATCCCGCAGACCCGCGTCGTCCACCGCGCCCGCGATCTCGTCGCGGCGGCCGAGGGCATGACTTTCCCGCTCCTCGTCAAGGCGAACATCGGCGGTTCGGGCGCCGGAATCGTCCGCTATTCCTCGCTCGACGAGCTGCGCGCTTCGGTAGCGGACGGGACGGCGCCGGTCTCGGTCGACCGGGTCCTGCTGCTCCAGGATTATGTCCCCGCGCGCGGCGGAACGATCCTTAGAATCGAGACACTTGGTGGCCGCTTCCTCTACGCCATCGAAGTCGAGACCGGCGGCGACAATTTCGATCTTTGCCCGGCTGACGCCTGTGTCACGCAGCCTGGACGCAAGGCAATCCGGATGACGGTAGTCACTCCGTCGCCAGATATCATCCTTGCCGCCGAGCGCATCGTCCAGGCGGCGGGAATGGACCTCGGCGGCGTGGAGCTCGTCATCGACGATCGCGACGGCGTGGCCCGCTTCTACGACATCAACGCGATGTCCAACTACGTCGCCGACCCACTGAACGTGCTCGGCTGGGACCCGCACGACAAGCTGGTCGGCTTCCTCGAACAGCAATCGAAAGGCAGAGTGGCGGCATGAGGTTCGGCTACTGGATGCCGGTGTTCGGCGGCTGGCTGCGCAACATCCCGGACGAGGGGATGGAGGCGAGCTGGGACTATGTGAAGCGCCTGACCCAGCGCAGCGAGGAGACCGGCTGGGACCTGTCGCTGATCGCGGAATTGAACCTCAACGACATCAAGGGCGTCGAGCAGCCGGCTCTGGACGCCTGGTCGACCACAGCCGCGCTTGCCGCCGTGACGTCGAAGATCGAGCTGATGGTCGCGGTGCGCCCGAACTTCCACCAGCCGGCGCTGTTCGCCAAGGCGGCGGCCAACATCGACAACATCTCCGGTGGTCGCCTGGCGCTCAACGTCGTCTCCTCCTGGTGGGCGGACGAAGCCACCCAGTACGGCTTGCAATTCGACGCGCACGACGACCGCTATGCCAGGACGACCGAATGGCTGCAGGTTGTGGACGCCCTTTGGACGCAGAAGCGCTCCACCTTCCACGGTGAGCGCTACACGCTGGAGAACGCGATTTGCGAGCCTAAGCCGATGCGCAAGCCGCGGCCCACCATCTACGCCGGCGGCGAAAGCGAAGCCGCGAAAACGATGATCGCGACCTTGTGCGACGCTTACGTCATGCACGGCGACCCCGTCGATGCGGTCAAGCCCAAGATCGCCGACATGGAGGAGCGCCGTGCCAAGGTAGGCAAGAGGCGGATGCAGTACGGCATGGCTGCCTTTGCGATCGTCCGAGACAGCGAAGCCGAGGCGAAGCGCGAGCTGGAACGCATCACCCAGCTGCCGCCGAGCCCGCCGAAGGGCTTCGACAATTTCGACCAGTGGCTTTCCGGCACGCAGCTGGAGCGCGAGCTCAAGCTGCAGGAATATTCCGTCTCCAACAGGGGCTTGCGTCCGAACTTTGTCGGTACGCCCGAGCAGCTGCAGGAGCGGATCGCCGCGTATGAGGATGCCGGTCTCGACCTTCTCCTCCTGCAGATGAGCCCACAGGCCGAAGAGATGGACCGTTTCGCCGCGCAGGTGATCGCCCCCATGCGGGCCCGCGTTCCGGAACTGGCCTGACGCCGGTGAAGCGCCGCTTCGACAAGATGCACGGGCTCGGTAACGACTTCGTGATCCTCGACGCACGCGAGGAGCCGTTTGCAGTCACCCCGGCCCTGGCGCAGGCCATCGCCAACCGCCGGACGGGCATCGGCTGCGACCAGCTGATCGTGCTGGAGCCGAGCGCCGTCGCGGCCTTGCGCATGCGCATCTGGAACGCCGACGGCGGCGAGGTCGAAAGCTGCGGCAACGCGACCCGCTGCGTCGTCGCGCTGACCGGAGCGGCCACCATTGAGACCGCGGGCGGATTGCTGGAAGGCACAGGAGTAGGCGATGAGGTCGAAGTCAGCATCGGCGAGCCGCGCTTCGGCTGGGACGCAGTGCCCCTCGCCTATCCGACCGACACGGCCGCGTTGCCGATGGCCTGGGACAGCCTCGAGCACCCGATGGCGCTCAGCGTCGGCAACCCGCACGTCGTTTTCTTTGTCGACGATCTCGAGGCGGTTCCGCTGAAAGAGCTCGGACCACGCATCGAAAACGACCCGGCTTTTCCCGAACGGATTAACGTCAACGTCGCCGAAGTCCGGGGTTACGGCATCCGCCTGCGGACCTGGGAACGTGGTGCTGGCCTGACGTTGGCCTGCGGGACCGGTGCTTCCGCGACGGCCGTTGCTGCCATCCGAAGCCGGCGCGCGACCTCGCCGGTGACCGTCAGCATGCTTGGCGGAGCCCTGACTATCGCCTGGGCGCCCGGCGAGCCGATCCGGATGCGCGGCTCGGCGACGCACGTGTTCAGCGGCGAACTCGACCTGGAGGCGCTGCAGTGAGCGTGGAGACGATATCGCTCGGCTGCCGCCTCAACTTCGCGGAAGCGGAGACCATCGCCCGCACCGCGCCGTCGGACGAGGACTGGATCGTGGTCAACAGCTGCGCAGTCACGAACGAGGCGATGCGCCAGACCCGACAAGCCATTCGCCGCGCTCATCGCGATCGGCCGAGCGCGAGCATTCTCGTGACGGGGTGCGCTGCCGAGCTTCAACCCGAGACGTTCGAAGGCATGCCGGGCGTAACGCGCATCATCGGAAACAGCAATAAACTCAATGCCTTCGGCGCGACTGACGTCATGGCGCCACGCGGCCTGCTGGCCCACGTCAAAAGCTTCGTCGCGGTCCAGACCGGTTGCGACCATCGCTGCACCTTCTGCTCGATCTGGCAGGCTCGCGGGCCCAGCCGCTCGCTTCCGTTCGAAGCGATCCGCGACGCTATCGCGCTCGAGATCGACCGCGGCGCCAGGGAGATCGTCCTCACGGGCGTCGACATTACCGATTACTCGGGCGGCCTGGGCAATCTTTGCCAGCGCCTGCTCGCCGCCGAACCGCGCCTCAAGCGCCTGCGCCTGTCCTCGCTCGACAGCATCGAAATCGATGACGCCCTGCTCGAGCTGGTCGCCGGCGAGCCGCGGCTGATGCCGCATTTTCATCTCTCGCTTCAGGCCGGCGACGACATGATCCTGAAGCGGATGAAGCGTCGCCACAGCCGCTTGGACGCCGTCCGCACCGTGGAGCGAATCAAGGCCGCCCGCGCGGACGCCAGCATCGGCGCCGACCTCATCGCCGGCTTTCCCACAGAAACCGAGGAAATGGCGCTCAACACCCTGCATTTGCTGGAAGATTGCGACATCATCGCCGCTCACGTGTTCCCCTTCTCGGCCCGGCTGGACACGCCGGCCGCGCGCATGCCGCAACTTTCCCGCGAGGTGGTCAAGGCTCGTGCGGCTCGACTGCGCAATGTCGCGTCCAAGCGCCGAAGCGACTGGCTCGATAGCGTTATCGGCACCACGCAACCGATCCTCGTCGAAGGCAACGGCATCGGCCACACCGACAGCTTTGCTCCGGTGACAATCGGCAATGCGAAGCGAGGGGACACCGGCATGGCAAGCGTTACGGGCCGCGACGGTGATCGCCTGACGGCGGTGTTCGCATGAGCTGGCTGGATCGCCTCCGCGGCGGCTTTTCGAAGACGGCCGAACGCGTTGCCGACAACCTCTCCGGTCTCACCAGCAAGGCCGCGCTCGACACGGCCACCCTCGACGACATCGAGGAAGCGCTGATCGCTTCCGACCTAGGCCCTCAGGCCTCGCGCCGGATCCGCGAGGCGATCGCCCGCCAGACATTCGAGCGCCTCGACGAACGCGGGCTTCGGACCATCCTCGCCGAAGAGATCGAGAAGATCCTCGCTCCGGTGGCCAAGCCGCTGCAAATCACCGGCTTTCCCCGCCCACACGTCATCCTCGTCATCGGCGTCAACGGGTCCGGCAAGACCACCACGATCGGCAAGCTCGCGCATTGGCTCAAGGACGAGGACTATGGCGTCCTGCTCGCCGCCGGCGACACCTTCCGCGCCGCCGCCATCGAACAGCTCAGGATCTGGGGCGACCGCATCGGCGCGCCGGTAATCTCGGGCAAGGCGGGCGGCGATCCTGCCGGCATCGTC
>NZ_JAFAVR010000022.1 GCF_019242355.1 Sphingomonas sp. | reverse complement strand
CGCACCACTTGCGCGCGCGGTCACGACCCCGAATGAAGCAGAAGCCGCGGCGGCCAAAGCCGACGTCAACCCCCGAACCGAGCGGCAAGGTGATCATGCCAGTCGAGCTTTCGCGTGCGGCGGCCGTGCGGCCGCCAATGGTGCTCGCGGCGGGTGTGCTGGCCGAGCAGGCGGTCGCCGCCGACGCGCAGAACGGAGGCGGATCGCACGGCGCTGGTGCGCGTCGTGCCGGCTCGTGGCGTCCACCAGACCACCGCCAGCGCCAACGGCGGCCGACCTCGCCGCGTACATCGCCAGCCAGAGCCGCTGAAGCATTTTCCGGCAAAGTGGACCCGGTTTTTCGGTCAGAACAATGCGATGAGCAATAAAGCGGTTCCTGCGATGCGCGTCCACAGCGAGAGGCCTACCGTGGTGCTTCTGCTGACCAGACCAGGCCTCGCCAACTTCTGGCGCCCTCCCACACCGTAAAATCTCGCGATGGATCGCGACGCAAACGCAGGCGCTCTATAACGGCTCGCGATCTGATGTTATCAGGAGCCGTGTAGGCGATGACTTCGCGAACTCCGCATCGTTCAAACGCGTCGATCAAGGCAGCTCTTCCTGCTTCGGTGGCATATCCGTTGCCCCACGTGGATTGCTTGAACCGCCAGCCAATATCGACGTGAGCGCCGAGTGGATGGTCCGCCAGCCGGCGCATTATTCCGGTGTAGCCGATAACATCGCCATTCAGGCTTTCAACGGCCCAGCGAGTGAAGCCGTGCTGCTCAAACGCGGCGATGTAACGGTCGAGCTTTGCGTCGCTCTCCAACCGCGTCAGCGGACCGCCGGCGTCGCTCATTACTTCGGGGTCCTGGTGCAATGTCGCGATGCATCGCGATCGCAGTCTTTCCAGGGACGGAGCCTGATGCGCGTCGTCTCGCCGATGAGACAATTCATGAACCGTCGAGCGCCCTCTGAACGGGAATATGGCTCAATCGAGCCATTTTGGATGTGCCGCACTATAGGACTTTCCCGCTCACATTGAGGCAGCAGCCCGTCATGGCCCGGCTTCGTCCCGGCCATCCGCTTCTTGGCCCGAAAGGAAAGACGTGGATGCCCGCGACAAGCGCGGGCATGACGCGGCAAGCCGAGAGGCCGCATCAGGCAGCCTGCTTGAGCCGTCGGATGTCCGGCGCCACGGCCTCTTCGGCGAGCGAGGCGAGCGCGCGCTCGAGCGGCAGAACGCTTTGCTGCTGGCCGCCGAGACGCCTGATCGAGACGGTGCGGTCGGCGGCCTCCTTCTTGCCGACCACCAGCAGCACCGGAATTTTCGCTACCGAGTGCTCGCGCACCTTGTAGGTGATCTTCTCGTTGCGCAGATCGGCCTCGAGCCGCAGCCCCATCCGCTGCCCGCGCTCGATCACCGCGCGCGCGTAATCGTCGCCGTCGGACGTGATGGTGCAGACGATCGCCTGGACTGGCGCGAGCCACAGCGGCAGGTGTCCCGCATAGTGCTCGATCAGGATTCCGGTGAACCGCTCGAGTGAGCCGAACATCGCGCGATGCAGCATCACCGGCGTGACCTTGCGCGAGCTCTCGTCGATGTAGAAGGCGCCGAGCCGTCCGGGCATGGTGAAATCGACCTGCACGGTGCCGCATTGCCAGTCGCGGCCGATCGCGTCGCGCAGGACGTATTCGAGCTTCGGCCCGTAGAACGCGCCTTCGCCCTTGTTGAGCGCCCACGGACGGCCGGTCGTCTCCAGCGCCTGCATCAGCGCGGCCTCGGCCTTGTCCCATACCGCATCGTCGCCGATGCGCTGCTCCGGGCGGTCGGAGAATTTGATGGTGACGTCGGAAAAGCCGAAGTCCTCATAGATCGACAGGATCAGATCGTTGATACGCAGGCTCTCCTGCGCGATCTGGCTCTCGGTGATGAAGACGTGCGCGTCGTCCTGGGTAAACGCGCGCACGCGCATAAGCCCGTGCAGCGCGCCGGAAGGCTCGAACCGGTGCACCTTGCCAAACTCGGCAATCTTGAGCGGCAGGTCGCGATAGGACTTGAGCCCGTTCTTGAAGATCTGGACGTGGCC
>NZ_JAFAVR010000003.1 GCF_019242355.1 Sphingomonas sp. | reverse complement strand
CGCCACCCTGACCTTCACAGCCGCGTCAACAACGGCCGTTACAGCGGCTTTCGGGGCATTTGGGCCTGAGGAAAATCATGCAGCGGATGATCGAAAACTTGCGGATCGGCCCCTATGCCATGCGGTACAGCCAGTTCGTGCCACGGCTCTACAACTACTGCCGGTCGCTGGGCTTCGAGCGGGACCGGATGATGCCGTCCCGGGCATTCTGTTCCGACGAGAGCCAGGGCTATCCCGTGATCCTGCTCGCCCAGCATTTCGGCACCTTTCCCTTCGACCACGGCCGGGTCGGCGGCAAGGTCGCGGTCAATCGCCACGGGCCCTATGCCCATCACGGTGAGGACCTCGTCATCATCCAGGCGAGCCATGTCGGCTATGACGCCGACAACGGGCGGTTTGGCGTCTACAAGCGTCACCGCACCGATGGCGGCGCCATGGGCGACAATTGCGGCAAGCTCTGCGCGGTGCTGCACTGGTACCAGGAGGAATATCGCCACGCCTGCGAGCAGGTGCTGTGCGGCTCGCTCGAGGGCGAGGCTGTCGTCGTCATCGACAACCAGTATCTCGACGAGAAACGCCCGGAGGGCCTGTTTCTGCATCTCGACATGATCGTGGTTGGCGAGCCGGTGAAGGTGATGAGCACCGCGAAGGTGTTTCGCCCGTCGATGGCCTTCACCGATCGCTTCGGAGATGAGGTTTGGAAAGAGAAGCCGCGCCCGATCGGCGCGCAGCTCACGGCCGACCTGTTCTCGTTTCAACGTCCGGCGGCCTCCGATATCGAAGGCCATGACATCCTGGAAGTCGCGCTGGGACCGGCGATGCCGACGCTGGTCACCTCGAAAAATCCGGCGCTCGACGCCGCGCGCCATACCACCCAGGTCGAGTTCGACCGCACCTATCGCAGCATCCTGCGCGCCAACTGCTACGACGCCAAGAACCTGCTGTTCATTTCGGGCGTCAATATCGACATCTCGCCGCGCGAGGCGTTTCCGTTTCCGCTGATCAAGTTCGTGCCCTGGGCGGCCTATGCGCATCTGCGCGACGGCCGCAGCTTCCTGCTCGAGCAGAAAGAGCTCTCCGAAACCTTGTGGGCGCAGCCCCAGGAGAATCCCGATCGGCTATCATTCGACGAATCGATCCAGCGCATGGCGGGCGCCGACGAGATCAAGCTGCCGATCGATTAGAAAGTACAACTCGACGTCACTCCCTGAGCTCGACCGGCGAGTAATAAATCGAGTGCACGAGGTCGAGCCAAGCCTGATCGGATAGGGGGGAGCCTTGCGCGTCAGCCGCCACGCCCCGGGCAGCGAGGTCGGTCTGGAAGATCTGCGCAATGCGCTCGGCGGACAGTTGCTCATCGTCAGTGCGACCGCCGCCAGCCTTGATGCCGCCCTTCCACAAAATCGAAATCCGGATTTGCTGGTCCGGATAGCATCGGACTTCGCGACCGCCATCGCTGATGACCCAACCCCTCGCTGAATTGTGCGCGATTTGAGCGAGCGGTGAGATCGCCGGCATCTTCGCATTGGGTTCGCCGACCCAGCCGATCCGGTGATACATCCGGTCGTTGTCGGCGACGAGAGCGCGGTTGGTGAGTGGCGCGCTCACGCTTTGCTTCGCCCCACTCAGGCCGTCGGGCCAATATTCGTATTCGCCACCCGCGCCCTCATAGAACCAGACCACCGCGCCGGCCTCGACGATGCGCCAGGGCTCGAACAGGCCGGAGCTTCCCATCGCCTGCAGCAGTTGGATCGGGTAGCGATCACGCGCAGCGCCACGGAAGGAGGGGATATCGACATGGACCCCGCCGGCCGGCATCGGCGCGTTCACATTGATTGCGATCGTGTTGGGCACCACCTCCGCATCATCGAAGAGCTGCGACGCCGCTTCCCGGAAACGCGGATGATTCAGAATGAGCTCGGCGCCCTCCACCAGCGGCTTGCCGTTGGCGGCCCATGTGCTGCGAAACCAGGGAAGCGTCCCGCCGTTGGCCGCGCTGGCCTCCCGGTCGCCGCGCGTCGCGGAGACAGGCAGATAGCTGGCCAGCGCTCGGTACGGACTGTGGCGTTCGACGAGCCTGCGAATGGCGCGCGGATCATCGAACACATTCTCGATGGGAATGGCTCGCATGGCGATCGACCTCCCGAGCACTCTAATTCTGCGACTGAAACGGTCCGCATTTGGCGCCCGTGCCGAAGCGCTGATCGAAATCGACGGTGCCGCCGG
>NZ_JAFAVR010000273.1 GCF_019242355.1 Sphingomonas sp. | reverse complement strand
AGGACCACGAAGGGCGCGCGGGCGCGCGGGCTCTATCCGTGGATCATGCGCGCAGCGATCTCCTTGCCGCCTCCCGCGGGCCCGGTGATCAAGACCCGGCTTCCGGTCGGAGCGACCCGCTTCAGAGTGGCGCGCACGGTGTTGATCGCGACCGACGTGCCCTGCAGCTGCTCGTCATGGCCGACCTGTCGACGAAGGTTTTCGTTTTCGCGGCGCAGGCGGTCGGTCTCGGTCGCCCGGTCGACGAGATAGAGCAGCCGCTCCGCCTCGAATGGCTTCTCGATGAAGTCGACCGCGCCTTCCCGCACGGCCGCAACGGCGGTGTCGAGGTTGCCGTGGCCGGAAATCATCAGGACCGGGATGCTCGGGTCCATGCGCTTGATGACCTGCAGAAGCTGCAGCCCATCGAGGCGCGATCCCTGCAGCCAGACGTCGAGCAGCACCATCGACGGCCGCCGCTCCTCGATTGCAGCGAGGGTTTGGCCGCTGTCCGCCGCGGTGCGAACTGCATATCCCTCATCTTCGAGTACGCCGCTGACCAACTCGCGAATGTCGGCCTCATCGTCCACAACAAGCACTTCAAGCGCCATCAGGCCCTACCCTCACCATTGTCTTCTTCATGGGATTGCTCGTCCGCTGGCGGCTCGGCCGTCGCCAGCGTGGCGAGCTTGTCCGCGTCAAGCGAGATGCGCACGTGCGTGCCCCCGCCCGACCGGTCGAGGAAAGCGATCTCGCCCATATGTTCCTCGACGATCTTCTTGACGATTGCGAGCCCAAGCCCGGTGCCGCGCACGCGGGTCGTCACATAAGGCTCGGTGATCCGTTCCCGATCCTCGGGCAGGCCGATGCCGGTATCGAGGACATCGACGACGAGGTTCCTGCCCTCGCGCCGAAGCCGGACATCGACGCGATCGCCGGCCAAGCTGTGCTCGCCTCGGCTCCTGCGGCTCTCGATTGCTTCGACGGCGTTCTTGACGATGTTGGTCAGTGCCTGGGAAAGCTGGCGGCGGTCGCAAACGAGCGGGAACTCGCCCTGGGCGGGATCGAGCCTGAAGGTGATCGCCGGATGAGCGACCTCGTGCAGGAAAACCGCCTGGCGAGCGATCTCGTGGATGTCGGCTTCGTGGAACACCGGCTTTGGCATGCGCGCGAAGTTGGAAAATTCATCGACCATGCGCCTGAGGTCGCCGACCTGCCTGACGATCGTGTCGGTCAGCCGGTCGAACGTTTCCTTGTCGGCGGCGATGTCCTTGCCGAAACGCCGCTGCAGTCGTTCCGCGGCGAGCTGGATCGGAGTGAGCGGGTTACGGATCTCGTGCGCGATCCGGCGGGCGATATCGGACCAGGCGGCGCGGCGCTGATCGGTGAGCTGGTCGGTGATGTCGTCAAAGGTCAGAACCGCGCCGTCCGAATAGCGGACGCGGTTGATGGCGAGCGTGCGCTGGCCGCTGTCGGCGACCAGGATGACGTCGGCGTTGCTTTTGTCGCCAAGCATGAACTCGGCAAGCTCGGGCGATAGCGATGACAGCTCCTTCCCCTCGAGCTGCTCCTGGCTCTTGTGCAGCAGGCCTTCCGCGGAGCGGTTGATCAGCAGGATCCGGTTCTGCGCGTCGAGCGCGACAATCCCCGCCGTGACGCTGCCCAGCACAGCCTCGATGAACGCGCGGCGAGTGTCGAGCTGGGTATTGACTGCCCGGAGATCGCTTGTCTGCTCTTCGAGGCGGCCGGTCATCCGGTTGAATGCCAGCGCGAGCGTCTGCACCTCGTCCTCGGTCTTCCCGACCGGCACGCGCGCCGAGAAGTCACCGGCTTCGATGCGGCCCGCCGCCCCGACGAGTTCGCCGACGGGCCGGACCATCCGGTCTGCGAGCCGCAGGGCGGTCAGTATCGCAAGACCAACGATGATCAGCGCCCCAAGCAGCAAAGCCGCATTGAATCTCAACTGGTTAGTGCGCGATTTTACGAGGAGCCCGCGATAGTCCTTGAGGACGTCGTTCGCCTTTTTGATCTGCCTGGCGATCTCGGGGTCGACCCACCGCCCCACGTACAGATACGTGTTCTCGCCATAGGACAGGCGAGTAAGCACCGAGATTCGGTTTGGCGTGCCGGCGTCGACCGCTACCCCTGCGGGCTTGGCCTTAAGTTGCGCGATGACAGTGGCGAGCCGCCGTTCATCGATCATTCCCTGGTAGCCGTTGATGACCGCAAACGTCTGCAGCTGGCCGGTTCCGCTGACATGAAGGATCGCGGCCTCGTTCAACGACCTTTGGAATGTCTGATAGCCAAGCGCCAGCTGGACATTTGGATCGTCCAGCGGCGCCTTTTGCAGGAAAAGGCCAAGATCCTTGGACATTGCCGCGGCCTGGCTCCCGACTTGTCCAAGCTCGTAAGCATACGTCGAGTGCGCGACCTGCACCGTGCTTTCGAGCATGTTGCGAGCTCGGTTCGAGAACCAGAATTCGATACCGCTCTGGAACAGCAGCGACGCGAAGATCGCCACCAGGACGGTCGGAACCGCCGCGATGGCGGTAAACAGCGCGACCAGTCGGACGTGTAGCTGGCCGCTGCCGAGCCCTCCGCGCTCCGCGCGCTGGATCGCAATCTTGCGGGCATAGAGCGCCATCAGCACGATCGCCGGCAGCAGGATTGCGACCAGCAATAAGGCGATGACAGGCGGCGAGGCGAGTGTGCCAGGGTCGGCGCTGCGCCTCAGCAACCAGACGCTGAGGCCGACCATCGCCACCAGCAGCAACGCCAGCAGCGCCGAAACGCGATCGTAGAAGCGACCGCTCGCGCGCTCACGCTCCAGCCAGTTTGCTGCTTTTGACGTCACCGGCGATTCGGTGGTTTGGGCATCCATTCGCACCGGTCCTAGCACGACCGTTGCATCAACAACACACTTGTGTCGCCCGCGATATGATTATGCGGCGGACCGGCTGAGCCAGGGCGAATAGAAGTCGCGCAGCATCCGGATGACGATCGCCGGGTCATCCTGCTGGTTGACCGCGTTGCGAAGCTCCGCCGAGCCCGGCAGGCCCTTGGTGTACCAGCCGACATGCTTTCGGGCCAGATTGACGCCGGTCTGGGTGCCGTAGAGCGACAGCATGGCGTCATATTGCTCGAGCATCACCGCCAGCTGCTCGTCGAGGCTCGGGTCCGGCCTTGCATCGCTGCCGCCGAACTCGCTCATCACCTGGCCGAGGAGCCACGGCCGGCCATAAGCGCCGCGGCCGATCATCACGCCGTCGGAGCCG
>NZ_JAFAVR010000193.1 GCF_019242355.1 Sphingomonas sp. | reverse complement strand
GAGCGCCAGCCACCCGGTCCTCAACGAGGCCAAGCGCGCGATCGAGATTGCCGTCACCGACACGGGCATCGGCATTCCGGAAAGCAAGCAGCGGCTGATCTTCGAGGCCTTCCAGCAGGCGGACGGCACCACCAGTCGCAAATATGGCGGCACCGGCCTTGGCCTGTCGATCAGCCGCGAGATCGCGCGCCTGCTCGGCGGCGAGCTGCAGGTCCGCTCGAAGCCGGGCGAGGGGTCGACCTTCACGCTTTACGTCCCCGTCGAGGCCGCGGCGGCGGCGACAACTGGGATCGAAGGCACGGTTGCGCGCTACGACAACAGCGGCGCTGTCGTCCCGAGCGCCCTTCCGACGGGCTTCGAGGTCAGCGACGACCGCGACGACCTCGGCAAGGATCCGTTCGTCCTGATCGTCGAGGACGACCCGACCTTCGCATCCATACTGCTCGACGCGGCGCACGATGCGGGCCTCAAGGGTGTCGTCTCCACCGCGGGCGCCGGCACACTTGGCATGGCGCGCAAGCTTCAGCCGACCGCGATCACCCTCGATCTCGGCCTCTCCGACATCGACGGCTTCGTCCTGCTCGACTTGCTCAAGCACCACCCGGACACCAGCCACCTGCCGATCCAGGTCGTTTCGGGCGCCGACCGCAGCGCAGCGGTGATGGGGATGGGGGCGGTCGGCGTGACCGACAAGCCTGCCGAGCGCGAGGAGCTGGTGCGTGTCTTCTCATCGCTTCGAGAGCGGGCCAAGGCCCACAAGCCGCCGCGGAAGAAGGCCGCTGCTCCGGCCCCCGGCGCCCCGGTGCCCGAGCTCGCCGGCGCCAAGGTGCTCATCGTCGACGACGACATCCGCAACATCTTCTCGCTGACCAGCGTGCTCGAAAGCCATGACGTCGAGGTCCTCCACGCCGAAAGCGGCAAGGACGGCATCCTGATCCTGGAGCAGACGCCGGGCGTCGACGTTGCGCTGATCGACATCATGATGCCCGACATGGACGGCTATGAAACGATGCAGCAGATCCGGAAGCGTCCGGCGCTTGCCGAGCTGCCGCTGATCGCGGTCACTGCCAAGGCGATGAAGGGCGACCGGCAGAAGTGCCTCGACGCCGGCGCGTCAGACTATATCGCCAAGCCGGTCGATATCGAGCTTCTGCTCGCTCTTCTGCGCGTGTCGGTCGCCCGCTCGCGCGAGGCTGCGACCGGTGACCGCGCCGCGAGGGTCGCCGCCGAGTGAGCACTCGACTTCGAGATGTCGGTTCGGCCGAGCAGGCCACCGGGGAGGATGCCGTGGACGGCGTCGACGACCGCCCGCGCGTGCTTCTCGTCGATGACGACGAGCGCAACCTCCTCGCCGTCCAGAGCGTCCTTGAGGACCTGGGCGAAGTCGTGACCGCCCGATCGGGCGAGGAGGCGCTGCGCCACCTTCTCAAAGGCGAGTTCGCGGTCATCCTGCTCGACGTCTACATGCCGGGCATGGACGGCTACGAGACCGCCCAGATCATCCGCAGCCGCGAGCAGACCAAGGGCATCCCGATCCTGTTCCTGTCCGCGGTCAACAAGGAAGCCGAACATCTCCTGCGCGGCTATGCGATGGGCGCGGTCGACTATGTCTTCAAGCCGGTCGACGCGGTCGTGCTGCGCTCCAAGGTCGCCGTCTTCGTGGACCTGTTTGCCAAGTCCAAGGAGATCGAGCGCAAGGCTCGCCAGGAACAGGCCTTGCTCGACGCCAACCTGCGCGCCAACGCCGAGCGTCTTCGGGCCGAGCAGGAGCTTCGCCGCGCCGAGCAGCGGCAAGCGGTCATCATCCAGTCGCTGCCGATGCTTCTGTACCTGGAGCCTTATGAAGAGCGCCGGCCCAGCATTCCGTCCTATCTCAGCGGCGACTTCGAGGCGATCACCGGCTTCAAGTTCGACGAAATGGTCCGGCAGCCGGCCCTCTGGGCTGACCGCCTCCATCCCGAGGACCACGACCGCGTCGTCGAATCGCTCGATAATCGCCGCAAGCACGGCCGCCTTTCGGTCGAATACCGCTGGCAACACGCAAGCGGCGAGTACCGTCACTTCCTGGACCAGGCGGTCCTTCTCAAGGATCCGGACGGGCGGCCGGTCGAGTTCGCCGGGACCCTGACCGACATCACCGACCAGCGCTCGCTCGAAAGCCAGCTGATGCAGGCGCAGAAGATGGACGCGATCGGCAAGCTGACCGGCGGCATTGCGCACGACTTCAATAACCTGCTCGCGGCCGTCATCGGCGGCTTGGGTCTTATCGACAAGCGCGCCGCGCTCGACGACGACCAGCGCAAGATTCTCGGAATGACTCGCCGCGCCGCTGAGCAGGGGAGCGAGCTCGTCCGGCGCCTGCTCGCCTTTGCCCGCCGGCAGCAGCTCGAGCCGCAGCCGATCGACCTCGCGGCGCTTCGCCAGGCCGTTTGGGACCTTCTGACTCACACGCTCGGCGGCCTCGTCAACATCGAATGGCGCCCGGACGCGGGCCTCTGGCACGCCTTCGCCGACCAGGCGCAGCTCGAGCTTGCGTTGGTCAACCTCATCATCAACGCCCGGGACGCGATGCCGGACGGCGGCACCGTCACCATCTCGGCGAAAAATTCCCCCCTCGCCGGCGCCAATTGGGCCGATCTTCCGAAAGGGGACTATGTCTGCCTGTCCGTAGCCGACACGGGAACTGGGATTTCGGCCGAAGACCTCGAAAAGGTCATGGAGCCCTTCTACACCACGAAGGACGTCGGCAAGGGCAGCGGCCTCGGCCTGTCGATGGTCTACGGCTTCGCCAAACAGTCGAACGGCGCTTTCCGCCTGGCAAGCCGGCTGGGCGAGGGGACCGTTGCGGAAATCTGGCTCCCCCGCGCGCCGGCCCAAGAGCCGAAAGTCCGTGCCGGCAAGGCCGAGCGCAAGCCGAAGTCGGCCCCCGTCCCGAACCTCGGCATTCTACTCGTCGACGACCATGCCGAGGTCCGCACCACGACGGCGGCCCTGCTCGAGGACATGGGGCATCGGGTCGTCCAGCAGCCGAGCGGCCGCGACGCACTCGAGGCGCTCCGCGCCGGAAAATGCAGCTGTGACCTCATGATCACCGATTATGCGATGCCGCATCTGTCGGGCACCGAATTCCTTCGCGAGGCACGTGAGCTCTGCCCCGGCATCCCGGCGCTCATCATCACCGGCTATGCCGAGGCGGAGGCGATCGGCGACCGGGCGGAGGACGTCGAGGTCCTGCAGAAGCCGTTCAACGCGGCGGCGCTCGAGGACGCGATCCGTCGGGCCGTGGCGACGGCGGCGCCCGCGCCTTCGCGACCCGTTCGCGCACCCTCGGCCTAGTCCGCCCGATGGACGTCTGCGTCGTCGGCGCGGGAGCGATCGGCGGCTGGGTTGCGGCCCGGCTCGCGCTGGCCGGTCATTGCGTGATGGCGGTGAACAGCGGTGGGCCGCTCGGCCACTTGGACGTCAGCGAGCACGGCGAGACGAAAACCGCAGCCTTCAGCCACTTGGACGCGCCCGCCAGGCTGCTTGTTCTGGCGGTCAAGGCCCCCGCCTTGCCGACGGCCGCCGCCGCACTAGGGACGGTGGTCGGGCCCGATACCATCGTCCTCCCGATGCTGAACGGTGTTCCCTGGTGGTTCGTGGAATCTGCGCCGCTGCGCTCGGTCGATCCCGCCGGCACGGTCGCCACCGCGCTGCCTCTGCCGCAGGTCGTCGGCTGTGTCGTCCACGCCTCATGCTATCGCGACGGACCCGGCCGGATCGTCGTCAAGCATGCCGACAAGCTGATCGTCGGCGAACCCCGCGGTGGCCCGAGCGATCGCGTGGCCGAGGTGCGCGAACTGTTCGAGGGCGCCGGCATCCGCTGCGACGCCAGCGATAACATCCGCCGTGCGATCTGGTACAAATTGTGGGGTAACGCGACCATCAACCCATTGTCGGCGCTGACCCGTGCGACCGCCGATCGAATCCTGGCTCAGCCGGAATGCCGCGCCTGGATGCTGGAAGGCATGGCCGAACTTGCCGCCGTCGGCGCCGCGATAAGCTGTCCAATTACGGAGAGCGGCGAGGACCGCATAAAGGTGACGGAGCGGCTTGGCGCCTTCCGCACATCAATGCTCCAGGACGTCGAGGCCGGCCGCCCGATCGAGCTCGAGGCCCTGCTCGGCGCACCGCGCGAGATCGCTCGCCGCGAGGGCATTCCAACGCCCGCCCTCGACCGCCTCTATGGCGTTACGCGCCTGACGGCGGAGACCTTGGGATTGATCTAAGCCCGGGGGGCGACGCGGCCGACGCACTCGCCAAAGCCGATGCGCACCGCGCCGTCTTTCTCGCACCAGGCGCGTAGCGTGACCTCGTCGCCGTCCTCCAGGAAACTGCGGGTCTCGCCGGTCGCAAGCTCGAGCGGCTGCTTGCCGCCGCGGCTGATTTCCAGCAACGAACCCAGCCCGGTGTCGCTTTCGGTCGACAAGGTACCCGTGCCGATGAGGTCGCCGGGCTGCAGGTTGCAGCCGTTGCTGCTGTGATGGGCGATGATCTGCGCGGCGGTCCAGTACATCGCTGCCTCCGCAGAGCCGCGCGACAAGACATGCGGCGGCAGGCCGGCCACCCGCATCGCTTCGGTTGTCAGCATCGCTTCGAGCTGCACGCCCAGCCCGCCTTCGCGCTGGTCCGTTTCGTCGGTCAGATAGGGCAGTGGCGGCGGGTCGCCGACCGGCCGTTCCGGAACGGCGTTGCGGAACGGTGCGAGCGCCTGCGGGCTTACCACCCAGGGCGATATCGTCGTCAGGAAATTCTTGGCAAGGAACGGGCCGAGCGGCTGGTACTCCCAGGCCTGAAGGTCACGCGCGGACCAGTCGTTGAGCAGGCAGTAGCCGGCGATATGATCGCTCGCCTCCGCCATCGGGATCGGCGATCCCAATTCGTTCCCGCGCCCGACCCACAGGCCAAGCTCGAGCTCGTAGTCGAGCCGTCGGCTCGGTCCATGATCCGGAACCTCGGCATCGGCCGGCTTGCGCTGGCCCAGGGGCCGGATCACCGGCTCGCCAGACGCGCGCACCGAGCTTGCCCTGCCATGATACCCGATCGGCACGTATTTGTAGTTCGGGAGCAGCGGATTGTCGGGCCGAAACTGTTTGCCGACATTGGTCGCGTGATGGATGCCGACGTAGAAGTCCGTGTAGTCGCCGATCAGGCACGGCACGTGCATCCGCACTTCGGATTGAGCGACCAGGCTGGGCTCGACGTCGTCGCGAAAGCGCTCGTCGCCGAGGATCTCGGACAGACGCTCGCGGAACTGGCGCTGCGCGTCCGCGCCGCGGGCAAGCCAGGCATTGAGCACCGGCTGCGACAGGTCCTCGCGCCAGTCCTCGTCGAGCAGGTTGGCGATGGCGCTCAAATCCACCACGAAATCGCCGATCGCGACGCCCGGCCGCCGACGCCGTTCGCCGGCCGAGAAAATCCCGAGCGGCAGGTTCTGGATCGGGAAGTCGCTTCCCTGCGCGCTCTCGCACCAGCTGACAAGCGCTGGATCATTGCTCGCGTCAATCACGGCAGCCTAGCTTTCGGGAAGCCCTGCCAGGCGAAATCATAGTCAGGCTGAGCGCGATCCAGGGCAAATTGGGTCGGACGGTAAGGCCAGCATGTCTCGACCATGAAGGCCATCGTCCCTTCGATCTTCATCGGCCCAAGCCCCACTTCACTCGCCTT
>NZ_JAFAVR010000262.1 GCF_019242355.1 Sphingomonas sp. | reverse complement strand
TCCGACATCAACACCACGCCGCTCGTCGACGTGATGCTTGTGCTGCTGATCATCTTCCTGATCACCGTCCCGGTGGTCATCCAGACGATCCCGGTCAAGCTCCCTAAGGTGCGCTACGAGGTCACCCAGACCAAGCCCGAGAACGTGGCGCTGACGGTCCGCAACGGCCCCGGCGGCACCTGCGAGGTCTACTGGAACATGACCAAGATGAGCCAGAAGGACTTGTTGAAGCGCGCCGTCCAGAAGCTGGAAGACCAGATCAAGGCGGTTGGCGGCACGGCGAACATCACCGAAGACAATATGCCCGAGGCGCACATCCGGGGTGACGTCAACACTCAGTACAAGTGCATCGGCGCTGCCGTCATCACCATGCAGGAGGCCGGCTTCCAGCGGGTCGGGTTCATCTCGCAGCCCGGGCCGAACGGACAGGGCTCCTAATGTCATTCGCTAGTCAGGAACTCTAACCATGGCGATGCAAACAACCGGCGACAACCGCGAAGGTGAGCCGATGATGGACATCAACACGACGCCGCTGATCGACGTCATGCTGGTGCTCCTGATCATGTTGATCGTGACGATCCCGCCGCAGACCCACGCGGTGAAGCTGGACCTGCCGGTCAACCAGAACAACAATCCGCCGCCGCCGATCCAGCCGAACAAGAACAAGGTCATCGTCACGGCTGCGGGACAGGTCCTGTGGAACGGCCAGGCGGTGAACCTCACTCAGCTCCGGCAATATCTCGACGTCACGCAGCAGATGAACCCGATCCCGGAGCTTCACCTGCAGCCGGAAGCGACGGCTCGTTACGAGCTGGTCGACGAAGTGCTCGCGGTGACCAAGAGGGCCCATGTCCAGAAGATGGGCTTCGTCGGCAACGAATATTATATGAACATCTTCTAGGCTTCGACGCCGAGAGGTTTTCGAGGGCGGTTCCCCTATGGGAGCCGCCCTTTCTTTTGGGCGGTGTTCTCGGCCGTCAGGCATGCTCTCCGCCGAGCCCGGCTGGCGCTTGTCCGACCAGCATGCCATTGCTCGCCGAAATGACCGACCGTCCCCGCTTCGCCGCCGTAATCCTCGCCGCTGGACAGGGCACGCGCATGCGGTCCGACACGCATAAGGTGCTGCATCCGGTCGCCTGCCGTCCGCTCCTCCTGCACCTGCTCGACAGCGTCGCCGCGCTGGGCGCCGAACGGCAGGTGGTGGTGGTCGGCAAGGGCCGCGAGCAGGTGGAGGGCGCACTTGCCGGCCGCGATGTCACCTTCGTCCACCAGGCCGAGCAAAAGGGAACCGGCCACGCGGTCCAGCAGGCCGAGGCGGCGCTCGAGGGCTATGACGGCGCGGTCCTCGTGCTCTACGGTGACACGCCGTTCGTTGCGCCGGGGACCCTCCGGCTCATGCTCGACCGTCTCGACGCGCCCGATGCACCCGGCGTCGTCGTCCTCGCGTCAAGTCCTGCCGACCCGCAAAGCTATGGCCGCATCATTCGCGGCGATGGCGACCAAATCGCCAAGATGGTCGAGTACAAGGACGCCAGCGACGAGGAACGCGCCGTCCGCCTGTGCAACTCGGGCATGATGGCGGTGCGCGCGGCCGACCTCTTCCGGTGGCTCGGCGAGGTCGGCAACGAAAATGCTGCAGCCGAATATTACCTGCCCGATATCGTCACCGTCGCCGCGCGAGAGGGGCGTCAGGCCGTTGTCATCGAGGGTGACGAGTTCGAGACCGCGGGCATCAATAGCCGCGCCGAACTCGCCCAGCTCGAGCGTGACTGGCAGCGCCGACGCCGCCGGCAGGCACTCGCCGAGGGGACGACGCTGATCGACCCGGACACTGTCTGGTTCGCGTTCGACACGAGGCTCGGCCGGGACGTGACGATTGAGCCGCATGTCGTTTTCGGTCCAGGGGTGTCGATCGCCGACGGGGCGACCATCCACGCCTTCAGCCACATCGAGGGCGCGACGATCGGCGGCGGGGCAAGCGTCGGCCCCTTCGCCCGCCTCCGCCCCGGCGCTCGGCTTGGCGCGGGTACTCGGGTCGGAAACTTCGTCGAGATCAAGAAGGCCGACCTCGGCGAGGGCGCCAAGGTCAACCACCTCTCCTACATCGGGGATGCGGAGGTGGGGGCGCGCGCGAACATCGGCGCGGGCACGATCACCTGCAACTACGATGGCTTTGGCAAGTATCGGACGCTGATCGGGGAGGGCGCCTTCATCGGCTCGAATACCGCCCTCGTCGCCCCGGTGACGATCGGCGACGACGCCATCGTCGGCGCCGGTTCGGTAATCACCCGCGACGTCGAACGCGACAGCCTCGCCATCGAGCGCAGCGAGCAAAAAGGCATCTCAGGCTGGGCAAAACGCTTCCGCGAACGAATGAAGCGCAAGGCGACGGAGTAGTCCCGAGGACTGGCCGACAGCTACCGAAATCCGCCCACTCTCACCGTGTCCGGGATTGGCAGGATGCGCGCGCGGATGGTCCGTTGCCATTCGACGAGAACGGACTTGCTCGCCGGGTCGTAGCCGCTGACCGTGAACGCCAACCCCGGAGCCTCAACCGAATAGACGTCGCCATCGAGCTTCCTGGCTCGAAGCCAGCGATCGAAGCGTTGCCCTCGGCCCGCCGCGTCGCGCACCTCGAATGTCTGAAAGAGGCGCGTGTGTCCCTGCTCGACGATCTGGAATTCGAAGGAATCAGGTCCGCCGCGATAGACAAAGCGCACCGCGTCGCCTTCGCTTACGAGCGCGGCCGGCGCAATCGCGTACGGCGTCGCCTGGATCGGCTGTGGCTCGCGCTCCGCCGCCGAGCCGGCATTCACGAGGACGCTATGGTCGGCCAGACCGTCGCCGTCGCGATCGATGATGCAGAATTGGCCGTCGGTGAGCGAGCGTGCCAGCGCACCCCCGAGGAGGTTGCCGAGCAGGAACCCGCCCCTGACGTTCGGATCGGCAAGCCTTGGGACGCAGAAGGCCCTGGCGCCCGCGAAGGCGGGATTGGAGAACTGGA
>NZ_JAFAVR010000248.1 GCF_019242355.1 Sphingomonas sp. | reverse complement strand
CGACGGCGGGTACGGCTGGCTTCCTTATGACTACGTGCGCGCGGGGCTCACCTCCGACTGGTGGTGCCTGATCCGCGCCGACTACCTCGATCTCACCGATTTCTCTCAGACATAAAGGAGACGAACATGGCTGACGACAAATCAAAGCGTGGCGGCGCTGATCGGCGAAAGGTTGCAGGCGGCGAGGGTTACGAGGTTAATTACTTCGCCCGCAAGCACGGAATCACGAAGGATCAGGCCGAAGGTCTGATCAAGAAGGTTGGCAACGACCGTGAAAAGCTGAACGCGGCCGCCGCAAAGCTCAAATAGGCTCGCCGCAACGTTTACCCTCGTGTCGTCGGTCGGAACGACTCCCGGCTAGCGGGAGTCTATACGGGATGAGCGAGGAGGCCTGACCCTGTGGCGCGCGTCGTCACCAAAACGTCCCCAGCGCGCGGGGGCGGTGCGTCGCCGCGGAGCGGTTCAGCGCGTGCGATGAAACCACCCCCCTTCCGGGCGGTGCAACTCGCTCAGCTCGTCGACAGCGTACCACCCGGCTCGCGCTGGCTCCACGAGATGAAATATGACGGCTATCGCCTGCTCGTTGCGGTCGGCACCGGCGAAGCGCGGGGGTATACGCGATCCGGACTCGACTGGTCCGAAAAGTTCGCAGGCATCGTCGAAGCCGCTCGTGCCCTTAAGGTGCGATCTGCCCTAATAGACGGCGAGGCCGTGGTGCTCGAGCCCGACGGCCGCTCCAGCTTTCAGGCGCTTCAGGGCGCCTTGAAGGGAGCGCCCGGCTCGATCGACTATTTCGCTTTCGATCTGCTCGAGCTGGACGGCGAGGATTTGACAGGCCTGCCGCTCACCGAACGAAAGGCGAAGCTCCGCGCGATCATTCCGGAGGGTCGCGATCGGCTGCGCTATTCCGAACACATCGTCGGCAATGGCGAGAAGCTGCTGCACCAGTTCTGCGACGCCGGCCTCGAAGGCGTCATCTCCAAGCTCGCTACTGGCAAATATGTGGGCGCGCGCTCGGGCGGTTGGCTCAAAACAAAATGCATTAAGCGACAGGAGTTCGTGGTCGTCGGCTGGACACCGTCCGACAAGTCCCGCTCCTTCCGCTCGCTGATCCTTGGTGTGCATGAGAAGGGCGAGCTACGCTACGCGGGAAAGGTCGGCACGGGCTTCGATACCGCCGAGCTGCTGCGCCTCATGCAAATCATGGCCCCGTTGGAACAGACATCACCCACGGTGAAGGCTCCGCGGGCGGAGGTGCGCGGGGCGCATTGGCTGAAGCCCAAGCTGGTCGCAGAGATTGCTTTTACCGAGATGACCAACGAGGGGACGCTGCGCCATCCGAGCTATCTCGGCCTGCGTGAGGACAAGAAGCCCGAAGCCGTGGTTCTCGAAACCGAGGCGCCCGTCGCCGAGCTGTCGGCGCCCGCGACCAGCACCGTCAAGATCAGCAACCGCGATCGCATCATCGACCCGGATTCCGGTATCACCAAGGGCCAGCTTGCCGACCATTATGCGGCGGTTGCGCCGATCATGCTGCCATGGGTCGGATCACGCCCGATCAGCCTGGTGCGCTGTCCGCAGGGCCGCGCCAAGAAATGCTTCTTCCAGAAGCACGACGCCGGCAGCTTCGGCGACACGGTCAAGCATGTCGGCATCCTGGAGAAGGACGGGCACGAGGAGCCCTACCTCTATATCGATACCGCCGATGGCCTCCTGACCTGCGTCCAGATGGGCTCGATCGAGTTCCATGGCTGGGGCGCGCGGATCGAGGACGTCGAGAAGGCCGACCGCCTCGTGTTCGACCTCGATCCCGACGAGGGGCTCGACTTCGAGGCGGTGCGCACGGCAGCCTTCCACTTCCGTGACATCCTCCAGCAGATTGGACTCGAGACGTTCCCGATGGCGACGGGAGGCAAAGGGATCCATGTCATTGCTCCGCTCGTGCCAAAGGCCGAATGGCCAGAGGTGAAGGATTTCGCGCACCGGCTGGCGCAGGCGGTTGCGCAAAGCGATCCGGAGAATTTCACCGCCGCGCTACCCAAGGCGCAGCGCAAGGGACGGATCTTCGTCGATTATCTGCGCAACCAGCGCGGCGCGACCGCCGTGATGCCTTACAGCGCGCGGGCGCGATCGGGTGCGCCAGTCGCCGTGCCGATCACATGGAAGGAAATGGAAACGATCGACACGCCGGCCCACTGGCATGTCGGTGACGGGGCCGAGTTGGTGAAGCGCGCCGGGTCGAAGGCGCTTGCCGGCTGGGGTCGTGCCGATCAGGTCCTGCCTGATCTATGAAGGTCGCGACCTATAACGTGAATGGCATCAACGGCCGGCTGCCGGTGCTGTTGCGCTGGTTGGAGGAGGAGCAGCCCGACATCGTCTGCCTCCAGGAGCTGAAGGCGCCTCAGGAGAAGTTTCCGGAAAAGGCGATCCGCGATTTAGGATATGACGCGATCTGGCACGGGCAGAAGAGCTGGAACGGCGTTGCGATCCTCAGCCGCGTCGGCGAGATCCACGAGACGCGGCGCGGCCTGCCGGGCGATCCAGACGACAGTCACAGCCGCTACATCGAGGCGGCGGTCAACGGCATCCTGATCGGTGGCCTTTATCTGCCGAATGGCAATCCGCGACCGGGCCCTAAGTTTGACTACAAGCTTAGATGGTTCGAAAGGCTGATCGAGCACGCTGCGGGGCTGCTGGAGAGCAAATTGCCGGTCATGCTGGCGGGCGACTTCAACGTGATGCCAACAGATCTCGACGTCTATAAGCCGGAGCGCTGGCTGGATGACGCACTCTTCGCGCCGGAGGTGAAAGCGGCTTATTTTCGGCTGCTCGATCAAGGCTGGACCGATGCGCTGCGCACGATCCACCCCGGCGAGGTCATCTACACCTTCTTCGACTATTTCCGAAACGCATATACCCGCAACGCGGGACTGCGCATTGACCATCTGTTGCTGAGCTCGACGCTCGCGGAGCGGCTTGTCGACGCACAGGTCGACCGTCATGTTCGCGGCTGGGAGAAGACGAGCGACCATGCGCCGGTCTGGGTCGAGCTGGCCGACAAGCCCAGCCGTCGCCGCAAGCCGGCGGCAGCAGACTACGCGGGAGCACCGCTTTGAAAGTCGAGAGCTTTGTGCTGGCCGCGCATGACTGGGTGCCCAATAATCCGAGGCTCCCCGTCCTTCTTTATCGAGGGGTCGTCGAGGCTGCGGACCACGAAGGAACCGCTCAGGCTTTCGAGGAGCTCTTCGAGGATAATGGCTGGCCGTCGCAATGGCGCGATGGCGTCTTTGACTATCACCACTATCACTCCACGGCACACGAGGCGCTCGGCGTCGCGGCCGGCTCTGCGACGCTGACGATCGGCGGACCGGGCGGCCGAGACGTGCATGTCGAGGCGGGCGACGCATTGGTCCTGCCGACCGGAACCGGCCACCGGAGCATTGAGGCGAACGACGATTTCCTCGTCGTCGGCGCCTATCCAGATGGGCAGAAGTGGGACATCTGCCGTGAGCCGCCGAACGAAGCTGCGCGTAAGCGGATGGCCGATCTGCCTATCCCCGGCGCCGATCCAGTCCAAGGCCGATGGGGACCGTTGGTCGAGATGTGGCGATAACAGCGGCTCCCGCGCTGGATGCCGCGCGGCTTAGCGCAGCTGGCTGTCCTTGCTGCCGCGGCGGTTGATGCCGACGTTGCGGACAGTCGCATCGCGTTTCGACTGGCAGGCCACGCACGTGCGCGTGCCCGGTAGCGCCGCACGTCGCGCGGTCGCAATATCCTCGCCGCAATCGTCACACTCATCGCTGCCTTCGCCCATAGGCATCATGACGCGGGCGCGCTTGACGGCGTCCATTACGGTATCGTCGATCTGATCTTGCACGGCACCGTCGCGGGCCCAACCATTCGCCATTTTGACCTCAATCTGTCCGGCGGTTTCAAGACCTTAGATGGGAAGTGGCGTCTGAAATACAAAGTGGGACGGACTGCGCCGACTCGCCGCCGCCGAGCCCTCAATCGCGGAAACAAAACCCTTCACTAGGGCATTCAAGAGGCATGAGTGCCGCGTCTCCATTTGCTGTCGTTGTCGATGACGATCCCATCATTCTGATGAGTGCCTGCGCTATCGTCGAAGATGCGGGATTCACCGCGCTCGACGCCACGACCGTCGCGGAAGCGATCGCCCATTTCGAGGGCCAGGGCCGCTCGATTGTGTTGCTCTTCACGGACGTTCAGATGCCCGGTGGGCGCAACGGCTTCGAACTGGCGCGGGAAGTCGCGGCGCGGTGGCCAGAGACAACCATTCTCGTGGCGTCTGGCAACTGCAAGCCCGAGCTCGGCGAACTGCCCGAGGGAGCTGTGTTTTTGGGCAAGCCGTTCAGCGCCGCACTGGTCTATGACAGCATGCTGGCACTCCTGCCTGACGGGCAAACTCCCGCGGCGCTTCGTGAAATTCGCGCCACAGAATTGAGAAGAACGGGCAATCCCGATCTCGCCTAGTATGTACGGCACGCGATGCACTATATGATGCGCGCTCGGTGAGTTGGTCGATACCGCGTGCGGACCCCGCAGGGCGGCGTTACGACCGATCGAAAGTGTATGCGTGACCGACAGATCCGTGCCTAGCGACGGTAACCGCGGAACCAACGATGTCGCGACGGGCGGGCTGTCGGCGGATACGACGTCCGAGGCCCAGGCCTGGCTCGCCGCGATCGTCGAGAGTTCTGACGATGCGATCCTCAGCAAGACCCTCGACAGTATCATCCTCACCTGGAATGCGGGGGCCGAACGGCTATTCGGCTACACGGCCGAGGAAGCGATCGGACGATCGGTCACGATGCTGATTCCCGAAGATCGATTGTCGGAGGAGGACCATATCCTCGGCCGTCTGCGCGCCGGCGAGCGGGTCGACCATTTCGAGACGATCCGCCTCCATAAGGATGGATCGCTCATCGATGTTTCGCTGACGATCTCGCCGGTGCGCAACGCCGCGGGCGAGGTTATCGGCGCGTCGAAGATCGCGCGAGACATCAGTGAGCTCAAACAGTCGCGGAGCGGACAATCAATCCTGCTTCGCGAGATGAACCACCGCATCAAGAACATCTTTAGCGTGATTGGCGGCCTGGTTGCGTTGAGCAGCCGCGCTAGCGACGGCCAGCTGGGTAGGGCGATTCTCTCGCGTTTGGAGGCGCTCGGACGCGCCCATGAACTGACACTGCCTGACCTGTGCAGCGACACGGTTACCGAGAAAACGACCAGCTTCGCCGAACTCCTGCGGACGATCGTGGCACCTCATGAACTGGATGAGGAGCGCGTTTCTATCCATGGCGAGGATGTCTCCTTGTCGGGGCCAGCGCTAACGTCGATCGCGCTCCTGCTTCACGAACTCACGACTAACGCCGCGAAATATGGCGCCTTTTCCACGCCAGGCGGCCGGCTTCACGTCGTGATGCTGAGCGATGGCGACACGTTCCAT
>NZ_JAFAVR010000119.1 GCF_019242355.1 Sphingomonas sp. | reverse complement strand
CGCCTCGGCCCAGCCGCGGTTGGAGCCGATCATTCCCGCAAGCAGCAGCGGCTTGTCACCCAGTCGCGTGCGAATCTCGGCTACGGCGGCGGGGAATCCGCCACTCGGGACGGACAGCACGCCCTTCGCATCCTCGAATTCCGCGCCGGGGTTTCCGGACGCGTCGACCACATAGGCGCGCCGATTGGTGGTCCCCCAATCAACGGCAATGAAACCTTCCGACCAGCGCATGCTTTTTGCCATTGCACGGAAAACAGCGGCGAGGCGACTTCGCTCCCGAGGTTTTCCTTTTTCATGTTGCCCCGGTATCGGGGCGGCGCCGGGCGGTCAGCCCACTGACGAGCAGAGCCGAGGAGATCGACAATCGCCAACTTCATGTTCGCGACGGGTATCGAGAACAGCTACCCCACGGTCAATCACGGCAAGACCCGCATCGACGAGATGGAGGTCTGCGGCCATTACGACCGCTGGCGCGAGGATTTCGATTGCATCCAGGAGATCGGGATCAACTATCTCCGCTACGGCCCGCCGTTCCACAAGACATACCTCGGCCCGGGCAAGTTCAACTGGGAGTTCACCGACCTCACCTTCGCCGAGCTGAAGCGGCGCGAGATCACGCCGATCGTCGACCTCTGCCACTTCGGCTGCCCGGACTGGATCGGCAATTTCCAGAACCCCGACTTCCCGCAGCTGTTCGCCGAATATGCCGGCGCCTTCGCCGAGCGCTTCCCATGGGTGCAGCTCTACACCCCGATCAACGAGATGTTCATCTGCGCGGTCTTCTCGGCCAAGTACGGCTGGTGGAACGAGCAGTGCAAGGACGACAAGTCGTTCATCACGGCGCTGAAGCACCTCGTGAAGGCGAATGTCATGGGGATGGTGGAGATCCTCAAGCGCCGCCACGACGCGATCTTCATCCAGTCGGAATCATCCGAATATTACCACGCCGATTCCCCGGAGGCGATCGGGCGCGCCGAAGTGCTGAACCAGATGCGGTTCCTCAGCCTCGACCTCAATTACGGCCGGCGCGTCGACAGCGGCATGTACCAGTATCTGCTGGATAACGGCATGACCCGGGAAGAGTATGAGTGGTTCCTGGAGCATCGGCTGAAGCAGCACTGCATCTTTGGCAACGACTATTACCAGCTGAACGAGCACCGGGTGTTCGCCGACGGCCACACCGTCGCGGCCGGCGAGACGTTCGGATACACCGAAATCACCCGGCAATATTACAACCGCTATCGCCTTCCCGTGATGCATACCGAGACCAACCTGTGGGAAGGACCACACGGCGACGAGGCGGTGAAGTGGTTGTGGAAGGAATGGGCGAATGTCCTGCGCCTTCGCAACGTCGGAATCCCGACCGTCGGCTTCACCTGGTATTCGCTGACCGACCAGGTCGACTGGGACACCGCCCTTCGTGAGCAGAACGGCAACGTGAACCCGCTCGGGCTGTTCGACCTGGACCGCAAGATTCGCAACGTCGGCAAGGCCTACAAGCAGTTGATCGCGGACTGGCGCAACGTGCTTCCGGCGTCGAGCGTGTGCCTGGTCGTGCCGATCAAGAAGATCGGCGAGCGCGACGACGACGATTTCGGCGCAACGCCGGCGGCCGCAGCCTCGGCGCAATCCAACGATCCCAACCAGCCGCAGCAATAGGACATCGGCGATGACGCCTCTCAAGATCGGCCGGATCGAGACCTTCTTCGTCCCACCGCGCTGGCTGTTCGTAAGGGTCGAGAGCAAGGACGGCGCGGTCGGCTGGGGCGAGGCGAGCCTGGAGGGCTGGGCGGAGGCAGTCGAGGGCGCATTCGCGGCCTTTCGCGACCGCTTCATCGGCGCGGACCCGTTCCGCATCGAGGACATCTGGCAGGTCGGCTACCGCGGCGGTTTCTACCGCGGCGGCGCGGTGCTGATGAGCGCGCTTGCCGGACTCGAGCAGGCGCTGTGGGACCTCAAGGGCCGGGTGCTCGGACTGCCCGCCTGGCAGATGCTCGGCGGCAAGGTGCGGGACAAGGTCCGCTCCTACGCCTGGATCGGCGGTGACCGCCCGCACGACATCGGCGAGGCGGCAGCTGGGCGCAAGGCCCAGGGCTTCGACGCCGTCAAGATGAACGCGACCGACGAGCTGCAGTGGATCGGAACGCCAAAGCTGTTCGACGACGTGATCAAGCGGGTCGAGGCGGCGCAGGCTCAGGGCCTGGACGTCGGACTCGACTTCCACGGCCGGGTTCATCGACCGCTCGCGAAACAGCTGGCGCGGACGTTGGAACCGCTCGGCCTGCTGTTCATCGAAGAGCCGCTTTTGTCAGAGAACATGGACGGACTGCCGGAGATTGCAGCCCATACAACCACGCCGATCGCGCTTGGGGAACGGCTGTTCAATCGCTGGGAGTTCAAGCCCTTCTTCGAGCAGGGCGCGGTCGACATCATCCAGCCGGACCTCAGCCACGCCGGCGGCATCCTCGAGGTCCGCAAGATCGCGGCCATGGCCGAGGCCTATGACATCGCCGTCGCGCCGCATTGTCCACTGGGGCCGCTCGCTCTCGGCGCCTGCCTGCAGATCGCCGCCTGTACGCCGAACCATGCGATCCAGGAGATCAGCCTTGGCATCCACTACAACACCGGCGGCCACGACCTGCTGAACTTCTGCGTCAACAAGCAGGCGCTGACGCCGGTCGAGGGCTATTTGCCGGTGCCGGAAGGGCCAGGCCTCGGCGTCGACATCGACGAGGCGGCGGTCAGGGAGGCCGACAAGGACCGCCATGCCTGGCGCAACCCGATCTTCCGAAATGCCGACGGCAGCTTCGCCGAATGGTGAGCGCCTCCGCCTAGTGGCACTTGAAGCGCT
>NZ_JAFAVR010000263.1 GCF_019242355.1 Sphingomonas sp. | reverse complement strand
AAGGCGTTCCACCAGCATTCGAACGAGCCGATGCAGTTCATCGTGGCGCGCGAAATCTACTCGCACCTGGAACGGATCGCGGATGCGTTCGAGGATGTCGCGAACGAGATCGACGGCATCGTCATCGACCATGCCTGACGCTGTCGCGGCGCGGAGGGGCGGCTGATGCACTCGCTGGCGCTCCCGCTGCTGGTCGGCCTGATTGCCGTCGCGCTGGCGTTCGACTTCCTCAACGGCCTGCACGATGCCGCCAATTCGATCGCGACTGTTGTTGCGACCAGGGTGATCAGCCCGGTCGGCGCGGTCGCATTTGCAGCCTTCTTCAACTTCTCCGCCTACTTCCTCGCACTGCAGTGGCCGAGCCTTCACAAGGTCGCGGATACGATCGGCAAGGGGCTGATCGACAAGGACCTCATCACGCCGGCGGTCGTGTTCGGGGCGCTGGTGGGTGCGATGTTCTGGAACGTCGTCACCTGGCTGAAGGGCATTCCCTCATCCTCGAGCCATGCCCTGGTTGGCGGGCTCGTCGGAGCGGGAGTCGCTCACGCGGGGCTTCACGGAGTCCAGTGGACCGGCCTCAACCTGACGCTTGTCGCCATCGTCCTGTCGCCGGTACTCGGCCTGGCGGTCACCATGGCCATCATGCTTCTGACCAGCTGGCTAGGGGTCCGCGCCAGTGCCCGGGGCGCCGAGCGGACGTTCCGCGGCCTGCACTTGCTGTCGGCCGGATCGCTGTCACTCAGCCACGGTCTCAACGACGCTCAGAAGACGATGGGGATCATCACCGTCCTCCTCTATTCGACCGGACACCTCCACGGAAAATTCGCCGTGCCGAACTGGGTCGCGCTGAGCTGCTACGCCGCGATGGGTATTGGCACGCTGACGGGCGGCTGGCGGATCATCGAGACGATGGGCACGCGAATCACCAAGCTCTCGCAGCACCAGGGCTTCTCGGCATCGCTAGGCGGGTCGATCATTCTGTTCAGCGCATCCTACATCGGCATCCCCGTATCGACGACGCACACGATCACCGGCTGCGTAATCGGCGCCGGTGCGGCGCGCCGGGCGTCGGCAGTGCGCTGGGGGATTGCGAAGGACGTGATGGTCGCGTGGATCATCACCATTCCCGCTTCGGCGACCGTCGGCGCTCTGTTCTACCTGTTCATTTCGCTCTGGTAGGCGGCCTGACAGGCTTTCGAGGCCCTTACCTGGCCAAAGCGGCCTTCAAGGCGTCGCGAACACCCTCGAGCAAATAGGGCTTCTGGAGCCGCGGCCAGTCCGCCCACTTCTCCGGCACCTGCCAGTCTGCGTAGCCGCTCGTCAGCACGAAAGGGAGCCGGCGCTCCCCCAGCTTGTCGCATAGGGGAAAGGCGCGCTCGCCGCGGATGTAGACGTCGATCAGCGCCGCATCGAATTCGCCGCTTTCAACCAACTCGCGAGCAACCGCCATGTTGGGCGCCGGCCCGATCACCGTGCAGCCAAGGTCGGTCAGGACACTTGTGACGAACGACGCGACGACCGGCGAGTCCTCGATGACGAGGATCCGGCGTCCTTCAAGATCGATCGATGGTTCGGTCATGGCCGGGCACGCTTAAGCACCCGGCCATGACAATCAATCACGCAGGTCAGTTGCGTGATTTAGCCTGCGCTGTTCCACCACATCCATTCGTCGGCATCGATCCGGCCGTTGTGGTTGCGGTCGATGCGAGACCAGGTGGTCGCGGACCAATATTCGTCGGGGCTCAGATAGCCGTCGCCGTTGGTGTCGAACGCGCTCCAGTAATTGGACCAGTAATCCGCGTTGTAGTTCGCGGCGGGATAGAAACCGCCGGCGCGATAGCAGGCCTGGAACTCGTCGCGGCTGACGCGACCGTCATGGTTCATGTCCCAGGCGCCGAACCCGCTGGTGTGGAACGTGTTCCACTCGTCGCCACTAATCCAGCCGTCGTGGTTGACGTCGATCGGCTGGGACGCGGCGCAGACCCCTTCGCTGGCCGCGACGGCGGCGACCGGGGCCGCCGGCGGCGTCATTTCGTCGGTGCAGGCGGATAGTCCGGCAGTGCCGGCAAGAAGGATCGGAAGAATAAGCGCTTTCATGGACGCCTCCTGTTCAAGCGCCCCGCCCGCATCCCCTCCTCGGGGGTTGCGCCAAGAACAGCAATCGGTCCCCAACGGTTCCTTGCCGCCGCTGCGGCCCTAGTGGACGAAGCGTGCGACGACGTCGCGATAGGATCTCGAGACCTTTACCTGCGCGCCGGAATCGAGGACCAGGAAGCATTCGCCGTTGGTGTGAGGCTTCACCTGGCGCACGAGGTCGAGGTTGACGATCGTCGAGCGGTGGACGCGCTGGAAGCGACGCGGATCGAGGCGCTTTTCCAAATCCTTCATCGTCTCGCGCAGGATGAGCGTATTGTCGCCGGTCTGGATGCACATGTAATCACCCGCGGCATCGATGCGCTCGATCGTGTCGACGTCGACCCGGAAAATCTGTCCCTGGTCCTTGATATTGATCATCTTCTCGTAGCGGTTCGACGCCGGTCCCTCGGGCGACGCGTCAGCGAGCTCTTCCGCTGCCTCCGGTGCGTGTTCGGCGAGCGCCTCCTTAAGCCGCTCGTTCTCCTCCACGCCGCGGCGCTCGGCCAGCCGCTGACGCACCCGGTCGAGGGTCTCGGCGAGCCGGTCCTCGTCGACAGGCTTCATCAGATAATCGACCGCCTGGGCGTCGAACGCGCGAAGGGCATGATCACCGTAAGCGGTGACGAAGACAAACAGGGGCGGCTCGACGTCCATCAGCCCCTGGATCACCGAGAAGCCGTCAAACCCGGGCATCTGGATGTCGAGAAAGACGAGGTCGGGCTTGTCCGTCTTGATCTGGCGGATCGCCTCCCGGCCGTTGGACGCGGTCGCAACTACCTCCACGTCGTCATGTGCCTGCAACCTCAGTTGAAGGCCCTGCGTCGCAAGGGGTTCGTCGTCGACCAAGATGGTCCGAATGCTCATCAGGACTTGTCTCCGCTCTCGTAGGGGATTTCGAGGATAACGCTGAAACCCCCGCGCTCGTTCTGCATGGTCTCGAATCGGTGCGCCGGGCCATAGGCCTGCGTCAGCCGGTCGCGGATGTTGGCGATGCCGACGCCGGTCGAGGGAGTGGCCGACATGGCTCCGGGATGATCGCCGCCGTTATCGGCGACCTCGATCCGCACCGCCTGGCCTTCGCGGCGGGCAGTGATCCAGATATCGGCACCGTTTTCGCTCGGCGTTACTGCATATTTGATCGCATTTTCGATCAGCGGCTGCAGAAGCAGCGATGGCAGTCGAGCGCCGATCGTCTCGGATTCGATGCGGAAGTGCGGGCGCAGCCGCTCCTCGAAGCGCATCTTCTCGATCTCCAGGTAGAGCTTCAAGGTCTCGACCTCCTGGGCGAGCGTGACGTTCGCCGTGGGCTCGTTGGCGAGCGTGTAGCGGAGGAAGGACGACAATCGCGCAAGCATCGCGTTGGCGCGCTCGGTCTGCTTGAGGAGCACCAGCGTGGAGATGGAGTTCAGCGTGTTGAACAGGAAGTGCGGGTTGAGCTGGTAGCGAAGCATTGCGAGCTGGGCGCTCGATGCCTGGCTTTCCAGCCGCTCCCGCTGGTCGATCTGCTCCTCCAGCAGGAGGAAATAGTTGATTCCGTAATAGAGAGCGGTCCAAGCGGTCAGCAGCACGAAATCGAGCAGCAGCGCGCCGAAATATTCGAAGCCGACGGGCTTCGCGCCGGGCTGCACGAAGGTCGCGTTGCTCCAGGTCTCGATCACGGAAAAGGCCGAGGAGGCGATGATCACCGCCGACAGCGACAGGATCAGCGTCCAGATCGGCTTCATCTTGATCAGCCGGCGATAAAGCGAGCCGAGCAGCAGGGTCAGGGAATAGCCGGTGGCCGTCAGCAGCAGGGTATGGACCAGCCACATCCAGCCGCGACTGTTGGCGAAGCCGGTGATGAGCCGGAGAACGAGATAGCCGCTCCACCCGATCGACTGGAGGATCCAGAAGGCGCGGTTCTTGTCGTCGAAGAACGGCTGGTCGAGGCCGATGCCACGAGCAATCGGCGCGGCCGGTGAGCGGATCGCCTCGACCTCGGGCGAACGCCGATGCCGAGCCGCTCGCCCGTCGATGATCGCGCTGTCGGTCGCCATCGCTGCGGATATAGAGGGGCCGCGCAGCCATTGCGAGACGGCAGCTTTGCCGGCTCGGCGACCGGGCCTATGGCTGCGGCGGCCGGAACTTTCGGAGAAGCGGTGAATGAGGTTGCCCACCCGTCTTGCCTGCCTGGGTGCGTTTGCCCTTTGTGGCTGCCATTCACACCAACCCGGCGCTGCACGGCAAGCTTCGGGCGCGGCGGTGGCGCCCATCCTCACCACTTCCGATGCAGTTGACGATCAGACGTACGCGCGGCCGCTGGAAGCGAGGGTCACGCACCTGACCCTCGATCTCGATGTCGACTTCGACACCCACCGGATCGGCGGAACGGCCGCGCTCGACATCCGGCATCGGCCCGGAGCGAAGGTCATCGTCCTTGACGACAATGGGCTGGAGATCGACGGCATCGCCGACCAGCACCGTAAAGCGCTCCCCTTCAAGGTCGGCGCTCGCGATCCGAAGCTGGGCTCGCCGCTCGCGGTGGCGCTACGGCCGGACACGAGCCGGATCGTCATCACCTACAAGAGCGCGCCCGACGCCGGAGCATTGCAGTGGCTGACGCCGCAACAGACCGCGGGCGGAAAGATGCCGTTCCTGCTCAGCCAGGGCGAGGCGATCGAGAACCGGAGCTGGATCCCGACGCAGGATTCCCCGGGCATCCGCCAGTCGTGGGAGGCGACCATCCGGGTTCCGGCCGGGATGACTGCGGTAATGAGCGCTCCGCGTCCGGAGCAGCCGATCACCGAAGGCGGCGAGGGCGTGTTCAACTTCCGGATGGACCATCCGGTGGCGTCTTACATGATCGCGCTCGCGGTCGGCGACATCGCGTTCCGGTCGCTCGGCCCGAGGACGGGCGTCTGGGCCGAGCCGGCGACCCTGCCGGCGGCAGCGGCGGAATTCTCGGACACCGAGAAGATGGTTTCGGCTGCCGAGAAGCTCTACGGTCCCTATCGCTGGGGCCGGTACGATGTGCTGGTGCTGCCGCCGTCCTTCCCGTTCGGCGGCATGGAAAATCCGAACATGACGTTCCTGACGCCGACGGTCATTGCGGGCGACAAGAGCCTGGTGAACGTCGTGGCTCACGAGCTCGCGCATAGCTGGTCGGGCAACCTCGCGACGAACGCGACATGGAACGACGGCTGGCTAAACGAGGGAATGGCGACGTATGCGGAGCGGCGGATCGTCGAGGCGCTTTACGGCGAGAAGCAGGCCGATGAGCAGATTGCCCTCGGCATCGACACGCTGAACGACGCGATTGCCGCCGCTCCTGCCGGAAGCCCGAATGCAACCCGGCTTCACACCAACCCCAAGGACAAGGGCGCCGACGATTCCGGCGAAATCGCCTATGAGAAGGGATCGGCTTTCCTTCGAACGATCGAGGCGATCGTCGGGCGGCCTGCGTTCGACGGTTGGCTGAAGGGCTATTTCAACCGTCACGCGTTCCAGCCGGTGACCTCGGCGATGTTCCTCGCCGATATCCGCCAAAATCTGGTGAAGGGCGATCCGGCCCTCGAGAACAAGCTGATGCTCGACCGCTGGGTGTACCAGTCAGGCATCCCGACCAACATGGCGCGGCCGCCCGCGGATACCTTCGCTGATCAGGACAAGGCGGTACGAGCCTTCGCGACCCGCTCCGCAGTCCCAGGGGGCTGGGGCAGCTGGACGACCGACGAGCGGTTACGCTTCCTCAACCGCCTGCCGCGCAAGCTCCCGACCAGCGCCCTCGATGCCCTCCAATCTTCCTTCAGGCTCAACGAAAGTCGCAATTCCGAAGTCCGGTTCGCTTGGCTCGATCTGGCGGTTGCCAATCGATATGACCCGGTGGTCCCCTCGCTCCAGCAGTTTCTGACGTCGCAGGGTCGCGGCAAGTTCGTCGAACCCTTGTTCAAGAGGCTTGCCGCGGACGCCGCTTGGGGCGCCCCGATCGCGCGCCGGACATACCCCCTCGCGAGGCGGCGTTATCACCCGGTGGTAACCCGCGCTCTCGACCCAATTTTTGTCGACAACCCGACACCGAAGGCGTCAAAAAACGGGTCGAAATAACGGTCGGCCTTAACTGCCCTTAAAGGGTCTTTGCCTAAGCCTTGCGCGACAGCGTGAATGGCGGGCGAATGTACGAAGCTCCTGATCGATACAAGCGTTTGATCTCTGCCCGCCTTCCGGGCGGCGAATCCGCGGGCCTCGCGGCAGGGGAGTCGTCGGACGAGAGTTCTCCGCTGCGCGATGTTCAGCTGATCTCGCGCGCTCATCTGGCGCCCTTCTTCGCGGCCGCCAACATCATTGCCGCTCTACTGATGGCCGAAGTGCTGTGGACAGCGGTTGGAAGCATCCTGTTGCTACCGTGGTTCCTTGCCGTCGCCGGCCTCAATCTCGGGGCGATGCAGCTGGCGCGGACACAGTCGATCACCTGCGTCGGCCGCTCCGGCCGGCGCGTGCCGCAATGGTTGATGGTCGGCGAGGTGGTCGCCCGCGCCGTCGCATGGCTGTGGCTGCCCCTCTACCTGTTCCACACGCTCGATCCCTCGAATCAGGTCATCGCGGCGTCGCTGATGGCGGGCCTCGGAATCGGCGCCCTCGGCCTCGTCGTCGTGCCGCCCTGCGCGACGGCCTGGATGATAAGCTTCACCTGCGGCGTGGTTGGCGCCTTGTTCATGGGCCGCCATACCGTCCCCTTCCAGCATATGCTGTCGATCGTCTTCACGATCGGGGTGGCGATCTTCGGCGTACTGACCGTCGCTCGCTGGGCGTTCCGGCAGATCAAGACCAACGCCGACGTCGGCAGCCAGAGCGAAAGCGCCAGCCTGCTGCTGCAGGAATACGAGCAGCGCGGCGTGGGCTGGCTGTGGGCCGTCGATTCGGAAAATCGCGTTACCTACATCAGCTCACGCATGAGCACCCTGCTTGGACGGCCGGCGGGCCAGCTGCTCGGCCATTCGCTTCCCGCACTTCTCGGCGGTCATGCCGAGCTCGGTCGAGTGCTCCTGGAGAAGCAGCCGTTCAACTCGCTCGACATGGAGCTTTCGACCGCGCGGGGCACCCGCTGGGTCTCGATGGCGGGCGACCCGATCATCGACACCGCTGGCCGGTTCGAGGGCTTTCGCGGCGTTGGCTCCGACATCACCGAGATTCGCCAGACGCAGGAGCGTCTCACCCACCTCGCCAACGTCGACGTCCTGTCCGGCCTTCCGAACCGCGGGCGGGTGCGCCAGCTGCTCGGCGAAGCGCTTCGCGGCGCGACCAGCGGTAATGTGCCCTGCGCGATCATGTTTCTCGACCTCGACGGCTTCAAGCCAGTCAACGACACCTTCGGCCACCCGAAGGGAGACGCAGTGCTGCGCGCGGTTGCCAAGCGCCTGGTCGACGAGGTCGGCGCGGACGGCCATGTCGGTCGGATGGGCGGCGACGAGTTCGCGATCGTCGTCACCGACGGCCAGAGCCGCCGCAAGGTCGAGCACCTTGCCGACCGGATCATCCAGGCGATCAAGGAACCCTATTTGATCGACCAGACCGAGATTCGCATCGGCGTGTCCGTCGGCTGCGCTTTCGGCCCGATCGACGGCGCCACGGTCGACGACCTGATCCTGAAGGCCGACCTTGCCCTCTACCAGGCGAAGGACGCCGGCCGCGGCTGCGCGCGCTATTTCTCGTCCGAGCTCCAGTCCGAGCAGGAGGACCGCGTCCGCCTCGAGACCGACCTTCGCCAGGCGATCGCGTCGAAGCAGTTCCACCTCGCCTTCCAGCCGCTGATCAACGCCAGGAACCAGAAGCTGATCGGCTTCGAGGCCCTGATCCGCTGGAACCATCCGAAGCGCGGCTTCGTGCCGCCGAACGTGTTCATTCCCGTCGCCGAGGAAAGTGGACTGATGACGGCGATCGGCGACTGGGTGATCGACGAAGCCTGCCGCGCCGCCGCCTCCTGGCCGGAGCCGATTACCGTCGCGCTCAACATCTCACCAAAGCAGATCGTCCAGCCGGCTCTGCCCAACACGGTGAGCGAGTCGCTTGCGCGCTACAAGCTGGCCGGCAACCGCATCGAGCTCGAAGTCACCGAAGGGGTGTTCCTGGGCGACCATGGCTCGACGCTCGACACCCTGAAGCGACTCCGCCAGCTCGGCGTCGGGATCGCGCTCGACGATTTCGGCACCGGCTATTCGTCGATCGGCTACCTGAACAAGGCCGTCTTCCATAAGCTGAAGATCGACGGCAGCTTCGTTCGCGAGGCGGGATCGCGGCCGGAGAATGTCGCGATCATCCAGTCGATCGTCCAGCTCGCCAAGAGCTTCCGCATGTCGGTGACCGCCGAGGGCGTCGAGACCGCCGAGGATTTCGAGAGAATGCGCGACCTCGGCTGCGACATCATCCAGGGCTATCTGTTCGGCAAGCCGCTCGCCTACGAGCGCGCTAACGAGATGGTGCTCGGCCTCGGCGCCAAGCGGATGGCCGGCTGAACCTCTCTCCGGCGAAGATCGGCCGCTGCCCGGGCGGCGATCAAGCGAGCGAGATCAGACCGGTCGCGGCAAGGGCTTCGAAGCGCCCGGCAAGGTCGCGATGGGACCGCGCGGCACGTTCGTCGGCGGCGCCGGCGGCTGCGGCCCGCTCCTGGGCGGCGCGCCTGCGGCAATAATCGCTATCGGTTTCGAGCGGCCTCATGAGCATTGCCATAGGCCCGTCAAGGACCGTCGCCACTAAACAAGATTAGGTCAGTTGCGCGTCAGAATATAATAGCGCGCAACGCGATATTCGGCCGGCGAGATGCGGCCGTCGCGATTCACGTCGGCAAGCTTGCGGAACGCCGCCCCGGCAGCCGCGGCCTCGGTCGGCGACAAGGCGATGTCGCCATCGGCGTCGAAATAGCGGAGCGCCCAGTTCATCAGCACCCAGTCGCGCTGGAACACCAGCATGGCAGCGCGGCCCTGCTCGGCGGTCGGGCCCCGTGGCGGCGACGCCGCCGCAACCGAGTCTGTCAGCGGGGCTGCGATCATCAACAGTCCGAGAAGGCCTGGCAGCATCATCAGCTTCTCCCTCGTGCGCCCCCGACCCTCAGCCGACCGGCCCAAGCGCCCCGCGCACGGCCTTCGCAAGCGCATCGGCGCGGAACGGCTTGGCGAGGAGCGGCGAATCGGGCGCGACCCGCTTGACCGCCTCGGTCTCGCTATAGCCTGAAACGAACAGGATCGGCTGCCGCGGGTTGCCGGCGAGGATCCGGCTTGCGACTTCCGCTCCCGAGAGCCCGGGCATGATGAAGTCGAGGACCACGAGATCCGGCGCTTCGCGGGCGATCTCCTCGAGCCCGCGCTCGCCGTCGGCAGCCTCGCTGACCTTGAATCCCTGCTCCTCGAGGCTCGCGACAATGAAGCCGCGAACGTCGGGATCGTCGTCGATCACCAGCACCGAGCCCGCGCGGCGGTCCTGATCGGCTTCAGGCGCATCGGCAACGCTCCCCGCAGTCTCGCCGGCGCCGTCCGCGAGCGCCTGCCGGAAATACAGCTTTACGGACGTGCCTTCGCCCGGCGCGCTCTCGATCCGGGCCGTGCCGCCCGATTGCCGGGCCATGCCATAGACCATCGACAGGCCGAGGCCGGTGCCCTTGCCGACGTCCTTGGTGGTGAAGAACGGCTCGAATGCCCGCTCCAAGATTTCGGCCGGCATGCCGACCCCGGTGTCGCTGATGCACAGCTCGATATATTTGCCGCGCTCGAGCTCGGGGTCGCTTTCGACCTGCACTGCCCTGCTGACGAAACGGAGCACGCCCCCATCAGGCATCGCGTCGCGCGCGTTGATCGCGAGGTTGAGAACCGCGACCTCGAGCTGGGTCGGGTCGGCCATCACCGGCATCATTTCGTGATCGAGGTCGAACTCCTTGGTGATTCCGGGCCCCAGCACGTTGCGGAGCAAGGGCCGCATGTTCTGGATGATCGGCGCCACGTGGGTCGGTCGCACCTCAAGCCGCTGAACCCGGCTGAAGGCGAGCAGCTGGCCGGTCAGCCGGGCGCCGCGGTCGGCGGCGGCAAGGGCGTTCTCGGCATAGCGCTTGACCCTGTCGTCCTCGGCCCGCTTGGCGATGATGTCGAGGCCGCCGACGACCACAGTCAGCAGGTTGTTGAAGTCGTGCGCAATGCCGCCCGTGAGCTGGCCGAGCGCCTCCATTTTCTGGCTCTGGCGAAGCTGCTCCTGAGCAGCCTTGAGGTCGGTGACGTCGCGTGCCTCGAATAGCAGGTAAAGCACGTCGTCGTCGGGACCGCGGACCGGCTGCACCGAGATGTCGATATGCGCCGTCGCAACCCCGTCGCGGTCCAGCCGCACCTGCTCGGTGAAGATCTTGCCCGCAGCCGCGGTCCGCACCGCCCGCTTCATCAGCCGGACGTGCTCGGGATAGAGGGCGAACGTCGGGCCCTCCCAGATCTTCCGGCCGACCGCCTCGCGAGTCGAAGCGGCCCGCCACGGCGCTGCCTTGCTGTTCAGCTCGATCACCGTGCCCTCGAGATCCATCAGGACCAGCACTTCGAGGACGGTATCGAAGACAGCGCGAAAGCGGGCCTCGCTCATCGCCAGCTCGCCGGTCCGCTCGCCGACCTGCCGCCGGAGTTCGATCTCCGCCTCCTTGGCGACCGTAATGTCGGTGGCGACGCCGATGAAGCCGCTCAGCTGCCGGTCGGCGCCGAAGCGCGGTTGCGAGACGCTGCGCAGCCAGCGGTATTCGCCGTCATGCCGAAGGTAGCGCCCCTCCAGCGTGAACGGCCGCAGCGATGCCTCCCCCGCTAGGCTCTCGGCGGCGATTCGGTCGAGGTCCTCGGGATGAATTCGGGCGCGCCAGTCGATGGACTGCGCCTTGTCGCGCTTGCCGCCCGGGCCGGAGACGAAGTCGACATAACTGTCGTTGACGAAGTCGCGGACGCGGTCGAGGCGAGTCACCCACATCAATGCCGGCGCGGAGTTGGCGATCCGGCGGAAGCGCTCCTCGCTTTCGCGCAGGGCTCGTTCGACGGCGCGCTGTTCCGTGACGTCGGTGACGAGCACGATCAGCCCGCGCACTTCGCCGCTTGGGTCGGCCCAGGGGACGTAGTCGGTCTGGACCGCGACCAATCCGCGGCTCGGATGGCTGAGCTCGCTTGCGAAGAACTTCCGCTCGCCGTCCAGGGCTGCTTCCAGCAGGGGCTTGCGCTGGGCGAATGCCTCGTCGCCGAGCATCTCGCTCATCGTTCGGCCGACGATCTGCCGCCGGGGGAGTTCGAACCACTCGGCGAGCGGGCGGTTGACGAATCGATAGACGCAGTTGCGATCGACATAGCCGATCATGACCGGCAGCAGGTCGGCGATCGCAAGCATCGCCTCGATATCCAGGGTGCCTCCGCCCATCGCGGTGACCAGCGGTTCGTGATCGAGCGTTTCGCGAGCGTCGGCGGCGCGCAACGACGTCTCCGGCTGTGACTGCGCTCCCCGCGCGCTTTGACCCCCATGACGCGACATCAGCACTGACGAATAAGCGCAAATTCGCAAGAGTCGAATACGCAAGTTAGTCCGGGTGGGGTCTTCCGGCGCTCCCCACGCGTTTGCGGCGCGGGAGGCGGGTTGCTAAGGGCGCTGGCATCCCATCTCCGGCTCAGACGAACCGCTCGAACGACAGCGAAGGACCACCATGATTCCGACCGGCCAGGACAGCCTCAAGACCCGTTCGACACTCCAGGTCGGAGACAAGAGCTTCGCTTATTATTCGCTGCCCAAGGCGGCCGAGACACTCGGCGACGTGTCGCGCCTGCCCTTTTCCATGAAGGTGCTGCTGGAGAACCTACTGCGCTTCGAGGACGGCGAAACCGTCACTCGCGACGACCTCCAGGCGATGGCCGACTGGCTCAAGGAACGGAAGATCGCTCGCGAGATCCAGTATCGCCCGGCGCGCGTTCTGATGCAGGACTTCACCGGCGTGCCCGCCGTCGTCGACCTCGCCGCGATGCGGGATGCGATGACAAGCCTCGGCGGCGACCCGCAGAAGATCAATCCGCTGGTGCCGGTACATCTTGTCATCGACCACAGCGTCATGGTCGACGAATTCGGCAATCCGCAGGCGTTCGGCAGGAACGTCGAGCTGGAATATGCTCGCAATGGAGAGCGCTACCAGTTCCTCAAGTGGGGCAGTCAGGCGTTCGACAATTTTAAGGTCGTGCCGCCGGGCACCGGCATCTGCCACCAGGTCAACCTCGAGCATATCGCGCAGAGCGTGTGGACCGCCGACGACCAGAACGGCGAGACGATCGCCTATCCCGACACTTTGGTCGGCACCGACAGCCACACGACGATGGTCAACGGGCTCGGCGTGCTCGGCTGGGGCGTCGGCGGCATCGAGGCCGAGGCCGCGATGCTCGGCCAGCCGGTCAGCATGCTGATCCCCGAAGTCGTCGGCTTCCGCCTCGACGGCGAGCTCAAGGAAGGCATCACGGCGACCGACCTGGTGCTGACCGTGACCCAAATGCTCCGGCAGAAGGGTGTCGTCGGCCGCTTCGTCGAGTTCTACGGTCCCGGCCTCGACGCACTGACGCTCGCCGACCGCGCGACGATCGCGAACATGGCCCCCGAATATGGCGCGACCTGCGGCTTCTTCCCGATCGACCAGCGGACCATAGACTATCTCGAGCTGACCGGCCGCGACGCCGACCGCATCGCGCTGGTTCGCGCTTACGCCCAGGCGCAGGGCCTGTGGCGCGATTCCGCCACCGCCGAACCCGAGTTCACCGATACGCTGGAACTCGACATGAGCTCGATCCAGCCGTCGCTCGCCGGCCCGAAGCGCCCGCAGGACCGCGTGCTGCTGACCGACGTCGACGACCAGTTCAATCGCGACCTGCGTGAGACGTATCGCAAGGGTGACGAGCCGCGCTGCCCGGTCGAGGGCGAGCAGTTCGACTTCGGCAACGGCGACGTCGCCATCGCCGCGATCACGAGCTGCACCAACACGTCGAACCCATCGGTTCTGATCGCCGCCGGCCTGGTTGCCCGAAAGGCGCGCGAGAAGGGACTGACCAGCAAGCCCTGGGTGAAGACCAGCCTCGCCCCCGGAAGCCAGGTGGTTACCGATTACCTCAACGAAAGCGGCCTCAGCGAGGACTTGAACGCCCTCGGCTTCGACCTGGTCGGCTATGGCTGCACCACCTGCATCGGCAATTCCGGGCCGCTCCCTGAGCCGATCAGCAAGGCGATCAACGAGAACGACCTCGTCGCCGTCAGTGTCCTCTCGGGCAATCGCAACTTCGAAGGCAGGGTCTCGCCCGATTGCCGCGCCAATTACCTCGCTTCGCCTCCGCTGGTCGTCGCATTCGCGCTCAAGGGCACGGTGCGAAGCGATATCGTCAGCGAGCCGATCGGGACTTCCAGCAACGGCGAACAAGTCTTCCTCAAGGACATCTGGCCGTCGAACGAGGAAGTCCGCGCACTCATCGACCAGCATGTGCACTCGGAGATGTTCCGCCGCCGCTATGCCGACGTGTTCCACGGCGATGAGCGCTGGCGGGCGATCGATGTCACCGGAGGCGCGACCTACAGCTGGCCGGCGCAGTCCACCTACATCCAGAACCCGCCCTATTTCACCGGCATGACGATGACAGCGACGCCCCCGGGCGATGTCGTCGACGCTCGCGCGCTGGCCGTGTTCGGCGATTCAATCACGACCGACCACATCTCGCCGGCAGGGGCGATCAAGCCGGACAGCCCGGCCGGCCGCTACCTTCTGGAGCACAACGTCCCGCGGGCCGAGTTCAACAGCTACGGCGCCCGCCGCGGTAATCATGAAGTGATGATGCGCGGCACCTTCGCGAATATCCGCATCCGCAACCGGATGCTCGACAATGTCGAGGGCGGCTTTACCCGTTACTCGGGCCACGGCGCGCCGGGCGGCGAGGTCATGCCGATCTACGACGCGGCCATGGCCTACAAGCATGACGGGACGCCGCTGATCGTCCTCGCCGGCAAGGAATATGGCACCGGCAGCTCGCGCGACTGGGCGGCCAAGGGCACGGTGCTGCTCGGCGTCCGCACCGTCATCGCCGAAAGCTTCGAGCGTATCCATCGCTCCAATCTCGTCGGCATGGGCGTGCTTCCGCTTCAATTCCAGGAGGGCGAGAACGCCGCCAGCCTGGGCCTGAACGGAAGCGAGCGCTTCACGATCACGGGCGTGGGAGACATCAAGCCGCGCCAGGACGTCGAGGTGCAGGTCACCCGCGCCGACGGATCAACCGCGGCCTTCACCGCCCGCTGCCGCATCGACACGTTCAACGAGCTCGAATATTTCCGCTCGGGCGGCATCCTCCAGTACGTGCTGAGGCGGCTCGCCGCGGCGTGAGCGCGACGCGGATTGCCGTCGAAGCGGCGGGCTGGGGCGGCGCGGTCCTGATCCTGCTGGCCTATCTGCTGCTGTCTGCGGGCAAGATGAACGGGCAGTCACGGGTCTATCAGGCCATGAACGTCCTCGGCGCGGCCGGCTTCGCGCTCAACGGCTGGTGGCATGGCGCACTTCCCTCGGCGGTGCTCAACGTGCTCTGGATGGGAATCGGGATCATCGCCCTATGGAAAATCACGCAGCGCGCCGGCTCATCGACCTGAGCCACGTCATCACCGACGGAATGGTGACCTACAAGGGCCTGCCCGGGCCGCACATCTGCGACTTCATCTCACGCGAGCAGTCGGCCGCGAATTATGACGACGGCTCGACCTTTCAGATCGGCAGGATCGACATGGTCGCCAACACCGGCACCTATGTCGATGTGCCATCCCACCGCTTCGCCGACGGCGAGGACTTGAGCGAGATCGGGATCGAGACGCTTGCCGATCTTCCCGCCATCGTCTTCCGCCAGCCGTTCGAGACGCGCCTGGCCGTGGACGCGTCGGCGTTCGAGGGCCGCGATGTTCGGGGCAAGGCCGTGCTGATCGCTACCGGCTGGGACCGGCATTGGGGGAGGCGATGCTTATTACCACGATCATCCATTCCTCGGCACCGACGCCGCCGAACTTCTCGTCGCGCGGGGGGCAGCCCTGGTTGGAATCGACAGCCACAATATCGATGACACGCGGGTGCGGACGCGGCCGGCGCACACGGCGCTGCTGCGCGCCGGAATCCCGATCTGCGAGCACATGACCAACCTCGGCGCTTTGCCCGATGGCGATTTCCGCTTCACGGCAGCTCCGCCCAAGGTGAAGGGCATGGGGACCTTCCCGGTCCGCGCCTATGCGCTGATCAATGCCTGAAGCCAGCCGGGGACGATCGCGCCGCCAAGGTCGTCGACACGGCGATGCTCGACGGAAAGACCAAGCTCGGGATAGGCAACGCGGGTGCGCGGGCCTGGCATGTCGGATTCGACCACCACAAGCCGCCGGTTAACCTTCTGCCGCCAGTTCATGCGGGCGGTGTTCTCCTGGCCGACGAAGCAACCTTTGGTGAAGCTGACGCCGCCGAGCTCCGCCGCATTGCATTCGAGCCAGAGTATGTCGCCAAGCTCTGTGCGGCCTTCGCAGACTCCGAGCCGGAGCCTGTGCTCCAGCCAGCCGGTGGCTGGCTCGCTCGCCGAGCCCAGCCACCGCGAGCCGAGTTCCGGCAGGCGTGGGTCCGGGGTCTTGCCACCCGGCGACCAATGCACGGCAAGCAAGTCGTCGCGTTCGATCCGGATCGCGCGCCGCAACCGATAGATCGACAGGCGCTTCACCAGGTCGGCGGCGGCGCCCGCCTCGCAATCGAGCAGCAAGTCATCGCCCTCGCCCCAGATCATGAAGTCGGACAGGCACTTGCCCTGCGGCGTCAGGAGCGCGGCCCACACCGGCAGCGGTCCCATGACGTCATTCGTGACCAGGCCCTGCAGGAAGCCGCGGACGTCCTCTCCGGACAGGCGGATGAGTGTTCGATCGGTCAGGGTGGTTGCCGGCATGGCGATCAGTTAGGGAGCCGCCGTGGCAATTGAAACACTGACCATCCGGCGGCCCGACGACTGGCACGTCCATCTGCGCGACGGCGAGATGCTAAGGTGGGTCGCTCCCTATACGGCGCGCCAGTTCGCCCGCGCGATCGTGATGCCGAACCTGACGCCGCCGGTAACGTCATCCGCCCTCGTCTCCTCCTATCGCGAGCGCATCGTTGAGGCCGCGGGGCCGGGCTTTACGCCGCTGATGACCTGCTACCTGACGGACGAGGCCGAGCCCGACGAATTGGCTCACGGCTTCGAGGAAGGGATCTGGGTCGCGGCCAAGCTCTATCCGGCGGGCGCCACGACCAACAGCGCCAGCGGCGTGACCGACGTCGCCAACATCTATCCGGCGCTGGAGCGGATGCAGCGGATCGGCATGGTGCTGTGCGTGCATGGCGAGGTGACCGACCCCGCCGTCGACGTCTTCGACCGCGAGGCGGTGTTCATCGATCGGGTGCTAAGCCCGCTGACGCGCGATTTCCCGGAGCTCAGGGTCGTACTGGAGCACATCACGACGCGAGATGCCGCGGAATTCGTGCGTGACAGCGGCCCGAACCTTGCCGCCACGGTGACGCCGCAACATCTGGTCATCAACCGCAATGCCTTGTTCGCGGGGGGATTGCGTCCGCACGCTTATTGTCTCCCGGTCGCCAAGCGCGAGGAGCACCGACTGGCCGTCAGGGCGGCGGCGACCTCAGGCTCGCCCAAATTCTTCCTCGGTACCGACAGCGCCCCCCATGAGCGTCATTCCAAGGAGTCGGCGTGCGGTTGCGCGGGCATTTTCAACGCGCCGTACGCGCTCGAGGTCTATGCGCAGGTGTTCGAAGAGCACGGCGCTCTCGACCGGTTCGAAGCCTTCGCGAGCCTTAATGGCCCTGCCTTCTACCGGCTGCCGCCGAACGAGGCGACGGTGACGCTGGAACGGCGCGACGTGACGGTCCCCGAAGAGGTCGGCGGCCTGGTGCCCTTCCGCGCCGGCGAAACCCTGCGCTGGAGCCTCCGGGCCTAAGATCAGCGCGCGGTCCCGCGGCCGCCGCTCCCGATCACCGCGGCGAAATGCTCCTCGATCACGTGATAGCATTCGCATGAGCGATGCTTGAGCCCGGCGCGATCGAGGACTCGAACGATGCCGCGGCCGGTGGCGATCAGTCTTGCGGCCGCAAGCTCGGCTACCACCGCATTGATCGTGGTCCGCTGCACCCCGAGCAGCCCCGCAAAGGCCTCCTGAGTCAGCTCGATGCGGTCGCCGGCGCGATCCTGCGCAAGCAGCAGCCAGCGCGCCGCGCGCTGCGAGATGCTGTGGAAGGCGTTGCAGGCGACGTTCTGCATGGTCTGGGCAAGGAGATAGTCGGAGTAGCGGCAGAAGAGGTTCTTGATGTGGCCTGAGCGGCCCTTCGCCTCTTCAAGCGCCGCCATCGGCACCCGAAGCGCGG